>NZ_JARZFX010000019.1:0-51488 GCF_036026595.1 Virgibacillus tibetensis | reverse complement strand
TTCTTATATTTATTTTCAAAATTGCTTATTAAATTAAAGCACCCATTTTAAGTGATTTTTTTCATATACAAAACCCATACAGTATTTATTCAATCAAGTTTCTAAAAAACTCATATAGTTCATCAACACTATATCCTTTAAAAATAAGCTCTTCTCCATCAAACACAAGCATGGCTGGAAACTGTTGAATGTCCAATTCTTCTTTATAATCTACAATAAATTTTTCATCATAAGGTACCCATGCAGCTGAAGCTCTGTGTTCTGTCCCCTCCAATATATTCATTACATTTTCATAGACAGTTTCTTGCATCTCCATAGGTAGCGTTTCCCCATCCTTATACATGATGACAATATTCATTCCATCTGTATGCGATAGAAGCCGTGAATACTTTTCTTCATAAGTCATTTCTAATAAAATAATTTCGTCTGGATGACCTTCGAAGCCATCCTCACTTGGCGGATTAACTAACACTTTTTGTCCCTTTTTTATATCATCAATTGATGTCTCATTATCCTTTTCAGATTTTATGACAGTTTTATCGGTTATCTTAGCTTTATATGAATAGCCCTCATCTGTCATAACAGGACCTTTTCTATCTCGCTTTTCCCATTCAGAAATGTCAACAACTATAGTACTCCCGCTTTTATTCACTTCTGAAACAGTACCTATCATTTTATCATCTTCATAATGACCATAGGGATACTCTCCATTATCTTCCGCACTTTCCCCACATGCTGAAATAAATGACATGGTAAATATGAATATCATTGACAACAAAATTCTTCGTAACAAATGGTTTCCTCCTCTCTATTGATTGCACTCTTAACCGTTATATTTCTTCTTCCACAATCCTGCCTCATTAGTGATACAAAAAGTAAACAGGAATTGTCATTTATGAAGATTCCTGTTGTTTAACTATTGCACCCCTTACTTTACGTATACCTTTTCACAAACTACTTCCACAATTTATCTAATGTATTCGAATAGAAATCAATTGCCTTTTTATAACTTAAAATTTTTTCGTCTGTTGTTGTATCTATTAAGCATTTTAGTAACAACTCCATCGCTTCACTATGTTCGTTTAAATTATATAAGGTCATAGAATAGAATGTTTGAATTGCTCTATTGTTTGGAAATGATTCGATTGCCATTTGAAATACCCTTTTGGAATTTTCATATTCTCCTAGTGTTCTGTATGTACTCCCTAATCCTACTAAGGCTCCTTCAAGTTCATTTGAAGACAGTCCTAATTTGATTGCATTTTCGTAAAAAGGCACTGCTTTCGATTCTTCTCCTAATAAATCAAAACTCCAAGCACATTGATAATTAATTGACGCATTATCGGGGAACTTCTGTACCAGTTTCATAAATAATTCGTTAGATTCCTTATGGTCCCCAGCCTTCCGTAAATCAATAGCTCTTTCTAATTCTTTCGCCATTATTTTCACCCTCGATACTTTATCTGTTTGTTTAACTAAACTACGTCGTTAGCACAATAATCGACTGTCCTTATTTAACAATCGCACCAGATTATTAAAGAATTAAATCAATGCTTTTCTTTAATTTGTTTTAGTAATTCTACTATTTCTTGTTGTTGCTTATATCCTTTTCTGAGCTGTCCGTCTATTGATAAAAGAGTAATAACTACTACGATAAAACCTAAAAGTAACCACACTACAACATCCCCCCTACTCCTGCTCTTTCTTATTCAACTATCTGCGTCGTTAGTTTGAGTGTAATCGTTCACAATCTCTGCATTTATTTTAACATAAATATTCATAATAAAGTGAAAACTAAAGATTCCCTATTTACTGGTATATTTATGTAATAATAAATAACTATAATTATTCTTTCGCTTGTTTGTAGGGTTTGTTTTGTGAGTTAATGGATATGTCGCGATAGATCCTGGTGAAAGGAGGCTGAATAATAATGACTACACAAATAAAGGTGATTTTTGTATAAACTTATAAAATCATAGAAGTAAGAAAAAGTTCAACGTGTAAGGAACCATATTCATACCTGAAGTGTGGATTCCCTGCTCCAAAAGCAGGGGTTATTTGTGAAGCGAACTTCCGTCACCCTGCCGAAAACTAAAAGCCTTCCCGGTTGTATGAGAAACAATATTAGCAACATAAGGGAGGTATCATCGTGCATTTTCATATAGATATTTATAAAAGTATCGTTAACGACCGTATGGAACAATTGAAAAAAGAGGCCTGTCAAAATAGAATCGTTACTAAAACTAATCACGCTATCGATAAGAAAAAGAAGAAATACATGATTTTTAGATCGTTTTTTCAAGCCGGAAAAGGCTGAGTGAGTAACAAGGCGAAAGATGGATAAGGGTAACAGATCTCTGGTAAAGAGAAATGTAAAATAAATGGTTTATTTAAACAAAACATGCAGGACTATGGTTCTGGACGAATCAAAGGGGAATCCATTTTGACATGATCAAAGTGGATTCTTTCTGTATTATAATGAACTGAAGGAATGCTTAGGAGTAGGTTTAGATGTATTGGAGGTAGGATCTAGGTGGAAATATATAGTGAAAAATTAAAGCTTGAAGATGCAGAGGCTTTATTTGAATTTGAAATAAATAATCGTTCTTTTTTTGGCAGTTAAGAAAGCATAACCATATTTCTTTCTGCATAAGTGCAACTAAGGCATCGCCCAAATACTTGGCGAATGCCAAGTTTTCTAAAAGAAATGGTTTCAAGTCGTGGTGATGACTATTATGAATACAAGGAATTTAAACAAAGACATCAGAACTTACTTGATGAGCAGGATAGAGAAGAGTCGTACTTCTATTTGATAAAAAGTCAGGGTGGAATCATTGTTGGAAGAATTAATTTGATAGATATTGATACGCATGGAATTGGTCAGTTAGGTTTTAGAGTTGATGAAGCGTATGGGGGCATGGGGCTTGCAGGTAAAAGCGTGAGGTTGCTTTTAAATGAAATGAAAAATCAAATTAAAGTAAAGGAAATACATGCAAAGACAACTACAAACAATTACGCATCTCAAAGGGTTTTAGAGATGAACCATTTCCAAAATCTTGGCTTGAGAGACGATAAGTATAACACATATGACTTTATTCATTATAAGTACATAAAATCATAAGAGATATGTTAAATAGAGCGCTGGCCTTTGTATAGGTTTAGCGCTTATTTTTCATTTTGGTTGAGAATAAGGTCTATATTTCTATTTGATACGTGAACCACTCAGTGAAAACATTCAGGATGAAGATGGAATGGTCGCCAATGCAGGAAAGAACAAGCAGGTGACTATTACCGTGATGCCTGAAAAAGAGGAAGAGCTCGTGGTGGAAGTGGATGTAGTAGAAGATTTTGAATTAGACGGCATTATTATGGGAAAAATACATCGTGATTAACGATTTGAAATTGTAATAGCGTCATCTATAAAAATTAACCAACGGAGATAGAATTATGAATACAAAGTATCAAGCTATATTTGAATCACTTACGTTGCCTTCAGGGGTGACACTTAAGAATCGAGTATTAATGGCTCCAATGACAAACGCGTCTTCTAATGAGGACGGAAGTGTTTCGGAACAAGAACTAGCCTACTATAGGGAAAGTGCTGAGGGCCGTACTTACTTCATTTTGCACATGTCCTACCAAGTGGGATAGGTTTTCCAAACGAAATTGGCACAGATATTGATAAATTAATACCTGGTTTAGCAAAATTAGCTGCAACGATTCATGATCAAGGAGCAAAAGCCATTTTACAAATTTACCATGCCGGTAGAATGGCACGTCCAGATCTACTACCTGATGGGCAACCTATTAGTGCGAGTGCGGTAGCACCAGAACGAGAAGAAGCGATTACACCAAGAGAAATGACGGAAGAAGAAATAAATGAAACGATTACTGCTTTTGGAGAAGCAACAAGAAGGGCAATTAAAGCTGGTTGGGATGGGATGGAAATTCATGGGGCTAATACCTATCTGATTCAACAATTTTTCTCTCCGCACTCTAATCGCAGAACCGACCAATGGAGGGGAAGTGTACAAAAGAGAATGAATTTTTTGATAGGTGCGTAAATTTAGTAAAGTTGTAGAACCCTGAGTTTGTTTTATTTCTCTGGATATAGGTAAGTTGATATAAAATGTTCACTATATCTACCAGTTACATGTTATAATTTAGTATATTTTTTCAATTTAATAGGAGGGTTAACACATGATAACAACAACGGACGAACTTTTTTTGAATTGCTTTCAACTAATAGCGGATCAAATCTTACCAGGAAATATTAGTGTAGAAAAACGAGAGAATGAGTTCAGAAAAGAGAAAGAACTAGTTTTTTCAAGTAACAAGGAATATATAATTATGCGTTATAGAATTCCTCGTAATGAACCGGAAACAGTATCACCAAGTATATCAGCTAGTGAAGGATTAAAAGGAAATGAGGACATTGTTTACAAAATGCTCAAAGCTTTTGTTAACTTTGCAAGGAAAAGTCCCTTTACCAAAATTAAAACAAGAGTAGGACATGATTATCGCTACTCGTTTGTTCCAAAAGGAACTGATCCAATATTAGATTTAGAAGACCAATGTTTACTAAAAGTTTATAAGCAACTCGGTTTTCATGTTGAGTACCATTATTATCAAAAGTTAAATGGCGATATAGTATTAGGCTATAATGTAGAAAAAAGTGTACTTTAATACTTATATTCAAAGTACTTTTTTGGACCTGCTCTTTATTATCTAACGCATCATTTAGTTTAAGTATATTTCCTCACAATAAATGCTTAATATTATTTTGGTAATAAAAAACAGAAAATTAGCAATGTTACCATAACTTAATTTTATTGAAAATAAATTATAAAAACTAAAAGGGGATATGACTATGAATGAATTAATTAGCTTGTTAATTGCTACCGAGGTGATAATACTTATTTAAAAGGAGATAATAAATGGAATTACAAACTCAAAGACTAAAAATCACACCTTGCACAGAAGAGTCATTACAAATTATTTCAGCAACGAATGAATATGGAATTGGTTCTCATATAAATATGTATTTAGAGGAATTAAAAGAGGACTCTACTCATATAGGTTGGGGTGTATGGCTTGTTATCAATAAAGAAGATAACACTATTATTGGCGATATTGGATTTAAAGGCAAACCCAATTCAGAAAAAACTGTTGAAGTAGGATATGGAATTGTACCCTCAGCCCAAAACAAAGGCTATGCAACGGAAGCCGTAAGAGAAATTATAAAGTGGGCTTTCTCATTTAAAAATGTAGAAAAGATAGTCACTGAATGTCAGGGCGATAATGTTGCTTCAATAAGAGTGTGTGTTAGAAAAATTGCATATGAAAAGGATAGAACCCCAAAAAAATATGTTGAAATGGCAATTGAAAAAATAATTTATATTAAATCACAAAATCAAAAAGACGTACAAATGGGTACGTCTTTTTAGTTAACTAAGATTTAGTTATTGAATAATTCCGCCAGTTATTAAAAAGACCCTCGCCACTTACTGTGTTAACGCACCAGATAGTTCAAGAAGAAAAAGATAAATCTTTAATCTCGAATTGGCGGTATAGCCAATCTATTGCGTCTTTAATATTTTCAGCAATGTATTCAATGTCTATATCTTTTATTTTGTCATAGTGTTCGTTTAATGCCGAATTACCTGCACCTGTTTTCACAAGTATTTTAATGCAGTTTGCTTTAGAAGCTGCTACCAAATCACTCCATCTATCTCCAATGACAATACAATTTTCTATGTTTAATTTATATTTCTCTGCTCCTTTGAGAAGCATACCCGTGTTAGGTTTTCTACAACTACAACCTTCATTATGACTATGTGGACAAATAAAAGTATCATCGAAGCCAAATTTAGTGAGTTCGTCAATGAATTCTTGTGAAGTTGCTTTCCCTTCTGATATTCCCGGCTGATTAGTAAATGAAAATACTTTTATTTCATCTTTCTTCAATTTGCTTATTAGTTCTTGAGAATGGGGAAATAATTCAAATGATCCTGGAAAATGTACAGTATCATCTCCACCAATTGTTCCGTCTCGGTCTAAAAATACAGCTTCAATAATACGTTTATTACTCATTAGTACGGTCTCCTTATAATTCAGAATCATTATACATTCAAGCATCTTTAACTATACTTCCTATTTAGCTGAAGAATCCTTATTACTAAAATTCTTATTGTATTAAAGCACCAGTTTGTTTAAATACACTAATTCACAATTTTATTTAAGGTATACTCTTTTATGTCATTATTTTCAATAACAAAGTTGTGTTGGTACTCATTAGGATCAATTATTAACGTTGGCAATAGTCGAGGAATCATAACATCAACACCATAATTATCTTCACTCAAAAGCCAAGTGATTTCTTTCCAATCAAGGATACCCTCATCAGTGGTTTTGGGAGTTAAATATTCATATTCATTTGGAATATCTACTAAATAAATGTGTATTCCACCTTTAAAGGAATTATCAAATTCATAGGTGATGATACCTTTGTATTTAATCTGTTCGATTGATACATCAATCTCAGTTTCTTCTTTTACTTCTCTAATGACACACTGCGTCTCCGTTTCTCCTTCGTCAATTTTTCCACCGACACCATTCCACAATCCTTTTAATGGAGAATATTTACGATTTAACATTAGAATTTTATCCTTCTTTTTAATAAAGCATAAAGTATGCTTATACATAATTCCGCCACCTTTTTCCGTTATACCATTTTATGATTCTGCGACTTTAATATTTAAGTGTAATAGCTAATGTTCCCCATTCCTTTTCTTGTTCAGGAGAATATATATCATATTACCATTTCTTTCAATGTCCAACCTTCACAATCGAACTCTTTAAAGGGAATATCTTTGTACATATCCTGAAATGTATCGTATGTTCTCAGCTCGGTTACCTTAACTTGTAACTTGTCATCTTGCTGCAACGCATGGTACGCCACATATATGGTTCGTTAAGGACAAGAAACTCCTTAGTTGACTATTTGGAGACCATTGTGCATTTTCTTGATTATACAAACGAATATAATTGCTTAGATTTATTTTTAAAAACTCAATTTATTTTAGCAACATTTCTTTAGTCATAAATTCCTCCTAAATCAGTTTAATACTTTGCCCATTATTACTTGTAAATTATCTTCTGAAATAATAGGGGCATCTTTTTTGATGATTTCCCAACCTTTCTTTTTATATAAACTAATTGCAGGTATATTCTCAATGCCTGTTGTTAATACTGCGGTTTTACGATTAATGTTTTCCAACAGAATATCGTGTAATTTACTTGCAATACCAAGACGTTTATAAGAATGGTTTACTGCTAATTCAACAAATTCAAAGCAATTGAATAACCAAGTTTTTATTTCTAGTTCTGATAATTGTTTAGTAATTTTTCCTCTATAAAATTGTTCTGGCAAACTTGTATAGCCGTATGTAAAACCGATTATATTTCCTTTGTTATCTTTGGCTTTTAAACCGATAAAGCCTTCATAACTAGCGTGCTTTTTAATATTTTTTATAGCATTTTCTTTATCTTCAAGTGAATAATCATCTGTCAAAAAAATCGTACAATACAGTTCTCCGATTTTTTCTATGTCAGGGTCGTTATAGTAAAAATGAACAATTTCTATATTTTCCATAATTTAAAATACCTCCCCAAAAGTAAACCTTCTGTAAGAAATGCTTAATTAACTATTCTGCCCCTTTAATGCAATATGCGACTTTTCTTATTTAACAATTGTCAGTTAGCTGAATAACAACTATTAATCTAATTCTGTTTTGGTCTTAGAAAAAGTGTCTGATCCATAACTTTATATAAATCCATAGTTGGGTACTCACTTTGTATTAATTGATAAATTTCCTGAATAATATTTTCTAATTCTATCACAGCTTTTTTAGGGTGTTCTAATAGGATAGAATTCAAACGACTCGATATATTCTTGGGAACAATCGTCATTTTTTCTAAAGAATGATTTTGCCATTTATAAGCTGGATGATGAACATATAATCGATTTAAACCAAACAATATTCCCATAATATTGGAATGTGCTGAAACAATTACCATGTATAGCATTAGCCAATCCTCTCTAGCAAGCAAAGCCTCACGATTACTCCACCTGTTACCCAGGTAGATGTTATTTCTTATCATAGCCTTACTCAACTCTTTAGGATAAACCTTTACTTTTTCCTTGAGTTGACTAATCATTTCTTCGCCACCAAGCGATATTCCATCATTAACTGAAGCTACAAGACATTGTTTATCTAAGTCAGTTTCATACTTTACAATTACATCATTAATGATCTTATAGATAGTTTGGGTTAAAAAGTTACTAATTTCCAATTTTACTTCTTGTGTTATATACGTTTCTGACCATTCTTCTTCCTCATAAGGATGAAAATCAATAATTTTACCATTAACTGTATGAATAGAAAGTTTTCTGTCCTGTTCAGTGGGACTCTCTCTCCAAAAAACAAATAATTCAATATCAGAGTAATCATCATTCCAATTACGTGCAACAGAACCGCCAAGCAGAACAGCTTCAACCTTTGGATTTTGCATATAGACTTTAGAAATTTCAGACGCTAACGACTTTAAATTCATATAGCTTCCCCTAACTCATTTTGATCCTGATCCTTTAGTAAAAAAGACCGCCATTGTTATATTAAAGTACCCGTTTCTTTAAGAACTTTGGTTGTTATTAAATTTAACTATATCACTAACTTTATATTCCTTTTCAAAGGTCTCTCCTTCTTCAATGTCTAAATAAAGTTCTAAAGTGATAGAGTTAAAAGCCTTCCTGATTTCTTCCTCATTCAAGCCTTTGGAGTAAAAAACAAATTCACTCTCATATCTTGCAAAATTTTCACCATCGGAATTCTCTTTATAACCATCTCCAAACCAAAACCTATCTTTATCATCTATCGAGTTTACAGCTTCTTTCCAACTTTTCCGTTTAGGAAATTCAACTTTTCGTGTATTGTTTGCAGCGTGTTCAACCTCAAAGTTGAAAGTAAATTTGAGAAAGTCATCTTTTTTAGGATTATTTAATCCAGTAGTTCCAACATTATCGAATTCCTCTTTACTCGATTGTGAAACCACTGCTTCGGTGGTAGTTTTTGGTTCCTGGGTATGACTACAGGCAGCAGCGAACAGAATTAAGACTAATAACCAAAATAAAAACTATAATTTTTTCATAACAACCCACTCCTTATTCAACTATCCTGTTTTATTAGCACAAGAATTGACTGTTCTTATTGAACAATCGCACCCCGTTTGTTTAAGTACAATCAATCACGTACTAATTGTGTTCGTTAGTTTGATATTTAATATACCTTAGTATTCGTTCCAATCTCTTTTTAACAAAGAAAAGGAATAATGGTCATAATATTTACCCCTAAATAAATGCTTATCTCTATATACTCCTTCATTAACAAATCCAAGCTTTTCTAATAACTTGATAGAGTTGACATTATCTAAAGCAACATAAGCGTTAATTCTATTCAATTTCATATGATTAAATCCACTTTCAATTGCACTAATTAATGCCTCCTTCATATATCCTTGTCCCCAATATTCGTGCCATAAATCATAGCCTATTTCTGCAATATTGTTCATTCTGTCCCAATTATCATATCCACAGGTTCCAATTTGTTCTTGGTTAGCACCTTTTTTGACTAATACCCAACGATTATATCCCTTTTTTTCTGGGTCTTTATTCCATTCAACAAACTCTATTGCATCATTTCTACTTATAAATAATTCTTCATCAGATAAAAATTCACATACTCTTTCATCACTAAAAAGCCTATAAATAAAATCAACATCCTCATTATTTACATTTCGCAATAATAACCTATCTGTTTCTAAATTCGGAAAATTTTATGTTCAATCATTTTGACAACTCCTAAACATTTATTAAATTACCCTGCCAGTTACTAACAAAATCGTCGCCATATATTGTAGCAACACACCATATAGTTTAAGTACACTTATTTACAAACTATGGTTGTATAGTTCTATATCTTGAATTGATCTTTGTACCGACTGTTGCCAAAAATCTGGTTGTGAAAGGTCTATATTGAAATGTTTCTTAAATAGTTGTTCTAATGGCAGAATTCCAGTTTCACTCAGGAATCCTTGAAACTTTTGTTTGAATTGTTTATCCTCTTTAGCTAGTTCTAAAAGTCCAATACTTAATAAGAACCCAAAAGTATATGGATAATTATAAAAAGGAACATTAGCTTGATAAAACTGTCCATATTTAATCCATACAAAAGACTCATATTCACTTAAACTATCTCCATATGCTTTTTCCTGACATGTTAACGAAAGTTCTTCTAACTGTTTGGCATTCAATTGTCCTTTTTTTCTACGCTCATAAAACTCATTCTCAAATAAGAAGGCTCCTCTTATAGACATCAAATAATTTAGACTACGCTCAATCTTTGACCCAAGAATTGCTCTTTTAACTGAAACTTCTTTGGTGTTTTGGATAATATAGTCAATAAATGCTGTTTCAAAAAAGACTGAAGAAGTTTCTGCCATTGTCATTTCAAATGTATCATCTGAAAAGTGTATTGAAGGGGTATCTTTCATTTGTTTAAAATGCCAAGCATGACCAAGTTCGTGTGCAAGTCTTCTAGCACTATCTATGCTATTATCAAAACTTAATGAAATTCGTGATTCACCTTCTGGAATAAATGGAGCACAAAATCCACCAGGTGGTTTTGTTCCTCGTTGCTCCGCATCGACCCACCTTTGCGTAATTGTACTTCTTACAAACTCACACATATTGCTGTCAATATTCAAAAGAGACCTTGTTATTTCCTCAACAGCTTGTGAGAAAGTAATCTGAATCGACTCATTTTGAGATGAAGTCATCAATTCATACCAAGAGGGTTTTTCAGTTCCTATTTCTTCTTTTATTTTGAAATAACTTGAAAGCTCTTGTATATTGGATTCTACTGCATTCCACATAGCATTAAGTATTGGTCTAGATATGCCATTTAATTTTAAGGATTCGTCAAGGTAGTCTACTTTTTTTATCTTATTTTCATTTAGTCTTAGTCCTACCATTTGATTATATATAGAAGCAAAGATATTCGCTTGTGTTTCAAGGGTTTTGTTTAGTTCATTGAATACCTGAATTCTTTTAGATTGTTCTGGATGTGCCAATGCTAAATTAATTGCTTCAGCAAAAGATATTTCATTCCCTCCGCTGACTGGATCTATTTTTATATTATTACGAACTTGTATATAAAGGTCTTCAAGACCAGCTAATGTTTCTCTGGCAAAATTTGAAACAACCTTTTCTTCTCTTGTTGTCGTTTCTGCATCCTTAAGTAAATCCACTATAAGACTTTTTTGATAAATATTATTTGACCAATTTGCTAGTTGATTTTCACTCATATTACTTAGGTCTTCTTGCAAATTTGATAATATAAAGCTAACTTGTGATTTTAATACTGATATGAATCCGTTTAATGATGTTAGGCGAGGAGAGTTAATGTTTTCTGTGGTTAAGCAGTAATAAAAGGATTCTGCTGATTCAATATTTTTTATTATTTGCGAAATCGAGGTCAATTCACCGTCATTCAAGGTATTGGTTTTTAAATACTCCTCGATTTCTGTCAACTTTTCTTGAATGCTACTCAAATAATCTTCAAACTTTTCCAAGTCAGGCCCACATAGGAGATTACTTAAATCCCAACGAACTAATGTGTTGAATGTTTCCATACATTTTTCCCCTTATTGATTTTGTAGTTTTGCATGTTACACTAATATTAACATAAAATTCCAACAACTATTTGTTAAAGGGTTAATTTTCTTTTGTTAAACAATCCTGCCAGTTAAAGAACAAGTAAAAAAAACAGGGGGTATTGGTTTTTCAAGATAATATTAAATATTATTAACAAAACGGGGGAATGGAAAATGGATACGACACCAAAACATATAATTGCAGTTTCTGCTAATGTTACTAACAAAAATGGAGAAACTCTATTAGTCAAGACACACTGGCGGTCTGATACTTGGGAAGCTCCAGGAGGACAGGTGGAAGAAGGAGAACCTCTTGATAAAGCTGTATGTAGAGAAATATTAGAGGAAACAGGAATAGTTATCTCACCTATTGGTATAACAGGATTGTATTACAATGCCACAAAACATCTATTATCCGTGGTGTTTAAGGCGAACTATGTTAGTGGAGACATAAAAATTCAACCAGAAGAAATTAAAGAGGCTAAATTCGTTAAACTTACTGAGGGAAATATAGATAATTACATAACTCGCCCACATATGAAGTCTCGCACAATTGATTGTATGGAAGCTAAAAATTTCACCCCTTATGAAACTTGGGAGGTAAATCCTTATAACTTAATAGGTAGATTATTTTAATCCAACTATCGGGTCCCGCTCGACAATTTCTGTTATAAGCGCTTTGCAGCTTGAGAATACAGGAAGTTTACTGAATAAGCTTTAACTTTAACGTAGCAGGATTGTTTAAAAAGAGATGGGGGAGAAATTTTGAGGGGTGCAAAGAAAAAAACACTAATAGATTGGATTGCTTTCTTAGTTGTAGTCTTAATTATAGCTGGTGGTTCATTATATTATGTCTATTTCTTTATACCTAAAAATTCAATTGAATTATATCAGGAATTGCATTTTGCGGACGGTTTTAATTATGGAAATATACTGTGCTTAGGAGAGGGAAAATGGAAATAAGACAATTAAATCGAACTGATGCTGAAGATTATCTTTCTATAAGGCTTGAAGCACTCCAAAGTAGCCCATACGCTTTTGCATCAAGCTATGAAGAGGAAAAAAATCAAACAGCAGAAAAGTACAAAAATAGATTTACTACACCGGCAAACACATTTACTTTTGGTGCTTTCGAAGAATCTCAACTTGTAGGGGTTGTTACATTAATAACTGAGCAATTAATAAAGTTGAACCATAGAGCAAATATTGTGGCAATGTATATTAAACCAGAGAAGCGTGGAATTGGTTTAGGAAAGGATTTAATCTTAAAAGTACTTGAAAAAGCTTATAGATTAGAAGGTATTGAGCAAATCTATTTAAGTGTTGTAACAACTAATATCCCAGCTAAAAAGTTATATGCCTCTTGTGGGTTTGAGATAATTGGAAAAGAGAAACGTGCATTGAAAATAGATAATACATATTATGATGAGGAGCATATGGTTTTATTTCTTTAAACATTTTGTTCTTAAACAATCTGGTGCAATTTTTAAATAAGAAGGATCGCTTATTGTGCTAAAGAAACAGGTTAGCGGAACAAATAAAAACTAATAAAATTCTTTTACAGTGATAATACGTGCATTAAATAAGTTAGAGGAGATAAATTTATTTGATTGAAACTGAGAGATGTTATATAAATGTCCAATAAAAAAGGAGGAATTATAAAATGCATAAATTATTACCCATTAAAAACCAAATGAATGGTGTGTTTGTTCATGTAACTAATTTGAAAGAGTCAGCAAAATGGTACTCTGATTTAGTAGGGCTTGATATTGATTTAGATCAAGTAGTTTCACCTGTCTATAACATACCCTTAGTTGGGACTACATCCCTTACTTTAGATGATCACACCTTTGATCCTGAATTTACACATAACGTAAGTACCAACCCAATTTTTAATTTATATGCTCCAAAAATTGGAGAAGCATACAAGTATATAAAGGACAAAGGTATTGAAATTGTGAGAGAAATAGAGCGGGTAGGCGATACAGCCTGGTTTAACATAAAAGCCCCGGATGGTAATGTGGTTATGATCTGTAATTGTTAAATAAGTTGATAGTTGCCTGTAAGATTAAGTCTTATTACATTTTTTTCTTTATTCAGTCTTTAACTACGCAGTTTTAGTATAAGGATGGATTAATAAAATATAAATTATTGGAGAGAGAAGATTTATTCTTTCCCAATTAAGTATAAGTTTGATTAATATCGTTTTTTGGGAGGGAAATAATGATCTACAATAAAACAGAAACAATCATAGAAACGAATAGATTACTTCTACGTCTATTTAAAGAATCTGATGCACCTGAGATTGCAAAACTTTGTAATAACTACAACATCTATAAAAATACTTTATATCTACCGTATCCGTATTCTACAGAGGATGCTTTATTATGGATTAAAAATCACCTTGCTAATTTTAAGGAGGATAAGTCGTATGAATTTGCTATTACCGATAAGATTACGGGAGAATTATACGGAGCAATAGCATTAACTAACAATCAAAAGTTTAAAAACGGGGAAATTGCTTATTGGATGGGAGAAGAATATTGGGGAAATGGCTATGCCACAGAGGCTGCAAAAGCTGTAGTCGACTTTGCTTTTATTGAAAAGCAATATCATAAAGTATTTGCTCGATACTTTGCTTCAAATTTAGCATCTGGTAGAATTTTAGAAAAAATAGGAATGAGAAAAGAAGGTGTTTTAAGAAATCATGTTTTGAAGGAAAATAAATATATAGATCTTGTATATTATGGAATTCTCAAAAGTGAAGCTAATTTATTGAACTAACGGTGCGATTGTTAAATAAGGATGGTCGCTTATTGTGCTAACGCAGCAGGATACTCGAATGAGCTAACTATTGAGGAGGGCGATGTGAAATCTTCGCATAGTAAAGTATTCCCGATTTTTTACTCTAAAAATATTGAGAATACTTATGAGATATTAAAAGAAAGTAGTGTAACTCTTAGTAGAATACAGATAACGGAGTGAATAAGTTTTTTGTTTTTATGAATTAGATGGTAATAAGTTACAAGTTTGTGAAGGAATGTACCTAAATGCTTTAACTACTATTATTATAATCAAATTATAGGAGTGTTTCCTTTGGTTCTTTGAGTATAACTGGCAGGTAAGAGATGAATGGTTTGACTGGTGTAACCTACTAACACCTGATGAGTTGTTAAAAGACCGCAGAGGGGGAGTAGGAAATATTTTATATACCCTTTTTCACATTATTGACGCGGAATATAGTTGGATTCGTGGTATTCAAGGGAAAGAAGATATAGCATTTCCGTTTGCTGATTATAATACGCTTGAAAAGGTTAAATCGCTATCAGACACATTCAGAAATGAAATTGTTGTTGATTTAAAAACTATTTTAGAGGAATCAAGAGATGAACTCGTAAATGTTGCCTGGGATGAAGATAAATATACGAAGGATGAAATAATTCACCATATAATTGCTCACGAAATTCATCATATTGGTCAACTTTCTGTTTGGGCAAGAGAATTAGATCTAAGACCTGTCTCTGCTAATTTTATCGGTAGAAAATTATAATCTGTCTAATCTTATTAAACAAACTTGTGCTTTAACACAACAATGAGAACGTCGTTATGGCGGTCTTTTCTAAAGGGCAGGATTTTATATTAAATATGTGGAATATTTAACTAAGCTCATTTAAAGGGGGGGTTTTTATGCAAAATCCTATTTTAAAACAAATTGGAACAGTATTTATCCCAGTAAGCAACATAGAGAAAGCAAGAGATTGGTACTGCGATATTTTAGGGTTAAAAACAGATGGGGAAATTCAGTGTGGTCATCTTTACGTTATACCTATGGAAGGTACAGGGATTGTGTTAGATAGCAAGATTTATTCAGAGGATAGAATATTTAAAACTCCAGCATTCCACTTCAATACAAAAAACATTGAAGAAGCATTTCATTTTATGAGGATTAAAGGTGTTAATTTGATTACAGAAATTGAACATAATCATTATTTTAATTTCAAAGACCCTGATGGAAATATTTTAATGATTTGCAAATGTTAATATTAAGCTAACTGGTGTCCTTTCCAACGGGTAGCGATTGATGATCGCTTATAGTGCTAAAGAAGCATTAGTTGAATAAGAAAGTAAAGAGAAGGGGTGTCGTGGCTAAATGAAGTCGAGAAAACTGCTAATTGTATCAGGAATACTTAGTCTTATTCTTTTAGTTTCAGTCTTCGGAAGTCTTAAACAATCCTCAATATATAACTTTCCAATACCAATCATTGCTCAAATTAATGGAAAACATTCAGAAAGTTACATTTCATATGACTTTAATGGAATAAATAGTCTTTATATTCAACACGTAAAATTATTTGGTTGGAAAGAGATAGAAGTATTAGGTTCTAAAAAGATTTTTGAAAAGGATGGGAAAAAAATCGCAATAACAACGTACAAGGATGGTTTTGACTTAGCCATTGAATGATTTTTTGTAATTAAACAAACTAGCGATTGTTATATAAGGATGGTCGTTTATTGTGCAACTTATCAAAAAGTGGAGGGGGTTTTAAGATGAATAAAAAATTATGGCGGGTGGGTACTACATATATTCCAGTAACTAATGTGGAACTTTCATCTGAATGGTATGAAAATAAATTAAGTGCTGAATTAAGTTATAAAGATGAAGACAAAGCGATTTTAAATCTTGCCAGTCAAAGTATTTTCCTTGTGAAAACAAATGAAAACCAAAGTTCCAATTTCATTGATATTTATGGTGAAGAACGTTTTTCTATCACTTTTGAAGTTGATGGTTTAGATGCTTTAGAAGTAATACACAGAGACTTTATTGAGAATGACATTAGAGTTGGAGCTATTGAAGACAGAGGACATTCTGGAAGAAATTTTGTTTTTTATGATTTAGATGGTAATAAATTTGATGTGTGGAGTGAACTTAGTCCAATTTTTAAAGAAAAATATTCTATCTCATAAAACTCAATGTTAAATAAGGATGGTCGCTTATCGTGCTAACGAAGCAGATTTGTGGAATAAGAAAAGGTTGTTGGAGGCAGAAAACTTATTAATATATATAATCCTAAAAATTCATATATGCTGGACACAAGAATAGCATCCATTGTTTAGAAAATACGCATTTTCCACGAATTATTGAGATTATGGAGTTGCTGAACAATCCAAATGCAGTACAAGAAGACTATCCAAATGAACTGAAGTACTTGTTCACCTAAAGGGGCAGGATTATTATAAAAGAATAGGGTGTGTTTCTGATAGTATTAAAAGTAAATAGAAATTATATTTGGGTAATTCCCGTCATATTATTAGAGTTAAAATTACAGAGAAAAGTAATCCGTTTTCCTATTTAGGATTAAGTCATAACTACTTATTGCAGTATCGCACCAGTTAATAAAATAACTAAAAGTTGACCTATAAGGACTTTTCTTTTAGGAATTCAATTGACATATCTTTAGTTAATGTAAGGGATAAATTTTTAAAGTGGCTTATTTTATCCGTATCCGTAATTACAAAATCAACATCACTAATTATTGCAGAATACTCGCTGAAATCTTTATCACTTTCTTTAACTGTAAATTTTATTTCTAAATTTTCATTGTCATTTTCAAAATGAAGCACTGGCGTATAAGCAACATTAAAAGTTTGCCCAGATAGTTCGTCGATATTATTACAAGCAGAAGCCAAAAGTACAAATAAAAGTAATAGAAAAATAAACCGCTTTTTCATAATGGTAACCCCTTTCCCAATATACAGAATATTTTTGTTGTATTATATACGAAAGAGCACAGTATAAAGTTCCAATGACATAATGTTAAAAGATTTTTTTTTGATACAAAATATTGTTTTCAGTACACCTTATTTTCCAACGATTGCTAGTTTTAAAATCTGCCATAACTCTCTGTTTTCTTATTAAAAAATTTGCACGTTAAATGAATCTCTTCACAAATTAAGTAATTTTACTGGGGTCAATGACCCAAACTTCTCAGAATCTGCTCCCTATAATTTTTCCCTGTAATAAGCCAGAAGGTCGGGATATTCACTCACTTCTTGTTTGCCTTTTTCACTCAGAACATAGACGCCTCTTCTAACTCTATCAAACCATCCATAGTAGTTTTTCGTTAAAATCGATGACGTTTTTTTGCCAGTCCCCATCTCGAGTAATGCTTTAGGTGATCGCTCTCCCTGTTCAAGGTAACAAGCGATTTGAATACAGTTCTCTCTGTATGCAGTCATGATTTGTGTTCTGTTTGTTCCACCAATATTGAAATCAGCGCTTCGACCATCGACTTCGTTTAGGATTCCCTGTCGTTTGCGCTTATTTGGCCTTGTATTCTTCCGAGGGTTATAAGGAGTTGGGTGAAAGATAATTTCTGATTTCTTATGATTTCCTGTAAATGAAACAAGAATTAACCCTAATTCTAATTTTTTTACTAATTGGCATACATCCTTCCAGCGCTTTGATCTTGGTTTGTGCATTGGTTTTTTGGGTACGGCAATGTAAACAAGCTCTGATATCTGCAGTCTCTTTGTTGCTTGTATGAGTAAGTCTACACTCAAGTTACGTTTTAATTCAATGATGATTAACTCATCACCTTTAACCACTGCCATATCACAATCTTTTACTTCACCATAGACTTCATAACCTTCTTGAATAAAATGGGTCTGAATTGGTTCATATAAGTCAGCCTCTTTAAGCTTTGTTGTTTTTTTCATATGATAACACCATCCTACCCTGGCACCTTGGACAATTCAGGGTCTAAGGTGCCAGGCACTTGGCTTATAGTAACTGCTTTTCCTTCTAGATCGAGGCATCATAAATGGATTCTACAGCTTCTTTTAAGGCAGCATTAAATTCTTGATCTGTTTGATTGACGTTCAAATCTTGACTTAAAGCCCTTGAGAAGCTGGCGATAAGACCTTCATTTGCTTTTAGCTTTTCATTTGCTACGTCTGTCGAGTAACCACCAGAAAGCGCTACGACCCGCACTACTTTTGGGTGGTCAATGAACTCTTTGTACAAGTTTGTCTGTGTTGGAATCGTTAATTTTAACATCACAGGCTCATCCTCACTCAAATGATCGAGTTGGTACAGGATTTCTGCTTTAAGAAGTTCTTCGCATTTTTCCTTTTCCGTACTGTTAATATCTACTTCAGGTTCAATAATTGGAACCAAACCAGCAGCACTAATCTGTTTGCCGACTTTAAACTGCTGATCAACAACAGCCTTAATACCTTCTGGATTGGCCTCTTTAATAACGGAGCGCATTTTCGTACCAAAAATGTGGTGCTCCGTCGCACGTTTAAGTGTTTCGTCAAGGTCTGTGATCGGCTTCATCAGTTGTACGCCATCCGATTCCGCGTCAAGGCCTTTATCGACTTTTAAAAAAGGAACAATGCCCTTCTTTTCAGCTAAATAATCGCCAGTGTACATACCTTCGATTTTGCTGTCCATTGTCTGTTCAAACAGGATAGCACCTAGAATAAAGTCCGAATCAAAAGCAGGTGATGTAATGATTCGTGTCCTCATTTCGTGTACCAGATCAAACATTTCCTTCTTGTTGGCAAACGCATCTTCTGAAACACCGTAAGCGGCGAGTGCTTTTGGAGTACTGCCACCACTTTGATCCAGTGCTGCAATAAATCCTTTTCCGTTTTTGATTTTTTCTAATTGATTATGTTGCATTATTTTCGCTCCTCTACATAGTAGTATCAGCTTCATTAAGTCTAGATGATAGCAAAACTAATCTGAGTAGAAGCAACCTGTCTAATTTAATTGTAGCATTAATGCAAGGTAGGTTGTAGTCAGGAGCATGAAAGTAAGCTCTTGTTTGCATGCTGGGTGATATACATTCGGTTCAGTTTAAGGGGACAACAACATCAAATACTAATCTTTATCAGTTCCAATTTATATAAATTGGACTGAATTTGAGTACGGAAATCAGAGACTATGAGTGGAGAAGAGGGAAAAGGTATATGTATCTGGGGATACCATGAATGTTTCAAGATTATTTAATTGATGTCACGATTACAACTCGTAGGGAGTGACGAAAGTGAAAAAGAATATGAAAGGGGACAATTTAAAGTGAAATTAAATCAAGTTATTAAATAGAAACCTAGGATTCTACGATACAAACAAATTGAAGAAAAATAATGGGTATTGGAAAAGTGATCGATGTGATCCACTGGAATGCCCACTAATAGTTAGATGAAAATTTACCAATATGGCTCTTCTTCATTAGATAATTGTAAAATAAATGGATATAAACCAAATAAAATTAAGGCAAAAATGATGCCAATACTTAACGCGCCTACTGAAAAATCCAATAAAGCATTAATAGGTAACAGCAGTAATGGAATAAGCATAAAAAATACTCCACCTCTTATTCTTGACGATGCAGACTCATATTGCTTTTTATCACAATGCGGACATCTCAATCT
Organism: Virgibacillus tibetensis; assembly: GCF_036026595.1. Lineage (NCBI taxonomy): Bacteria > Bacillati > Bacillota > Bacilli > Caryophanales > Bacillaceae > Virgibacillus > Virgibacillus tibetensis. The sequence continues at coordinate 31,274 of NZ_JARZFX010000019.1, read as the reverse complement.
GAATATTGTTTTAATCGTTTGTTTCCAAGTCCATTTTTTGCCGCAATTTTGACAAGTTGGCATTTAAACATCCCCTTTCTTTAAAGCTATCCTGCTTTATAATCTATATTTATTTTATCATAAAATTTTCCTTTTTTGGAAAACTGTTCGCTTATATTTCATAATCTAATACAAAATAGTCAGCAGTGTATGAATGAATACGCTATTCTAAAAAAGAATTATCCATAAGATACAACAATGACAGGGAAGCGCGTATACTAAAGCCAAAACAGAATTGTCTTTAGAGGCAGGTTCCTTTAATTAGAAACTTGTTTGTCCGCACTAACTTGGTGATATAATTAGGAAAATACAGGAATAAGAGAAGAGGGAAGGGATTGACATGGTGATGTTAAGAGCTGGTTATGGTCTAGATCCTCAAGGATTTATTGTAAGTGATGTTAGTATAGATAAAATTGATAATGTCTATCTGCCGTGCATTCGAGAGTCTGTCGAGAGTCTTAGGAATTTGTTTCCTCAACACGTACACAGTGTTTATGTGTACGGTAGCGTAGCCAGAGGTGAAGCGGTTGCTTTTAAATCGGATTTAGATCTGATCGCTATGTTTGATGGCAAACTGAGCTCCGTTAAGTTGGCTGAATTAAAGAAACTAGCTGGAGAACTGTCCGGGAAGTATCGTTCACTACTTCGTGATGTTGGTATAGCTGTTGCATATTATGACTATACGGTTGACCCCTCAAATTATTACGAAAATGCATTTCTTAAGGAACTCTGTGTTTGTGTGTACGGAGAGGATTTAGGAGAGCGATTTGGTCCGTATAAACTCACATCTGAGATAGCCATTCGCTTCAATGGTGATATTGGTGAGGCTCTTGCTCGGACGTTAAATCGGTTAGAAACAGCGTCTAATGAAGATTTTAAAACATTTTCACAAGGCTTCGCTCGTAAACTCATTCGAACATACTATTCAATGGTGATGGTGCGTTCTCAGATTTGGTCGACACGACTTCACGAGCAAGCTGAAGTTTTTATCCACCACTTTCCAGATAAAGAATCTATTATTCGTACATTAATAAATTGGATAGATGAACCCCCGATGGAGCGTGAGACTGTATATGAGTTGTTTAAGAGCGAGGGTGAATGGGCTAGTGCGAACTTTGCACATGAAGTCAATATTTCTTCTTAAACGAATTGGTGCTTTTTTTAACAAGAAAGGGGTTCCCATCGATGGTATCTTCTGAACTAGAAGAACGCCATCCGATAACAAAATGTCAAACCTGCGCCGTATAGGCAGGAACTTACAAGAAGAGGCTCGAAGTAGTTTAGACAAAAAGTCATCCACAAACACATCCTTGCACTAAGAATGATAAGCTTGGGACTTCGCCGGTAAGTCTCGGAAACGTCTTGAACACGAAGCGATTAAAAAAACATTAGGAGTAAAAACAATAAGGAGGAAACTAATATGACACAGAGAAATGAAATCAGTAATGAAAAAGAGTTGTCACCAGAACAACGGGAAGAATTACTTAGTGTATTGAAAGTCCGCTTCGAGAAAAACATGCACCGCCATAAGGGTCTTGAATGGGATAAGGTCCATGCAAAGCTGGATGCTAATCCTGAAAAGCTATGGTCTCTCAATGAAATGGAAAGAACTGACGGTGAACCGGATGTTGTTGAACATGATAAAAAGAAGGACGAATATATCTTTTATGATTGTTCAGTGGAAAGTCCTAAGGGTCGCCGAAGTGTTTGTTACGACCGCGCGGGGCTGGAGTCTAGGAAAAAACATAAACCAGAAAATAACGCTATGGATATGGCAGCTGCCATGGGTATTGAACTTTTAACGGAAGAACAATATAAAGCGTTACAGGAACTTGAAAATTTCGATATGAAAACGTCGAGTTGGGTACAAACCCCCTCTGATATTAGAGAACTCGGTGGTGCCCTTTTTTGCGATCGTCGCTTTGGACACGTCTTTCTGTATCACAACGGTGCGTCCTCTTACTATGGTGTCAGAGGGTTCCGTGGCTCGCTAAGAGTCTGAAATTTGCACAGATAGCTAAATGGTAAGGGCTAAAAAAAAAGAGTTTAGGCTAATTGTTGCTTGTACAGTAGCTTTAAAAAGCAATTAATAGAATATCCCGTAGATGGTGCGGTTTGGACAATGAAAATAAAAGTGGATGAAATCACAAAAGGTGTTTTGAATGATAGCAAAAATGACACTACATTATCATGCAATGGAAAGTAGCGAGGGAGGAAAAAATAGTATGAAAATTATAGTTACTAGTTTATTCGTACAAGATCAAGAGAAGGCACTGGAGTTCTATTCAGAAACGCTGGGCTTTGAAAAAAGGCATGACGTTCCAGCTGGAGAATTTAGGTGGATAACGCTTGTTTCTCCAGATGATAAAGAAGGTACCGAGCTTTTGCTTGAACCGAATGACCATCCAGCTGCCAAAGAGTATCAAAAAAAGATCTTCGCCGATGGGATACCAGCAACAATGTTTGGCGTTGCAGATGTTCGTAAAGAATACGAGCGATTACTGGAAAAAGGTGTTAATTTTACTATGGAACCTACAGAAATGGGTGAAGTCACAATCGCTGTCTTCGACGATACATGTGGCAACCTTATTCAGATAGCACAAAAGTAACTTTATGGAGAAATAGAATTACTTCAAATTGCAAAATTAACGTGCCACACATAAGGGATTGGTTAAAATGGGTAGACAATCGATACAGAGTATCCTAGCAATTAAATCTCCAGTTGGAAAGATGCTAAAAATAATTTCTTTTTTTTTTATAAGGTGGTTTAGAAAATGGATAGTCAGATGAAAAAAGAATTCGAAAAATCCAAATCAAAAGATAAAGAAGAACGATATGAAGCGTATCAGACCATTTTAAAAGTAACTGAGCAAAAAGTAGATTGGGCATACGAAGTTTGGGATCAACTGCTGGAGGATTTATCCCATAAAGATAACCATCAACGCTCTCGAGCTGCACAATATTTAGCCAATTTAGCTAAAAGTGATCCGGAAAACAAAATGCTACAGGATTTCCCCAAATTATGGGAAGTAACAAAAGATGAAAAGTTTGTTACTGCAAGACACAGTCTGCAATCGATATGGAAAGTAGGACTTGCTGGGACCGCACAAAAAGAGATGGTTTTGGAATATATGGTTCACCGTTTTACGTATTGTACAGATGAAAAAAATTATACTCTCATCCGTTCCGATATACTACAGAACATGAGAAATTTGTACAATCATTTAGATGACGAAAATATCAAAAATAAAGCTATAGAGTTAATTGAAATTGTAGACGATCATAAGTACAAGAAAAAGTATATTAATATATGGAAATAGCTTAAATATTTCTTCCTTAAGAGAGTGAATTATTAAAGAAAAAAGCTGAAGATAGGCTAGTCTTCAGCTTTTTTCTAGATAGAAACTTTAGATAAGATATGTACTCCTTCTTCAACTATATGGTACAAATGTTCAATCAGAGCAGTCGCCACGTGTGCTAAAGAAGCAGTTTAGTGAAAGAAGGAAAATTATACTAAATAGTAGAATATACATTGTGGAGATATATTGAAAGGGGATAAAGATTCTAATGTGGATGAACTTGTAATGATTAGAAAATGGATAGATTAATTTTCACTCTCGTTTATGAGGGTTATTTGACTATCTAAATCATACTAGGACTGCATTGTTTGGCTTCAAAACCCTTTTTAAAAGGATCGATGTCTTTTGTGCATCTGCCTTATTAGTGGGACAATTATATCCCCTGTTGACCTAATTTATGCGTCCTTCATTTGGAGGAATATTATAATGAACCAATTAAAAGATAAAATTGCAATTATTACGGGTGTAAGTCGTCTGAAAGGAATTGGGGCAGCTATTTGTAAGGAGTTAGCTGAAACGGGTTATCACATCTTTTTTACTTACTGGACGGAATATGATAAAAAAATGCCTTGGAGTATCGAATTAAATGAGCCATTAAAATTAAAAGAAGAATTAATAAAAAATGGTGTGAAAGTTTCATGTATGGAGTTGAATTTAACTCAACATGATGCACCAGAACAACTTATGAAAACAGTGATTGAACAACTTGGCTTTCCTGACATCCTGGTTAATAACGCAGTATACTCAACTAACAACGATTTTACTAATTTGACTGCGGATGTATTAGATAAACATTACATGGTAAATGTTCGTGCAACGACACTTTTGAGTGGGAAATTTGCTCAAAGGTTTGATAAGAAATCTGGTGGAAGAATAGTTAATATTACTTCAGGTCAGTTTCAAGGACCAATGCCTGGTGAATTAGCATATGCAACAACTAAGGGAGCTGTTGATGCTCTAACTATTACATTGTCGGCTGAACTAGCCCCGTTAGGTATAACAGTTAATGCAATCAATCCAGGTCCAACAGATACTGGCTGGATGACAGAGGAAATAAAAACTCAATTAAAACCGATGTTTCCTTTCGGCAGAATAGGTGAACCGAAAGATGTTGCAAAAACCATTAAATTTTTAGTGAGTGATGAGGCAGATTGGATTACAGGTCAGATTATTCATTCAGAAGGTGGATTTAAAAGATAGACTATAAAAAAGGCTCTTATCCTGGGGTCTTTTCGTTTTTAATTATCAGCATAGATATTAGTTTGTAAACTATTGTACTTAAACTGGTGTTATTGTTCGCTTCTTGTACTAAAGAAGCAGTAGTTGAATAAGAAAGTAAAGAGAAGGAGGTGGCTAAATGAAGTCGAAAAAACTGCTAACTGTATCAGGAATACTTAGTGTTATTCTTTTAGTTACAGTCTTCGGAAGTCTTAAACAATCCTCAATAATAAATTTCCAACACCAATCATTGCCCAAATTAATGGAAAACATTCAGAAAGTGACATTTCATATGACTTTAATGGAATATGGTCGCACATTGTGCTATCGCAACAGTTTTGTTCAATAAAGCGCTTGTGAATTTTGGCTGAATATATTCAACTATTAAATATGGAGGTGATAAAAAGTGAAATTGAAGTCAATTTTTCTTTTAATTCTAAGTATTTCTCTGCCACTGAGCGCCTGTGGTTATTCTAATACGATGGAGTCTACTGCTGGTACGGTTCAACATTCTGTATTAAGGGGTGTTGTTACGGATGTAAATCATACTGATAGGGAGATAACTGTTGAGGGTGAATCTAAGCAAGTGAATTTGCGTATTACCGAAAATAGCGAAATGCTCAATCAATTAGAGGAAGTCATTCATTTCGAAGATTTGGTAAAGGGGTTAGAAGTATCGGTTTCCTGGATAACTAAAGAAGATGAGGGGCAAAATCAAGTGAAACTGGATAAGTTAGAACTTTTAGATAATTAATGTCTATGTTTCAATCTGTGAATAAACGCACTTAAAGTAACGGGTGCAATCTTTGCATTTGTATTTAACAAAAGGATTTTTTAGTAATAAAATTAATAATATAAAAGATATAGAAAGTGGGTACATATTGAAATGATAAATAATAAAACTATAGAAATAAGGAATTTTTCAACTGGACTACCCAAGAAAATGAAGTACGGGAATGGTAAAGAAATAAATACAGGAATTCGTAAACAAACAACTGAAGAAGCTCTCTTAAAAAAAGAAGGGTTTCGGGGAGACGGAGTTGGGGATTTAAAGAACCACGGAGGCTTAGATCGTGCAGTATGTGTATACCCGTATGAACATTATTTGCTTTGGGAAAAAGAATTTGGAAATCCTTTGCCACCTTCAACATTCGGTGAAAACTTAACTGTAACGAATATGCTGGAAAAGGATGTTTGTGTTGGGGATATTTTTCGTCTTGGAGAAGCAATAATACAGGTAACTCAAGGTAGAATCCCGTGTAGTACAATTACGAAGAGAACTAATAATCCTGCTCTTCTAAAAAAGATGGTACAGACGGGTTTTACAGGTTATCTGTGTCGTGTTTTAGAAGAAGGCGTTGTTCAAAAAGATTCAAAAATTACATTATTGGAATCACATCCTAAAAAAGTGTCCATTCTTTTTGGAAATGAGATTTACTTTCATAAGCATAAGGATATTGAAGGGATAAAAAGAATGTTGTCTGTTGAAGAATTGGCTGACGAGTGGAAAGAGCCACTGGTAAGTCGGTTAAATAAACTTACTGCCATTCATTAAATTAGTGCGTGATTTCCTTAAAATTATTATTTAGGTATTGAACCATATAATTATACAAATCATCCTTCAACTATATGGTGCGATTGTTAAATAGGAACAGTAGCTTCTTTCGCACTTATGAAAAGAAAAATGCAATAAATAAAAAAGAAAGGTAGTAAAAGATGTTTCAAAACTCCATAATGGAAAATAGCCTTAAAAATCTTATTAGGAACAAATATTTACGTGAAGATTTAACAAAAGGACCAAATACCGCAAAAATAAAAAACGGTAAAAGGTTGATATCTGCATTCGTTGCCAATCGAAACAATAAAGACGAAGATGATTTTTATATTCAGGTAGCTAAAGAATGGGTGAGGGGTTATGAGAAAAAATTTCATAGTGCATCTTTGATATTTATTATCTTTTTTCTTCTTTGGTGGGCGAGTGATATATTCTTGAATCAGTATATAAGCAACATTACGGGATTGAGCGATAAGAGCTAGTTATTAATCAACTAGAACAAATATCATATACAGATGAGCAACAGATTTCTTCATTAATGAAGGAAAATCTAAAAAAGTAATCGTCTAATGTTATTGCACTAACGGCTGCAATGATAGTTGAATATCACTAAATTAGTAATGAAGGAGAACGTATGAATATTAGATTATTAAAACCATCAGATGCAAAACAATATTGGGAATTAAGATTAGAGGCTTTAGAACAAAACCCTGAGGCGTTCGCTACAAGTTATGAAGAAGCAATACAAAGAGAAAATCCACTAGAGGGTGTAACTAAGTGATTAAATGGAATGGTCTAAATAGAGATGAAGTTTCTTCAAATCTTCTGGTGATAAAAGTTAAAAAACCATAAATTGGGAATCGGAAAATGGTTGTTATACAAATTTGACTGATTTTCAATAAGTTCAGTCTTCCGCAAACGGGCCAGATTGTGGAGTAACACGTATACTGCGCAGTAGATAACTTCTATTTCAGATGACTTTGTTAAAGAATGTACTTAAGCTACGAACGGCACATTAGTTGAACAAATAACTATTGAAAAGGATAATAAACCTATGGATAAGAGAGGGGTTATAGACAAGGTGATTTCTTTAAGAAATGTTCAATCTACAGATTTAGAACAGATGTTAATTATTGAGAATGAAGGGTTTTCAATAGAAGAAGCTGCCACAAGAGAAGCAATGGTGGGGAGGATTCAGTTGATACCTGATACGTTTATTGTGGCAGAAAAGGAAGGAGAAATACTTGGTTATATTAATGGACCTATCATTAATCAACCTTACATAACCGACGATCTTTTTGAGGTAATCAAAAAGAATCCGAAAAGAGGAGGATATCAAAGTATTTTAGGGTTAGCAGTGTCCAAACAGGCTAGAAATCAAGGAATTGCAAAGATTTTAATTGAGAAAATGGAAGAACTTGTAGAAGAAAATGAAAGAGAAGGAATTACTCTAACATGTAAACAGGAATTAGTTTCTTTTTATGAAAAAATTAAATTTGTTAGCCATGGCATGTCTGAATCAAAACATGGTGGAGTAAGCTGGTATAACTTGGTCAAATTAAAAGAGGGTATGAATTGATTTTTTACCCTTTTTGAATTTATTAAAAATATTATGCTCGAATTAAAGAATCCATGTTGATGAATTTTTATCAAGATGGATTCTTTATTTGCAGTAAAACAAGAGTTTACAATGTTTCTAATCAAATTCGATATCAAATTACAATTTGATATTTGTTATATAAAAGTATTTTGAAAATTCACTTGCAATTTGTCTTTTAAAATTGTATATTAGTGATATATAATCGATTTGGATTTACAAATCGATTTACAAATACAAATGACCGAGGGTGATTTAATGGAAAAGAAAGAAAGAAATGAAACGATGGAAATTAATTGGAAACAGCAAAAAGTGATTTCTAATCCCTTGCGATCTCGAATGATAGCATTGCTTTATGAACAGCCCATGACACCAAAACAAACTGCTGATACGTTGGGAAAAAATCCTGGAACTGTGTACTACCATATCCAACAGCTTGTAAAGCACGGTATTCTTGAAGTAGAAAGTGTAAGTACAGAAAAGGGGATCGTTGAAAAATACTATAGAGCTAAAGCTATATCATTTAGAAATCCAGAACAAGAAACTCCATTAGGACAGGTTGATCGTAGAGAAGGAAATATTTATCTGTCCAAAAAGCTGGTAAAACAGTTAGGTGAAGATGTGCAGGATCTTTTACTTAAATACGGACATTTATCTTATAAAGAGAAAGATGTTGAAGAACAAGCTCCTTATACCGTTGAGTATCTTATAAAAGAATTCAAAGAGGAGGAAGATGAATGAAGAAAATAAAGCCATTTATGGTTGAAAGAAATTTTTTAATATTAATGACAGGTGTTTTTATTAATGGATTAGGAAGTGGTATTTACTCAGTTGCGGGGATGTTGCTTGTTTTTAATTTGAGTGGAAGTGTTCTCTATTCAGGATTTGCATTTTTTGCGATAACTTCAGCAGGTGCATTGTCTTTTTTAATTGCTCCATTAGCTAACTATGCTAGATATAAAAATGGTTTGGTATATAGCAACCTTATAAAGGCGATTATTTTATTCACGATACCATTGGTACACTACACGATTGGATTAAATGTATGGTATGTAATTATTTTGCTGTTTATCACCGCCTTATTTACACAATATACGTATCCAATTGAATCAACCATACTGCCAATAATTGTAGGTAAAGATAATGTGGTTGAAGCGAATTCATATTTACAAACGATTCGTGAAGCAATGGATATTGCTTTTATTGCAGGGGCAGGTATTATCATAACATTTATTGGTACGATTCCGGCTATTTCAATTACTGCTGTATGTCTAGTATTAGTAACCATCTCGTATGCATTTTTCAATTTCCAACAACCGGATATTTCTAGAGAAAAATCTCATTCTATTGGATCTGCCGTCAATTTTTATTTTATAGATCTTAGAGCGGGTTTTAACTATATTAGAAATTCATTAGTTCCTAAAATGATTTTCTCTATCGTCTTTATTAACATTGCAATGGTTATCATGACAACAAATTTACCTGCATTTTCCCTTATAAAAGGTAATGGTATAGAAGCTACGTATGGATTTTATCTTGCTTCAATCTCGCTAGGAATAATGATTGGAACTATTATTTCTCCAAAGCTTAGACAAATCAATTTTGGAAAATTAATTATCATTACATTTATTGGTACAGGTATCATGTGGATAGGCGCCTCAACTTTACCATTAATAGCATCCATGATCTTATTCTGTATAGGTGCAATTTCTATTGGGGTACTAAACATCCTTGTCTTTTCATCTATACAGAAACAGGTAGAGACAGCGTATATAGGAAGAGTAATTACTGTGATAACTAGTGCAGCAGCTCTAGGAATGCCCCTAGGGTCTTTACTCGGTGGTGTTTTAGGTGAAACATTATCACCAGAAATACCTGTTATGATCTGTGGTATTTCGATGATTATCTTCAGTGTTTTTTGGTTATGTAGTTCTGTTTTACGTAAACTTCCTGGTATCGATAGAGTAAATCTGTTCAAGAATAGTGAGATGGCTTAGTTGAAACTAAGTATAGAAAGTGATATAAAAAATTGTTCATTATTGGAGTCGTCAATACTAAAACTGAGGGTGCAATGTTTAATAAGCTAAATATCAAAAGAGGGATGATTTATGGGGGGGTCTTAACAGATTAGAATCAGTAAAAGCCGCACAGAAATTCATCAAAAATTATTTTCCATATTGCGATGGGGCTTTATTAGCGGGAAGTGTTGTTCGTGGTAAAGCAACAAAAACATCAGACCTTGATATGGTGGTATTTGATAAAACATATAGTTCCTCTTATAGGGAGTCAGTAATTAAGTATGATTGGCCGATAGAAGTATTTGCACATAACTTGAATTCTTATTATAAACGTGCTAGACCGTCACTACCTCGAATGATATCAGAAGGTATAATTCTCAAAGATAATGGGGTAATTGACTCTATAAAATGTGAAGCAAAAGAATTATTATCTAAAGGTCCAGAGAAGTGGTCAATTGAGATAATAAATACCAAGCGATACTTTATTACGGATACCCTTGATGATTTTATAGGATGTAATAATAGGGCAGAAGGAATTTTCATTGCTAATACACTTGCTGAACTAGTCAGTGAATTTGTATTAAGAACGAATAATAGGTGGATTGGTGCTTCTAAATGGATAATACGTTCATTAAGGGATTATGATACAAACTTTGCCGAACAATTTGTTGAAGTCTTTGATATATTTTATAAAAGTGATGCCAAAAATGAAGTTATCAAATTAGTTGATGAAATTCTGCATCCATAAGGAGGGCGATTATTTGATGGTTTTTCTTTAGGTAAGAAATAACATAACTTCTATTCAACTAAAAGTGGTGCTCTTGTAAAACAAGGGTTTTGTTAAAGAAGAGATTTTATAAGGGGTGAGGAAGTGAAGTTCAAGGAAATTGAAATAAAGGAACATCGAGATAAAGTAGTTGAATTTCGGAAAGACTCTTTTAAAGTTAGTTTTGGAGATACTTCGGGATTTGATGAAGAGGAATATCTACATTGGTTAGATGAAAAAATAAAAGATCTTTCAAAAGGCTTTGTTTTAGTTGAAGAAGACGGTAAATATATAGGACAACTGGAATTAACCATTCGTGAATTCGAAGGTAAAGAAATTGGGTATATAAATCTGTATTACTTAGTACCTGAAATGCGTGGAAAGGGTAAAGGAAAAGAATTACACAACTATGCGAAGCAATTCTTTGATAACAATAAAGTTAGTGAGTATCACCTAAGAGTTGCCCCATCAAATACAGCTGCGATTAAGTTTTATCATAAAAATGGAATGGAAGAAGTTGGTCCAGAAGTTGAAGGGAAAGTAATTAGGATGAAGGGTTATTTATAAAATATCTTATTGTGCTAACTGGTGCAAAAGTTAAACAGGAGTAGTCACTTCGATGTTAGTAAAAGAAAACTCAAATAATAGTAAAATTTCATTTTGAAATTTCGTATGTTTACTATTTGTGAGGAGGAAATAAAGTGAAACTAAGATTATTTATAATATGTACAATCTTACTGACAGCTTGTACTGGACAAAACTTTGAAAAAGAGGATATTGTAGCAGTCTTAGATGGAAATGAGATTATACTTGAGGAAATACTTTGGCAATATTCCTTAGGTGAAAAACCAGAAGATAGGATTATAGACTACTTGAAACAAGAGGTTGTTATTCGGGAAGCAAAATATAGAGGCGTAACAGTTACTGAAGAAGAAATCGAAGAAAGAAAGCAATTGCAGATTCCTAATTCTAATGCAAATGAAAGATTCGAAGTCATTGAAGAAAAAGAGTTTTATGAAGGACAAGCGTCAATATTAGAAGTGTCACCAGAAGAATACTATGAAGTTTGGGGGCAAGAAATAGATGAACATATAAATGAATTGTTCGATGAATACAAGGAAGAGGAAAAATTAATTATGAAATACTCAAGCTAAAATGAATAAGTTTGTGAATTGATACACTTGCGGATAGGTCATTAAGGATATTTCAATGTCAACACTACAGTTTGCGGTAGCCGTGTGTTTTAAAACTAGAGCAATAAAAACATACAAAATTAACATTTCTTACTCATCTTTGTGAATGCGAAAATGAAAACCTACAAAGGCCAATGATCATTAACCTTTGTAGACTTCCCCTATTTTAATATAACCCTATTGAATTGTAATCTATAATTATGCTTTAATAGGTAACTCTAGTAAACGTTGAGCAGAAGCTTTCACTTCTTCCATTCCTTCTGCAATAATTTCTTGCGCTTTATCAGGCATAGCAGCGTGACCTTCTATAATCACTTCATCAATGATTTGCATACCGAATATACCACTGAATACGTTGCGCATGTAGTTAACAGCCATTTCCATCGGAGCTGCCTCTGGTATGGAGTAAACCCCGCCACGTTATTTAACTACCGGGTACCATCCTTAAAGAAGCAGAAGCTCCTATTTTGTCCAGTTTATAATTGGGAGGATAGTTGTAGTAGTATGTTTACCAGTTAAAATTATCTACTAATAAATTGTAAAGGAGGTATGTTGTGGTAAATATTTTCTTTGGATTAATTTTTGTTTTCTTCAAAACAAATTTAAGTTTTTTGGATATCGGAGCTATTTATTATCTAACAAGTATAATAGGCTATATGTCGATATTTTTTGGGATAAGGGAATTGGGGAGTAAAAATCAAAAGCTAATAAAGATTAAACCTTATATCATCTTTATGATATATCACAGTATCGTATTTTTCTTCTTGAATATTACAGAAAATTCACCGTTAACAATTGCTTTATCAACTTCATTAGGGACATTTATATCTTTAGTTGGGCTTGGGCTTATTATAGTGGGTATGTTTATGATATTCATTATTATTTTTCTACTGATAGAATGTTTAAATGATAAAACAAGTAAAACCTTTAACAACAAACTGTTATACAATCTTACAAATATAATGATGTTAACGTTTGTCTTGGCAGGTGTAAGTTCTATTTTTAATTTTATTCCAATGTTAGTAAATACTTTAATGGGTGTTTTATTATTGTTGGAAGTTCTATTTTTAATTAGCTATTATAACGTATATTTTGTGAAAAATGAAAAACTAACATAAATTTATTTTTCATTGAGTGGTGATTCCGTTATCCCACTATCTGGTGTTTTAACACAAAAATTATGGTAATGTTAAATAAAAGACTGTTGATCCATCCGGCAAAAGAGTTTATACGAGGAAATAGAAGTAGGAGGAAGTTTAGTGTGGGTGCTTACAGGATTAATTGTCCAATACATTACACATTGTTGTAAAGAAGCCAGGGCGGGGAGTGATATCCTTGTTTTGGGGGTAGAGCATGTATGGTAAACTAGATCAACCAAGAAATTATTAAGGAAACTCGCGCCAGACATGATACTAGAGACGATAAATAAAGGAGTACATTTATGGTAACCAAAAAATTATATAATCAGGACCCATACAAGCAACTCTTTACAGCCAGCCTACAGCGGTCAGATAGGGATGAGCAAGGACGTATTGTCTTAGATCAAACAGCTTTTTACCCTACTGGTGGGGACCAACCTCACGATACTGGAACACTAAATGGTTTACATGTGCTCGATGTGGGGAGGTCCGACTTTATATAGAGGAACCTGCTCAGGTACATAATGAATATACTGGAGAGTTACACTGGATGAGGAATATGACTATCAAACAGTTAGCTTCCATCTTGGTACGGAAGTTTGCTCGATCGACCTTGAAGTAGAGCACCTTTTGGAAGAAGAAATATCTCGCGTAGAGACAATCGCCAATAAAGTTATCATGGATAATCGACCTGTTGAAACAAAATGGATATCAGAAGAGGAACTTTCGAATTTCACTCTGCGAAAAAAAGTGGCCGTTACACAAAATATTCGCCTCGTTTAAACAGATGAAGGCCAGATTTTTACTGGGTTTACTTTCCTAAGTGAGGACTTGGCTAATTTTACCGCATTTACCGGCAAGTTAGGTCATTTTATATAAAAATACCAAGCCAAACACCATTGATCATCGCTAGTATAAGTATGATTTTTTCGTATGCCGTAACTTGATCATGATCTTCTATTTGCATTTTTAGGACTAGGAAAAGGGCACTTCCTGCCACAGCTAACGTTCCAATCATTGCCCAAATACGATCGGTTCCAAGCCATACGGCGCATAGTCCCGTCATAGCGAAATATAAGAGAGCGGGAAGACGACTGAACGCAGGTCCAAATTTCTCCATAGCCCAAACAACACTTGTTCTTTTAATAGGCTCAGCCATTCTATCAGCCTCTCGGTCTGGTATATGATGAACCATGACCCAGGCTAAACAAAATAAAGCATTGATGATTGCGTTTTGCAGTGCCCATTCCGGAATTGTGTCCAACGTCAGCCAGGCACCAGCCAGCCCAAGTACGAAAACAGAAGGGAACATAGATAGCCATTCGCCAATAAAGGGGCGATAACTGAGTCGTAATGGAGGGAGCGAATAGGAAATTGCTCCCCATATTCCGATCGCAAGTAATAGCGCGACTTTGTAGTAACCAAATACGAGTAATCCGATGACAATTACACTAAGTGAAAAAATCAGCCATTTCCCAAGCAGCCAAAGTGTGGAAGCAGAAATAATTCCAGTTTGAATAACTCGACTTCCACCGGACAAAATTGCTGGGCTATTCTGATCTGTTCCTGATTGATAGTCCACATAGTCATTCAACATGTGCGTAAGAACTCCATGAATCAGGAAGGCGCCAAAAAATAATAAAAGGAAGATGAAGAGCAACTTATCATTAGCGACAGAATAATACAGGAATAGAGGTAGCACAGTAGAAACAATTGTCGTAACGCTTGAAGAGGTTACTGCTATTGACCGTAATAAAATCCAGCTATTTTTAATCGGTGCCAGGAAGGATTGATTCATCTTTCTTTAACTCCTTTATCTACTATATTAATCTCATACTATACCCTAGCCAGTGAAATATGAAGCTATGATTTATAAAACTAGACTAGTGAAGCAAATATATTTTATCTGATAATATAGAATATATCATTTGTTTTAGAAGGTTTTATTAGGTAGGATTATAGCGTAGATGGTAAATATTGTAGACGCAGGAAGAATCCAAATCAGGAGGTTTTCACATGAGTACAATGGACGAAGTAGTGGACGGATGGCTAAAACACAGGTTGGTTATCAATGATTTACTGGAATTGGTTGAAGACGAAGATATTCATTTTAAACCATGGGATGGTGCGTATACGCTTGGTGAATTGGCGGTTCATATTGTCACTGCGATGGATATGTTTGTCAAAACAGTTAGTAATGGGAAATTTACCCCGCCACAAGTTGAAAAGGATTATAAGACAGTAAGCGATGTCCGCGAAATTGTCAAAAAGTATACGGAAATGTCAAAGAGGGAAATAAAGGGACTTACCAAAACACAAATTACTTCTGAAGTTGCGTTTAATACAGATAGGGCTCCGGGAAGTTATTGGCTTTCCAATGCAATTGACCATGAGATTCATCATAAAGGCCAATTATTTACATACGTCCGCATAATCGGGGCTAAAGAGCTGCCGTTTTTTATGAAGCATCCAAATGAACTGAAGTAGACGCTTGTATAAGTGAAAAAGGGAGGACTATTAAAGTCGCTCCCTTAAAACATTTATATTTACTATAGTACCTCACCACTAGTTCATTCCTATTCTAAAATTGCATCAAACGCCTCTGAAACTTTATCGAATTCCTCATCCGTTTCAATAGCTGATAAATCACGATCATCGTCTATTTTGAGGAAAAAAAGATCAATATCATCGTCACTTTCCTCTTGTAAATCCTGTATATCTTCTAGAAAGCTGACAGCCACATAGTCAGTTCCTTCTAATGTAACCTTTGCTAAAACTTCAACTTGTTGTTCTTCTTCTGTTTCATCACTTATTGAGAAAACTTCGCCAACTTCGATTTCATCCATTTTAATTATTCCTCCTATTGTAGATGCATTCTTTATTATTTTTCCTTTAAATATGATTTCAATACTGAAGAATTAAGCCAGTTGCTTTTTTCAATATCAAAATGGTAAGTTACTGACTTGATAAAAGTATCATAAATAGAGTCTGCAGTTATCTATTATTAATCCCCCGTTGCAAATAAATCATTTCATCGGCCAGTTTTTGAATCCTCTCGGAAACATAACGATCTGTGATTTCTTCACTTTCCTCGTTAAAGGAATCATTATGGATAAAGACGTTACCCGTGGGAATTAATCCTTTAAAATAAGAAAGGACTGGCTTTAATTGATATTCGGTTACTAGAAAATGTTTTTCAGACCATCCTGTTGCTACAATTCCTGTTACTTTATATTTGAAGGCATTTTCAGGTAAAAGGTCTAACAGATTTTTTAATGCGCCCGTAATGGATGCTTGATAAATTGGCGTACCAAATACAAGAAAATCGGCAGACAAAATTTTATTAACAACATCCCAAGTATCCTCGTTGTAATCTGCTAATGGGGCACCAACAGCAAATTCTATCTCATACTCTTTTAAGTCAATTAACTCTGCCTGTATGGATGGGTCACTATGTTGGGCCGCAACCAAAACGTCGTTTACAGCTAGAGAAGTCTTTTCCCCAGCCAGTGCTCCTGATATCCCGACAAGTTTCATGATTATAACCTCACAATATCTTCGTATTTACATAGCATAACACGCCGTTATAGTACCTGAACAGTTGTATGAATACTATTCCACTGATGTGATCATTTCAATCAGATTCGTCGCTGCTAGTTTATTTTACTAGGCTGCACATTTTATAGGGAATGGTATCTAATTCTGAATTTTAATGCAACTAATTCGCTTGTAAAGGACTGGTATCTATGGATTTTTCCTGGAAAAGTATGCTTATGGTAAAATGGAGAAGTATGGGAGAATGGAAAAACATATAACTAGTTGGTTGCAATAAGGAAGGAAGTGCATAACTATGGATTTCAAAACAGTTATGCAGGAGCTTGAAGCTCTCGGTAAGGAACGAACTAAAAAAATACACATATCCAATGGTGCGAACGAGCCGCTCTTTGGCGTGACTACAGGTGCTATGAAACCAATTGCAAAGAAAATAAAAATAAATCAACGTTTAGCTGAAGAACATTATGCTACAGGAAACTACGACGCAATGTACTTTGCAGGCATTATTGCAGACCCAAAAGCCATGACGGAATCGGATTTTAATCGTTGGATGGACGGAGCGTATTTTTATATGCTGTCTGATTTTGTTGTGGCAGTGACGTTATCAGAGTCAGATATTGCACAAGACGTTGCTGATAAGTGGATTTCTAGAGGTGATGAGCTGAGAATGTCAGCGGGCTGGAGTTGTTACTGCTGGCTTTTAGGGAATCGCCAGGACAATGAATTTTCCGAAAGCAAGATTTCCAATATGCTTGATATGGTGAAGGATTTGATTCATGACTCGCCAGAACGAACGAAGTCCGCTATGAATAATTTTCAATATACCGTGGGTGTTTCCTATTTGCCCCTACATGAAAAAGCAGTCGATATTGCAAAGGAAGTAGGTATAGTAGAAGTTAAAAGTAACAATAAAAAAAGTAGTTTTCTAAACGCTTACGAAAGTATTCAAAAACAAATTGATAGAGGGAGACTTGGTTTCAAACGTAAGTATGTAAGGTGTTAAAATTAACTTCACATAGGGGTGTTAATCCAAGAAGGATTAACGCTCTTTTTTTGAAGACTAGTGGAATAGTGAAACTCCTTTCTTTCTAAATACGTAGTAACGTATAGAAGTAAAATAATAGGGGATGTCGACAATGAAAAAATATAGTATCTTTGCTATTAGTTTTATATTATTATTTTCAATATTCCAGGTTCTATCTGGAATGCTCCTTACATTTATGTATACTCCAGATATAACTGAGGCCTGGAATGCGAATGGTAATCTATCTCAAGAAGTGGTTATTAAAAGTAGTAACAGTCATTTTTTAATTACATTATTTTTTGCCTTTCTATCTGCTACAATAGCTTATTTTATTCCGAAAAAGTTCATAAGAAACAAGAACAGTATCAAATAGGGATTTATATAAACGGGTTGAACATAATTTAATACTGAAAAGGGAGAATTCGCCTGTATAGTATGTAGTAAATTAAACGGGAAGATTAAAACAAATGGAAATATCAAATTTCGAAGGTATCGTGAAATGGACGAGACCTATTTCCAATACTTTAGAAAAAGGCAGAAGAAAGATTAAAGATAGAAAGTTCCGCAAATGTGGTGGTTCCATAAACAAACGAGGTATAAGCAACGAAAAAATATGCGTTTTAGTGCAAGAGACCGAGATAAGCTAACCTACTCTCGAACGTTAGGGAAGGGATGGGTAGATTAACAAAAAGCAATTAGATGAAGAAATCGGGCATAAGATATCTAAAGACAATATTTTATGTACCGATTCTTGGCGCGTACCTTTAAAACATATGCTGCTAAAAAAGGTATGGATATTTATCATTTCAAGTCTGATGGTAAGGTTCGTACAAAGGGGCTTTATCACATCCAAAATATCAACAATTACCACCGAATATGACTTAAAGCCTACGATACACTTAGGTTATCTAAGTTCACGATATAAACATTGTTTCTTATTCAGTTAACAGGGCAGAAGAGTTGTATAAAGATAAAAACTTTGGAACATATATTTTTTCATATTTTTAAAGAATAAATACAAAGGAGGTTACTATGAAAAAAGGCATTTCCACAATTGTTATAATAACTTTTCTCTTAGTGTTGAGTAGTTGCAACCAGCCAAAATTTGAGGTAAAGCCTCCATATAACATAGGGAATTATCCCCTCAATTCTGTTCAATTTGGTTTCATCGCCAAAGACAAAAACTGGTTATACTATATTGATGGTGAAAACAACCATAATATAACTAGAACGAATGGTACTGTAAAAGAAACGTATGAAAATACTTATGCACGTGGGTTGAATCTTTATGGAGATTATATTTACTTCGCTTCTCATAGTTCCGATTTTGAAGGAAGCAGCGGATTTTACCGAATACATAAAGACAACATCACGGATATTGAGCAAATACTTAGCCATCATATAAATAGTCCGATTATCGTTAATGGCTATATATTTTATAGTTTATATTTAAAGGATGACAGAGAAAAAAGTGGATTATATCGAACTAAGATTGACGGATCAGAACAAGTTCAGTTAGTTCATGATTCGATTACAAACTTTCAATGGTCGGAAGGATGGCTCTATTACGGTGTTTCTTCTGGTGGACACGTGTATAAAATGCGACCTTCTGGGAGTAATAAGGAGAAGTTAAGGACAATAGACGACATCGAAATATCATCGACCGAATTCATTGTGATTGATGACTGGATTTATTTTGAAAACCGTGATGATATGTTTGGGATCCGTTATACTGAAGATGCTTCTACAAATATATTCAGACTTTCATTGGTTGATGGTCGTGTAGAAGCACTCGCAAAGGGGGATTTACATATCATTGATGATAAAGCAGGCTATATATACTATTCTACACTTGCTCCTAAAGAATCAGTTTTATACCGAATGAATCTTAATGGCGAAAATAAAATGGAGCTTTATCGAGGAAATAAAGACTGGAATTGGATTAATATTATCGATGAAACACTCTTTTTACTCGATTGGGGAGCAGACAAACCTTCCCGCGTATATCGTTATACACCTGATAAACAAGATTTAATTCAAATCACTGGAGATTGAACATAAAAACTGACTTATTAGATGGAATATTGGTAAGTAAATTGTATGAAGGACTTTAATAGTAAGCTAACAAGGAAACTTTAACACAATAAGGAGATCATCAATATACGATGGTCTTTCTCTAGATAACATGGCAGAAGAATTGAAGGAAGAAAAATTTTACAAATGCTGTTCATTAATTTCTCCTCGTAAATTTGTAGCTATTGGACAAAATATGTTACAGGACAGTGCTGTTAAAACAATAGCACTTCCCTATACAAAACGAGGGAGTGAAATAGATGGCTGATATCAACAAACGCAAACGTGACGATAACGATGATGGCAAGACAGTTGGAAGTGGTGTAGGTGTTGTTCCTGGAGATACCATAGCTTCTGCTCTCGACCCATTTGGTACTGCTGCAGGTGCTGTTGCTGACAACAAGACGGAGAGAGATACCGATGACGACAATCATGGCTCCAAAACAAGGGATTAGAATAAAGTAAAATCATCCTTTAACAGAGGCGTTATGGCATGCAGTGGACTTCCTAAATGGGAGTCCCTTTGCTTTATAGAAAGCTTCTATTTTTCTAGGTTGTACATATAAGGTACAGGGATAAATATAACTGGTGTTTTAACGGGACGTTAAAATTCAGATAAAATATAAATTAAGGGGAGGTTCCCAATATGTCTACAGATATTATTACCATAGTAGCTATAGTTTCTATTGTTATTTGGATTGCGGTGTTCCGAGAGCTTGTAAAATCTTCAAAAGAGAAGAACGGGCGAAAAATAATAACTTTAATATCTGCAGGTTCCTTATCAACACTAATACTGACCATTTCACTTTTTCAAAATATCCAAATCTAAAAATTATAATATGAAGCAGACTAACGCATAAGAGGTCCGAAGTCTTTGTGAAATATATTTAACCTCCAAAATTTGATGCAAGAGTTGAATATGGCAATCAGAATTTGATTATCTTTGTTTCTAATAATGTTAGGAATATTATGTAAATGTTAAATAAAAGACTGTTGATCTATCCGGCAAAAGAGTTTCGAGGAAATAGAAAGAGGAATTATTAAATATGTAAGAAGTTAAAATTAACTTCAAACAAAAGTATAAATTTCGCTCTATAAAACTCTTTGAATGAATTGGATTAGTTAGAACGCCATATGCGGTGAAAGTCGGTCGTATGGTAGGGGGTGATAACTTCAAACCCTTACCTATCTTTATTACAACAACCCTGAATTTATATCTTAATTAAAACTGAGCTTTAACAAAAGGACCGATTCATTAAGAATCAGGCCCTTTTGTTAAAAATTTTTATTTTGAAGAAAACATGTCTTAAAAATTTATTCACTCTTATTAAATATCCACTTGATTAACGCTATTCCTTGTTCAAGTGTTATTATATTTTCCGAAATAGAATACAGAATAGATCGCCAAGAAGAAATTAATACTATACTAATTGGCATATGGTTATTTATATCAAATCCAGATAAATACTTGGTAATTTTATCTGGTGTCAGGTTTGTACCTTCATCGCTTAATAATTTACATATATTTATTTCTACAGCGAATTTTAGGGCTGTAATAAGCGCGGATTCCAACCCTTGATCAGGTTGTTCAAAAACTGAAATAACTCCCTCCATTCTATCAACGATTCTTTGCTCCATTTCATTTTTAATAACTTCATACAGGTTTGCTTTTGATCCAAAGTGATGATAAATTGCACCTGTTGTCATATTGGCTTTAGTGGCTAATGCGGTGATATTGACTCCTTTGTAGCCTTTAGTTCCAAATTCCTCTAACGCAACTTTAAGTATTTTATCTTTACTTGAGCCTGGTATAGGTATCCATTCTTTCATCATAAATTCATTTTAGCATATTGACAGCTGTACGTAAATTGTTTATGTTATACATAACTACATTATGTACTACATAAGTGATTTACGGAAATCATATATAGGAGGACGTTTGATGAAATTATTATTTTTGTATCACCCGGTTGAGAATATTAAAGAATCTACTGCATTTTATCGTGATGCGCTCGGTTTTAAAGAAGCCTGGCGGGAAGGAGATCATACTGTAACATTTCAACTACCTGATTCAGATGTTAGGTTGATGATTGAAGATGAAGAAAATGATTTGTTGCCTGGCGGTGTTTTTTTAGTGGATAATGTGGATGATTTTTATAACCGAAATATAGATAATCTAGATTTTATAAAGTCACCAGTTGATATTCCGCCGGGTCGCTATGCAATTTACAAAGATATCTCAGGAAATCCCATTAGAATACTTGATTTCACAAATGAAGAAAAAATCTAAAAGAAGAACGGTTTCACCCTTGAAGGTGAAACCGTTTCTTTTTAGAAATTTTAACATAAGAACTAGATTTAGAATTGGCTTCTTGTTGAACTATTTGGTGCAATAGCACAATAAGAGCAATCGCTTCTCGTGCTATTTGGCAGGTTTCTTTAACAAGAGTTTTGAAGTGAAACCAAACTACAGTGACATTCGTAAATATATATAGATTACAAAATAGAAAGCAATTAAGAGGGGAAAGGGAGCTTAAAAATTGAAGTATGATTTTTGCTATGATGTGCCAACAAGAATAACATCAAACATTGAGATTGGTGTAATAAACAATGAAGGGAAAGTAGTCTATTCTTTACAAAAGTATCATAAGAAATATTGGCAAAAACTTTTAGCCTTACATTTTACGACTTGGTTTATAAATGTATCTATAATGAATATGGCAGGCTCAGAGCTTGAAAAAATTGAAGATATTGGGGTTGCAAAACGGAAGTGGTCTCTAAAGGATTCAGCAAATAAAGAGAAGTTAATACTGACTGATGCGAGTAAATTCAAAATGACTGAAAGAATATTAGAATTTAATTTAGACGGAAGAAAGTACATAGTTTCTAAAAAAGCTAATACGAAACAAACAACTTTATATGAGGATTCCGAGCCGATTGTTATTATGGAGGAAAGTGGAAAGTTACCACCGAGAAAAAACTATATAACTTTTATGAAAGAGAGTAGTCTATCAGAATCAGCAATAATATGTATACTTCATTTGTTTGAAATTGGAGTCTAAACTTGTTGGTATCTTTAAATAAACCAGCTCTTGGGGATTGTTTCTTATTTCGCTATCTGGTGCGATAGTTAAAAATGAGATCGTGTGGCAGCAGATTTTACTTTTTTAACTAAGGGGCTGGATTGTTGAAGAAGGAATTGACTTTTGATAAATAATTCTGGTGTTTTAATAAAAGGAGATTAACTAACAAT
The DNA here is from genome assembly GCF_036026595.1 of Virgibacillus tibetensis. Taxonomy (NCBI): domain Bacteria; kingdom Bacillati; phylum Bacillota; class Bacilli; order Caryophanales; family Bacillaceae; genus Virgibacillus; species Virgibacillus tibetensis. The sequence goes on along the minus strand of NZ_JARZFX010000019.1, from coordinate 8,485 downwards.
GTTGGAAAACGAACGGGAAGATTAATTTTAATAATGGTAAATCGTGAAGAATATATTGGCTTTAAAAAAGAAAAATACTTCAGTTCAATTAGTATAGGGAGGGAAGATATTTGTTTAGTTTTGGAAGAAGAACATTTGTAATTAGCGTTATAATAACGTTTATTGGGGTTATGTTACCTTGGCTTGAGACGATAGAAGGCAATAAAATTGGAATTCAAACTATATATGGTGCAATCATACATACATTGTTATTAATAAGTCTAGCTTTTTGGTATTTTGTAAAAAATAAAGACTTATTTATATCAATTTTATTTCTTCTTATTGGTGCTTTGTCTTTCTATCTTGTTTTACGTACCTACATTGAATTTAGTTATGTTCTTAATCCATTTACTAGAATATATTGGGACAGGGGTATCGGTGTATATATAACTGGCCTAGGATCTATTGGAATAGTATTAGCTGGCATTATAGGAATTAAAAGACATATTACTAATAACTAATCAGAGAACAAAAATGAAAAAATTATGTTTTTCCTAAAATTAAATGAGAGATTTAGGTGGAGTATATCTCAATCCGTTTGGAGAGAGTAAGCGACAGAAGGAGATTGCACCATTTTTGTTGAAGTATAGGGGCAGAAGAGTTTAAGAAGGATAAGGGGGTATTTGGGATTAGAAAAGTTAAATTAGTACCAAAACAGTTAAAATATGCGAAGGAAATGTCATTTTTATCTTCAACCCCAGAGGTAAAGGATTCTTTAGGACTTAATGAAGAACATACAACATTAGAAGGAACTATAGGATTTATTGAATTTATTATTGAACAAGAAAAATTAGGAAAACAATATTCAAGGTGTATATTAAATGAAGACGAGAAACTTATCGGGGTTATTACTCTTAAAGAAATTGATAAAGTAAAGAGATTCTGCCATATAGGTACTTGGATAGGTCATCAATATTGGGGTAAGGGATATAATCAATTAGCAAAGGCAGAAATACTTTATACTGCATTTAATGAATTGAGTTTAGACTATGTATTCGCTGGGGCGAAAGTAGACAATATTCGCTCTCAAAAAGCACAAGAAAAGTTACCTTATATTACATTATTTGTAGAAAATGATTTTCCAGAAGAACATAAGAAGTTAGAGTCTCAAGTGAATTCAAAGTGTTTTTTAAATGTTATAGAAAAAGAAAAATTTCTAACTTGGCATAAGAAAACTATGTGAATTGATTATTCAACAAACTGGTGCGATAGTCCAAGAAGGATTATCGCTTTTTTGTTGAAGTTATTATTAACGGGGCAGTGCAGTTTAAGAACAGGCTTAAGGGGGAGATACAATTGCCACCAATACATATTGATGAAATTCCGATTGAGATTAAACAATCCTTAAATAAGATAATTTCTATAAGTTTTCCACGTCAAGGCTATACATCTAATTTAGGAATAATTGAAAGTGACCAAAGAACTTTTGCACTTAAAAGGACAAAGGGAAAACTATTTAATTCAATGTTGAAAAGGGAGGTATCTATTTTAAACAGCTTGAACAATAAGACAGAATTACCAGTACCAAAAGTAAAGAAATTCATAGAAAGAGATAATAATTGCGAATCCTGGGCTCTTTTAGAATTTATAGAGGGAGAAACTATAAGGATGGCTTTGTTTAATGAATATGACAATGAAAAACGACAAGAAATCATATTTAGTTTTGGTCAAATCTTGTCTAAAATTCATTCAACTCCTTGTCCCGAGGAACTTATAATGAAACAACCGTGGCTTGAACAAATGTTGTTTGAAGCAGAATATAATTTCAATAATTACATGGTTGACGGCACTAAAGAGTTATTAGAAAGAATGATAGTAAAGAAACCAAAAGAATATAAACAAACCCTTATTCACGGAGACTTTACGATAGATAATGTTATGATTTCAAATGGAGTAATTACTGGAGTTATTGATTGGAGTAGTGGAGCATATGGAGATACCAGGTATGATGTATCTTTAGCTATTCGCCCTAAACCAAATGCTTTTGAAAATGAAAGAGATAAAGAAATCTTTTTTGAAGGCTATGGCGGAAAGATAATCGGTGAAGATGATTATGATTATTTTGCTAACGGGCTATATGAATTTTTTTAAACATAGCTCCTCTTCAGCTAAAGGGTGCAATCCTGAAAGAAGGATAAGGCACCTTTTTTGTTGAATCTATAATCTAAAGGGGCAGGTTAGTTGAAGTACGAATATAAAAATAGAGGAGAGAAATAAGGTGGAGAAGTGGAAAACATTGGGTTTAGAATACATTTTTAAAACACCATTTGGTAATTTGAGAAAGGATAAATGTCAACTTCCGAATGGGCTGATTATCAATGAGTATTATGTTAATGAATACTCAGATTGGGTAAACGCAATAGTTATTACAAAAGAAAATAAAGTTGTGCTTGTTGAACAATATCGTTACGCAGGAGGAGATTTCTTTTTAGAAATTCCTGCTGGAATAGTTGAAGAAAACGAGTCATATGAGGAAGGGATATTAAGAGAATTAAGAGAAGAAACAGGATATATCTCAAAGACTAAACCGATAAAAATGGGTGAATTCATGGTTAATCCAGCTACTCAAACAAATAAAGTTATCACTTTTCTCATTGTTGATGCCTTTAAAGAATTTGAACAAGACTTGGATGATACCGAAGAAATAGAAGTTCATTTGTATGATTTTGAGGATATGGGAAGAGCATTAAAACAAAGCCAAATAAAAACACAATTATTTACTGCATATGCCTATTATATGGCAAAGGAATTTCTTGTTGCAAAAAGCCTTCAATCTAATTGAACAAACGGGTGCAATCCTTAAAGAAGGAGAAGCACCTCATATTGTCGAATTTACTATATTAACGGGGATGTGTATTTGTTGATACGAAGAGCAAAATTAGATGATGCAGCAGGCATTGCAAAAGTTCACGTCGATAGTTGGAGAACGACTTATAAAGGTATTATCCCAAGTGACTTTTTAAACAAGTTATCTTATGAAAAACGAACAGAATTATGGAAACGTAATATTGCGGATGAAGCAAATTATATTGTAGTTGCTTTGAATGAAATGAACCAAATAATAGGTTTCGGAACTGCAGGGAAAAGGCAAGAGAATAAGGAAGATAATACAGGAGATCTAACGTCTATTTACCTGCTTGAGGAATATCAAGGTGAGGGAATAGGAAAGTAGTTGCTTAAAGAATTATTTAAGCATTTTAAACAATTGGGTTATAAAAAGATATTAGTTGAAGTCCTTGAGGATAACATAACTCGTTACTTTTATGAATATTATGGTGCGAAATTAGTTGAGAGAGTTCAAATTGAAATTGGTGGAAAAATACTAAATGAACTAATTTATGAATGGGAAAATATCGACGATGTTATTGAGAAAGTATAATCCTCTAAAAAGTTAAATCCTTATTAAGCTATAGGGTGCAATCCTTTAAGAAGGATTAGCACCTTTTATTGTTGAATATATATAAGAAGGCATAACATAATAAGCCAACAATTTTACTAAAGCTGAGAGAGAATATTTTAAGGGGGGATTAATTTGAAGAAATTACTTATTTTTATTCTTCTATTACTTGTATTTGCATATAGTTTTTTTGCAACTACTTGGACAGGTTCATACATTATGCTTGAAGAAAATTGGAAGAGTCACATCGTTTTCACGCCTGAAAAAGCTACTAATCCACAACAGATTTATGAAATTGATAAGATTATCTACGCTTTTAAATACACACCAATGATGAGTATAGTGTGTTGTGTGCTTTATCGTTGTTAGGAATGATTGGCTTAATTACTTTTTGGTTAAGTAATAAGTTCCGTCATAGAAGAAAAAGTCTTGTAAATTAAATACTTACTTTTTTACTAATGGGTGCACTAGTGAAATAAGAGAATTTCTTTCGACGTTCTTTTTAATGGGGGTAAATAAGATTATGGATTTGCAATAATTACTGATATTCATGGTAATGCATCTGCATTAAAAGCGGTGCTCTCTGAAATAGACAATAGAAATAATATTGATCACATATATTGTTTAGGCGATATGATTGGAATAGGTCCCGATTCAAACGAAGTGTTAGAAACTTTATTCTCAAGAGCCGATACGTCAATGATAACAGGGAATCACGATGAAGGTATATTAGCTTTAGCAAAAGGTCAACGGTATCCTAAAAGCCATTCTCATGTTAAAGAACATCATCAATGGATATTAGATAGAATGGATAAATCATTTATTCCAAAATTAGACCAATTACCTCGAACAATAGAGAAAAACATAGAAGGTTATTCAATTTTATTTATTCATTACCAAATTGAATACAGCAAAATTAATAAACACATAAGTAAAGACCCGTTTAGTTCAATAGTTAAACCGAGTGTTAGTAACTTAGAATACTTATTTAAAGGTCATAATGAAGATTTGATTTGTTTTGGGCATCACCATCCAATTCATTATTTCAAAGGAAATAAAACTACTTATTTAAACCCTGGCTCGCTTGGTTGTAATCATAAACCAACAGCACCTTATGCAATTGTTAGGATAGAAAATAGCAAAGTAGACGTATATCTCGAAGAAGCAACATATGATAACTCCTCTTTTTTAGAGTCTTATCATGGGCTACAAGTACCTGAACGTGATTTTATCCTACAAGTTTTTCACGGAAATCAAATTTAATAATCCTATTCAACAAACGGGTGCCATCCTAAAAGAAGGAAAAACACCTTTTTATCGAATTTATGATAGGGACAACATTATTTAAGAAGAAGAAATTTTTAATAATCATGAGTTTTTAAGGAGGTACTATATTGAATAAAAATACTCTTAGGTTTCTTGGTACTGTAATTTTTGCAATTGGGGCGGTGGACGCAATAAATATAGTTAATTTTATACCAATGAATTATATAAGTTGGGCACTAGCCATTATTGGTATCGTTATATTAATTGCTAGTAACTTTATACCAAAACAAAAGACAGACCAATAATTTTCAATCGGGGGCGTTTGTTTAACAAAAGTCTTTTTCATCTTCAACTCTAGGGTGCTTTAATACAACAATGAGATCGTAATAATGGCGGTCTTTTTTGCTAAAGAAGCAGGATTTTATATTAATAATATAGAATATTTAATAAGATCATTTAAAGGGGTGTTTTTATGGATAATCCTATTTTAAATCAAATCGGAACAGTATTTATCCCAGTAAGCAACATAGAGAAAGCGAGAGATTGGTACTGTGATATTTTAGGGCTAAAAACAGATGGAGAAATTCAGTTTGGTCATCTTTACGTTATACCTACGGAAGGTACAGAGATTGTGTTAGACAGCAAGATTTATTCAGAGGAAAAAATATTTAAAATACCAGCATTCCACTTAAATACAAAAAACATCGAAGAAGCATTTCATTTTATGAGTAGTAAGGGCGTTAATTTAATTACAGAAATTCAGCATAACCATTATTTTAATTTCAAAGATCCTGATGGAAATATTTTAATGATTTGCGAGTGTTAATATTAAGCTAACGGGTGCTTTAGTTGAACAAGGCGATCAAAATTGATCGTCTTGTTCTATTCTAAATTTATGATATTGCCTTTGGGAAGTTGAGCAATTTATGAGGAATACAGATCCAAATACTTTTCACACCTACACTTCGTACATTTAACTATTGTAATACATATCTAATTAGATTATGATCTAATTAGATATTTTTCGGGGGTGCCTTTAATGCAGCTAGATAGGATAGTAAATTTTCATAAAACGATTGGAGATAAAACAAGAATAAAAATTATCGCTTTATTACAGGGGGAACCTTTACACGGGCAGGCACTGGCCGGGAAATTAGGATTGACACCACCTACTATTTCTTACCACGTTACTAAGTTACGAGAAATTGATGTCATTTATCAGCGTCGTGATAAAAACACTATCTATTTTCATTTAAATGAGAAAAAACTTGAATCTATGGCCACTGCGATTTTACAGATTCGAGGTGAGGAAATGGAACCATTAAATATTTCAAAAGATGAAAAATACAAAATCATTACTAATTTCTTTGATGATAGTGGCAAACTGAAAAACATTCCTGCCCAACGCAAGAAAAAGCTCGTAGTGTTAGAACATCTTATTAAGGGTTTAAAAATAGGTCGTAATTATCAGGAAAAAGAAATAAATGAATATATTAAACAGTTTCATGAGGATTATGCAACCATACGACGTGAGTTCATCATGTGTCATTTTATGAATAGACAAAATGGAGAGTATGAATTGAATCCAAAGGAAATGTGGTTGATTTAAGTACAACATTGATTATAGTACAGTCAGAACCTTGACTTCTGGTTATCTAATAAGTCAAGGTTTTTCTTACAAAACTAATTAGATAATTATCGAATTAGAGGTGGGTATATGAATAACTGGAAAGTGTGGAAGCAAGAGAAAAGTTATCAAAAGTTGTTTTGGGCCGGCACTGCAAGTGGAATAGGAAATAGATTTTCTCAAGTTGCAACTCTTACATTACTCTATCAACTAACTGGTTCAGGCTCTGCAATTGGGCTTTACTTTGCAATACGCCTTGTACCCTTTTTAGTAATGGCACCTTTGGGTGGAATACTTGCTGATCGATTTTCAAAGAAGAAATTATTAATGATGATTGATGTGATTCGAGTTCCATTTGCTGTGTCTCCTATTTTAGTTCATGGTTCAGAGCAATTGTGGTTTATATTTATTAGTGCATTTTGCTTAGCTTTAGGAGAGGCATTGTATGCCCCGACCAGAATGGCATCTATACCTGCAATTGTTAAACAGGATAGATTATTGTATGTTAATGCAATTGAACAAATTATGGTAGGCGGTGTTCTTGTTTTCGGTTCAAGTTCTGGAGGAGTTATTTCATATCTATTTGGATTACATATTCCTTTTCTTTTAGATGGCATAAGTTTCCTAATATCCGCATTGTTTCTATCAAAAATTTCAATGCCGGTAACATCCAAAGCTAAAATTAATGTAAAACACCAAAAAATAACTACTCATAAAAAATCAGCAAATAAGCTGATTTTCGGCTCTTTTGCATTAATCGTAATTCTTTTTATCGAATTGACTATGCCATTGGCTAACGGCATTGATAATGTGCTAATGAGTGTATATGCATTAGAGGTTTTTCAAATGGAAGATTTAGGTGTAGGGTTTATTTATGCTTTTTTAGGATTAGGGTTTGTTCTAAGTTCATTCCTTTCTAATCTACTTAAGCGAAAGTTAGTTACACTTATTGTTATATTTATTGCATTTGAGGGGATTGGCCACCTGCTATTAAGTATTGTTCCATCGTTTACATTAGCCCTGTTAACTGTATTATTTATTACGTTTGTTGGAGGAATAAGTAACATCTGCTTATCTACAATTACTATGAAAATCGTACCGAAATCAATGCATGGTACTTTTTTCGGTTTGACTACAATGATATCCAATACTACATTAGGGATTTCAATGGGAATAGCGGGATTTCTATTAGAAGTTTTCGAACCAAGGGCTTTAAGCTTCCTTGTGGGGATTACGTATATTATCTTTACAATAATATACGCCATTTTATTTTTACAAGTTGATTTACTTCATGAAAAAAGGAAACTAAGAAGGAGTTTGTAGGAAAATAATGACGATACTCTGTACCAGACTCAATTTGTTGTGCATTTATTTAGAGGTGATTAGTAGTACAAAGAAATAACTCCAATAAAACTTAATGAATTGCAGTTCTATATAACTGCCTTATTGCAGTAACTGGTGCATTACTGAAAAAATGGCAATACTATTTTCCTATTACGAACGTAGCAGGTTAGTGTAGATACATTTTATTGCATTGTGTTGGGGATAAAACATTTATAAATTGTTCTTGGTGTATCACAGCATTATAGATTAATGTAATATCAAAGTAAGAGTAAGTCCATTTACTCAAACAATAAATTGAATAACAGAAATGAGGAGAAAGTCAAAATGAGATTAGAAAGCGAGAGAATATATCTAAGACCTCTTTGTGAGTCAGATGCTTCTATTATGTTAGAAAATACACTAGATAAAGAAATACGTTATATGACAGGGACTAATCCTAGTTTTTCTTTGGAGCAAATTAAGGCACATATAAAGAATATAAATAATGATTCAAGTCGTTATGATTTTGCTATTTGTCTAAAAAGCAGTGATGAAATGATTGGAGAGTTATCGATTTTAGATATTGATGAGGAAAGCAAAAAAGCGGGATTCAGAATATCAATGGCTTCTATTTCATTAACAGGAAAAGGATATGGTACAGAAGCCATTAAAATAGTTCTAAGTTTTGTTTTTGTACAACTCAAATTAAATCGTATACAGTTAGAAGTATTTAGCCATAATTTACGTGGAATTAGAGCCTATGAAAAAGTGGGATTTGTAAAAGAAGGTGTCTTACGTCAGTCTTTATTTTACAATAAAACATATTCAGATGA
>NZ_JARZFX010000018.1:0-57468 GCF_036026595.1 Virgibacillus tibetensis | reverse complement strand
ATTTTTTTGGCTACTGTTTTAAAGAGGATTCTCAAAATGTAATTATTTTCAGTTGTATACCTTTACCCTAACAAAACAAGAACAAACATTCCTTTAGTGCTGTTAATTTTAAAAATATTATGATAATATAAATTTAGCAACTACATAGTATAGTGGACATATGAAGCATTAAGTCTAGTATCGCAATTTAGTCTTTCACTAATAGCGATCCTTACACTCGTTGTAACTATTGTCGTATATCTAAACAAAAAGAAATAACCGCCCAGACCAATGGTAGCGATTACTTCTTCCTACAAAACACCATACTTTTGGTCAACCGCTCTTTATGCGGTCTGTAGTTGTTGGTATCCGAGTAGTTGACGCTACTCGGTACCTTATTCTTATTATAGTATAAAATAATTTAATTATACAGTCAATTTATTAGCTAATACTATACTCCCTAACAACGTCCACAAACCGTCCATACTCTTTATGAAAAGCCAGTTCTACCGTACTTGTTGGGCTATTCCGAACCGATTTCCAAGTCCCGGCGTTTCCGTCTTTGGACTGGGTTAACCAACTGCAAGTAATTAATTATGACGAGATGATCTCCTTTTGGATCATCATAAAGCTTTTTACGAAAAGAGGAACGAATATCTCACATTAGGTAATTAATGACTCCATGGCAATTGAACGAAATATATCACGTTTTGTCTGTAAATGAAAAACGGGTCTTCGGCTTCCTGCTTTCCACTTCTGCTCAATTGTTTCTGTTTTAGTTTTTGTTTAGGTATGGTCAATGATTCGTCTAGTGATGGTCAAGTGATTGGTATACGAATTGGTACACACATTGGCCAACTGAGTTGACCAATGAGACCATTTTATAGATAGGTGCCTTCCCCTTTTTTCCTTTTTCGCAATAAATTAATTTATGCTCCATCAGCTCATTTCGCGCATTTAATAATCCTTACTTTGACAGCCCGGTTAATTGTTGCACAACGAAATTAGGCGCATTAATGCTACTCTTCCAACCAACCGTGTAGTTCATGGCTATCAACGTATACCACAGCAATTGCGCTAGTAAGAATTTCATTTAAGAGCAGCCAATTCCTGAATGCATTCAGTTCTATAATATAGTTCATGTTATAACAACTCTTTCAAATCTTTTCACGTTCTTGTCAATTAATAAGCTCTTGTTTACGTATCCATGCATTCACTGTAACTTGAGTAAATAAAATTTTTCCACGAACACGGAAATGAGGCAATTCGTTCTGACGGGCCATCTTGTAGATGGTATCTGTGTGTACACCCAAATATCCAGCTAGTTCTTTTACAGTCATTGGTTTAAATTCCAAGTTAAATCCTCCTTTCGTTTAGTTCTCTCATAACTACTATCGAAACGAAACGAGGATTAGGGGCATTTTAGGTTTAAATTGTTTTCAAATTCTTTTTGCAAGATCAATAAGATACCATATATATTTAAAAATATCCTGATTACATGCTGAGAAAACACGTAATAAAGATTTAAATTGTTTAGTTATTACGTTGAGCACGACATTCAACTCAGTATCCCACCGTCACCACCAAGGCTCCAACTCATTAGACAATTTCATTCTGAATGGATAAAAAGCCATTATACTCAGGCTGACAGCCGCAGCAATAATGACGATTTTTACTAAGCTAACATCGAGCCAAATGTTGATAACTAGTAATAACAACAGTGGAAAGTAAATCATTACTATTTTTTAATCTCGATGAGGAAGTTTCGTATTGTCTCTCGCCACATTAAGGGCAGAGCACCGGAATAATCGTTTAATTGTTTCCACGTCCATTGCTTTCCGCAGTTTTGACAGGTTGGCATATGAAACCACTCCATTTCCAATATAATAACCGCAGGCGTCTTATAGATTAGACTTCTCTTTACTATTCTCATAAATCTTTTTTAGTGTTGTATTAATGTTAACTAAGCTTATTATTACAAATCCCAGCATAATGAAAGTCACTATTTCTCCAGTGAAAAATGATAAAACTCCTAATATGATAGCATAGAAACCGTACCACCATGAATGCATCAACTAATCAACCTCTCCATTTATTGTAAGTATTCAGATAACAAGAATGACCCGATTACTTACTTCGATACGATTCTCTATAATTCCTGCCTTAATTTCCGCATTTCCCCTGGCAAGAAAAGCGCCATTAGAAGAAGAATATTTTTATCACCACTTTTCTAATTTCTAGGATTCTATTTTTCTACTAAGGTTAAGCTTTCTGAATTCCCATCCCAATCTATCGTTACCTGAATTTCCGCGTCTCCTTCATTATCCTGAGGACTTTTCACCTTTAAGAAACCTTCCTCATTCAGGTGAGTATTGCCGTTTGTTGTTCTTAACCCCTGCTCAATGTTATACGCTATTTCTTCGGGAACATCCGCTACGCCAACGTATTTAATGATAAATACGGCGTCTCTTCCATAATCCACTTGCCAATGCTCGCTTTCACCGAAATATATCTGTCCTTGAGCATCCGAGCATGCAGTTAAAAATAAAGCGGTTAACAGAAATGCCAGCATAGACCTTCTTAACAAAGTATTCCCTCCCCCATTCGATTTTTTAATTATTATTTTCATTACTCTTTATCCGCTTCCTGATTACCAAGAATGTCACAAAACCAATGAAACCAATTATTAATAGCACTGGTAAATTTCCGATGAAGAAAACGACAAGGCTTGAAAAGGCAGAAAGAAGCGTATTGATGCTTTTCAAGAACTGCTGCTTCGTTTTCTCCCACGTATTTAAATCGTCTTCATTAATTCCTGATATGGTCACATTATTTTCTTGAATATAAATTGTAACTGTTGCTAAATCCGCTTTATTTTGAAGATAATTCATTCGGCCTGTTACCTCTTCAATGTCTCCCTGAACTTTTTCCAAATCACTCGATATAGTCAGTAGATCTTCTGTTTTCTCTGCGTTCTCCATAAAAGAGAGTAACCGGTCTTCCACTACCTTCTTTGATTTTAGCCGTGATTCTAAATCAACGTACTCCTCCGTTACGTCCTGCCCGGAAACGGAGCTTTCAAGGACTTTGCCGCTTCCCTCTTCTACAACTCGGATAAAATCCTGAAACTGATCCTGTGGGATGCGCGCAGTAATTTGCCCATTTGTTGATCCTTTTTCCGCGCCTTCGTGCATTGTTGACTCTACAACATATCCACCACGGTCTGCTATATGGGCCTGTATCTCATCTATAGCCTTTTGATAATCCTTTACTTCAATATGAAGATTTCCTGTATAAATAATTTTCCTATCTAACTCACTGGCATCCATATTATTTGAAGTCTCTGATTCTGTTGCTGAATCCTGGTCACTACCTGCACTTTCCCCACTCGAACCAGTGGCTAAATCACTACTGCTTTCACTTTCTTCCAAATAATAGGAAGCATCATCATTCCCTGTTTCACTATTTTCAGCTGTATCGTCGTTACTGCATGCTGTCACCAAAACGGAAATACATACTGTCATTATAAGCAGTAAGATTTTTTTCATTTAATTTCCCCCGTTCATTTTTTAATAGAATTTATATCTCTTTGTTTTATAGTCGTAATTTACTGAATAAAGTTACGACTATATATAATGATCAGCGTTCGATTTCCTGTAGCTGAATGTTATTATTCGTTACTATGAGTTTTTAGAGATCCCTTAAGTAGAGAGTCATCCTATAAAATCACAAAAACCGTGATGGTAAACTGAATTTTTATGTTAAAATTATTATATTGGTATTAAAGTAACAATTGCTCAAAGTTACTATTTTTGTTGAAGAGGAGTGGGGATGTGGAACAGTCACCAACTGGTATAGATAAAGAAACAATGTATCAGCAAATTGTTGAATATTCATTCGAAACTACGGTCATTCATTCAGATCATAAAGTGTTATATATTAATCAATCAGGTGCTGAGTTTTTAGGAGCTAACAAAGAAGATATAATTGGTACGAATATACTAGATGTATTTACTGATAAGGACAGGGATTTTCTTGTGGAAAGAATACGCCAAGGCACTATTGAAAATAAGATCGGTGAACTCATTGAGATAACGGTAAAAAAGGCAGACGGAACGCTGGTAGATGTGGAACTGTACTGTCATCCTGTTGAATTTGGTGAGACAAAAGCCATGCAATCTATACTTCGGGATATTACTCCACAAAGAAAAGCGGAGAAGAGACTCAGACAAGTTATCAGGGAAGTCGCCACTCCTATCGTACCGGTACACGAAGGGATTTCAGTCTTACCTCTTGTTGGAGAACTTGATAGTGATCGAATTGAACAGCTTCTAAATATCATTCCTCAAAAGATTCTAGATCATGATCTGGACTACTTAATTATAGATATTTCTGGAGCCTATAATATTGACACACATGTTGTAGAATTCTTATATAAAATCAATGCAATTATAGGTATGCTCGGTATCACGCTGATCTTTACGGGGATCAGGCCGGAACTTACAAAGGCAGCAGTCGAAGTGTGTATCAATATAGACACCCTACGGACCATGTCTACTGTTAAACAGGCTTTAAATCACCTAGTGAAGAAGTAGGATAAGTCACCACTGCTCGAAAAAACGCACGCGACCTGGCAGTAAAATAAACCTCATTTAGCGAAAGGATACTGCCAGTTACATCCATTACCTTTAAAAGCATGTGACTGTATCTACCCGCACAGGAGCTTTTCTCATCCTCAAACTTAATTCTGTTCGTAGTGGCTTCCTCTAATTCGTGACTAATAACAACATGATTCCCAAGCGGTTCCTTCTGGTTTGTATCAACTGTTGGTGTGTTATCTGCAATACCATCTGCACTAGTAAAGTACGTCTAAGAGGAAAATTAGTTTCAATTTATTGGATATTTTAAAGTGTCTTGGTGCGTTTTATCCTATTTAGGTTATCCTATTTAGGAGAACTATAAAGCTATTCTTCTATTAACTCCACATGGGAAAATCGTCCTTCCATCGTTTCAAACAATTTCTCAGGCTTTACATTAATACTGAAGTTAAAAACAGGTCCATCAAATACAAAGGTGTGAAACTCTCCGTACTCCCCACATGGGTCCACGTCGTTAGGGAGGTCCCTGAGGAACGCTTCATCAAAATACCGGCCAGCCATCTCAGCTGGCAATTTATCCGTATCTACAGCAGTTATAATGGCTTTAAACCCTTGATCTATGAAATCCCTGGCAACATCTTTGGTATCTTTCCCCCATAATGGGTAGAGTCCTCTCATCTCAGATTTACTAAGTAATTTATCACGATAACTTCTGATATCTTCCAGGAATAAATCAGCGTAAGCAATCATATGTATTCCCTCGTTCTTAAATCTGTCAAATTGCCGACTATGCTTCTCTTCATACGTAGTATTTCCGGCACGTGCTGGAAGTTTCACTTCATACAGCGGAATTCCCAGTGACGCTGCCTGTGCCTGAATAAACTCCCTTTTCACTTCATGCATCGGCAAACGACCACTGGCTTCAGAGGTAGTCGATAATAAGCCCATAATCTGATAATCACATTCATTTATTAGATTATAGACCGCAAAAGCACTATCCTTACCTCCACTCCAAGACACTATCACGTTTTTCATACAGCCATCTCCTCCCTTTTATAATGTTTTTCCAGTTATGTTTTATTTCTATTCCGGACCATTTTTTTCCTCTAAAAAAGCGTAATTCTTTTAAGAAATTATGCCTTTCGTCTATCTTACTAATGATACATCGGTCTGATGTCATCTAAGTCATCCATGAATACAGTGATCTCTTCCGGACTCAGACGAACAAGCAGTTGGTCATACAAAGTCAAAATTTGCCCCTCGCCATCGTTTTTGTGCTTTTCCAGATAATTATAAAGGGAGTTAAACTGATTCCGTTTAAGGGTAGATTCTGTTGGAAAATGTTTCACTCTCTGTAGAATAAATTCACCATTAACTTGATCAAACTCTCCGGAAATAATATTTCCTTCCACTTCCATATTTTCACTTTCCTTTCCATCCTATTAAAAAATTCGTCTGAGATTACAAAAAAGACAATCTATGCACTGGTGTTTGTATTCTTTCCCGTTTTCATTTCCTTTATGAAGGGTAACTGGTAGTAGAAGGAACTTGAAAAGGGGATATTGTATGATTTCTACCATCCTAATAGGGCTAACAATCCTGTTTATTGGCGTAAACCTTTACTATTTCTTTACGAATAAGACATATAAGAAGAGTTATGCCAGTTCTGCACTTTTTTATAAACTATTCTTTGTTTTACTTGGCATTACAATTGGTTTTGCAGTACTTTATTATGTTCTTTCCATGAATGAAGTGGTTTTAAGAATAGCAGATCCAACTGGAGACCCTGCAGGCGATTCCTTTTTAACATACCTTTATTTCAGTGGGGTGACCATACTGTCTGTTGGGTATGGTGATCAAGTTCCGGTTGGAAGCGCTAGATTCTTCGCTCTCATACAAGCAAGTATAGGATTATTACTCCCAACAGCTTATTTTGTGAAAGCAATAACGAATTCAAATAATAAATATTAAGTATAGGAAAGGGATTTTAAATTATTCGTTTCGCTTATAAATTGCCGGGATAACATTTTTTGTGAAGCATGTGATAATGATTGTAAAAAATACAACCATGACCATTGTCAAAAATGTGCTGAAGCATGTGGAAATGCCGCTTAATAAAGATTCTCGTTTGTGCCTATGCATCATCGGGCATGTTTAAATGCCTCTGTATCTGGAAACCATAAAAAATACTACATAGATGGGAGCGATCATAAAATGGAAAAAAGAATTGCACGGGTGCGATTAGGTGCTGTACTAATCTTAACGATTATTATAGCTGCTTGTGGTGACACGGATCAAACCGATACCCCACCGAATAATGCACCAGAGGATGGGGTTCAGGAAGAAACAGACAACAACGATACAGGCAATGAAGCTGGTAGCGAATCTACTACAGAAGCTGATACAAATGCTCCGTATAACTTCACCGAGTTTGAACTTGAAGCTGATTTTAATGACATAATTAACGTGGTTGATGTTGAATACGATTATGAAACCCATGATACCGAAGCTGAATATAAAAATAAATCAGAGAACATAGATCTCAAGGGTAATGAAGCCATGGAAGAGCTAGACGCTATTTTTACTGCCTTTAACTTTGATGAGAACACGCCAGATGAAGAAGTATTAAACACTGTTATGGAGGCATTTAATATCCCTGAAAATGCAGATAGTGTACAACTCGAAATTGAGTTTGCAGATGGAAGTGAAAAAGAATATCACCAGTAGGATGAAAAAATCAAAAGTGCATCTGATGATGTAAATAAATTGGACAGACATTTATTTTTCAGAGTTTGATGAGCAATAAAAAACGAGCTTAGGCTCGTTTTTTTAATGATGAAACATCATTTTCCTCTCTTCAAATGGAAAAAGCTTTTGTTCTTTTGCTTCCACTGCATGTTCCTTAATTATCTCATCTAGCAGCTGATCTGCACCTTTATCACTCGTGTCTATACCTAATTTCTCTGCAGTTTGGTAAATCTTCTTATCTCTAATTTCCTGTACCAGGTCTTCCGTATCTTTTCCCTTAGTTTCAATACCTAATTCCTCTGCTTTTCTAATAAGCAGTATTGCTCTTACTTCTCTTTCAATCTCACCAAGCTCTTTTCCGTTAGTATCCAGCTCTAATTCTTTTGCTTTTGTCCTTATCATAACCTCGTGAACTTCTTTAGCTAAAGCTTCAGGTACTTTCCCCTTTGTTTCAATACCTAGCTCTTTTGCTTTTGCTACTACTTTTGCATGATGTACTTCTTTCTTAAGATCTTTTATTTCTTTTCCCTCTGTTTCAATTCCCAGCTCCTGTGCTGCTTTCCTAAGATTAGCTTCAAATACTTCTTTTGCTATTGTAACAAGGTCTTTGCCTTCTGTTTCAACACCAATCTCTTCTGCTTCCAGCTTAATCAATGTTTCGTATTTCTCTAAGTTATCCTTATTATGATAATCCTTTTCCAAATGCCATACGGAATTATCATCAATTTCAGCTTCAGCAAGAGCCGGGGAATCTTGCCCTGAGAAGGCTATTGTTAATGCAAATACTAGTACAAAAAATAGACTTTTCTTCATTTTATATACATCCTTCCTTATATTGGGTATTGTAAGTACCTTCCTATTCTAGCTTCCCCAGATGATATAAAATAATGAGTCGTTGCATGCTTAATTTGCTTGATGAAGGCGTGTTAGTTTCATCTCATTATTTTTAGGTTACAATAGATGTAGATAGATAACTTATATAAAGGGTGGTAGTACTATGGCTTTTACAAATACAGAACTCGAAGCGTGGAAACAAAAACATCCATTGCTAGAAAAAATTATGGCTTTGAAACCAGTTTATTGGCAAAACCCTAATTTAATCACAGAAAATGAATTTCATGAGCTGCCTCTAACTACACAGGACATCGAAGAAGCAGAACAGTTATGGCAACGTTTTGCACCTTTTTTGGTCAAAGCATTCCCAGAAACGAAAGAAGCAAATGGAATCATTGAATCACCTTTAAAGAAAATTTCAACTATGCAGCAGAAACTTAATGAAACTGAAGACTCCCAGATACCGGGTGACTTCTATTTAAAATGCGATAATGAACTGCCAATTGCGGGTTCTATTAAAGCAAGAGGCGGAGTTTATGAGGTCCTTCATTATGCCGAATCCCTGGCAATTAAGGAAGGCTTGCTTAACCCAGGCGAGAGTTATAAGGTATTTGCCAGTGATAGATTCAAATCCTTCTTTCAAAATTATTCTATAGGTGTTGGATCCACCGGAAACCTTGGATTGAGTATCGGTATAATTAGTGCAAAGCTTGGCTTTCAGGTTTCTGTTTACATGTCAGCAGACGCGAAGCAATGGAAGAAAAATCTATTGCGTGAAAAAGGCGCCCAGGTTCATGAGTTTGCCGGGGACTTCAGTGAGGCAATCACTACTGGCAGGCAACAAACCACAGATAATCCGAATGGATATTTTGTTGATGATGAGGATTCCAAACATTTATTTTTAGGCTATAGTGTAGCTGCTTTGCGATTAAAAAAACAATTAGAAGAAAAAGACATTCAAGTAGACAAAGATCATCCACTATTTGTTTATCTTCCATGTGGTGTTGGTGGCTCACCTGGCGGGATTACTTTTGGCTTGAAACAAGTATTCGGTGACCATGTTCACTGCTTCTTTGTAGAGCCAACTCATTCACCATCCGTTTTAATTGGTTTACTGACAGGTGAATTTGAAAAAGTCAGCGTACAGGATTTCGGCATTGACAACCTAACAGCAGCAGATGGATTAGCCGTAGGAAGACCATCACGATTCTCCACATCTGTCAGCAATAAATTAATAAGTGGCATCTATACTGTGGAAGATAACTCACTTTATAAATTACTTGCCATGCTAGGTGATACGGAAGATATTTACCTTGAACCATCTGCAACTGCAGGGCTATTAGGACCAAAGGAAGTCCTGCAATCCGATTATCTCAAGAAACACGGGTTACTTGCAGAAAATGCATCCCATATTGCCTGGGCAACTGGCGGATCGCTGGTACCTGAAGATGATATGAAGACATTTTATGAAGAAGGCAAGAAGTTACTGGAGTAGAACAAATAAAAAAATAAAAAAAAGCTCTTTAATGAGGTTGAAGAATCTCCTCCATTAAAGAGCTTCTTAAAAATTATTCAGTTTTTCTAACCATCGTTATAAATTCGATCGAACCATTGTGAAACTCCTTCTGTTTGGTAAACCCTAACTTCTTATAAAGATGAATTGCTCTTTTATTGAATGTTGCTACAGTTAAACGCTGGTGAGAAGCATGATAAGTTTGTTCGAGGTGATTAAATATGAATAAACAGAATGCATACCCATTTGCCTGGCCTGTCAGTTCAGGCTTCATTCCAAGGCCAATATCCATCCTATCCTCACTATATGCATTAATCTGATGCCCTATTGGCACCTGGGCTGATTTCCCAATACAAAAATAACCCGCTAGCTCCTCTTCGTCTAATAAAACAAAATAATCATTATCGAGCATTTCCTTTAAAGAATCCTCGGTTAATTCATTGTTATAAAGACCATACGGTTCAACGTATCTCCACCCAAGAATTTCTGCAGCATGGCTTTTATTCATTTTTTCAACAGATAAATTCATGTTTATACCCCCTTAATCAAAAAAATCCATATGTGGTTTCTCCTTTTTATAATAATTCATCCTATCCTGCAGTGACCCTGTGTGAAGTTCAAATTTATGACCATCTGGATCAGTAAAATAGATCGACTTTTTATCCTGTTCATCCCTCGGTCGGCCTTTGAGAATAGTTACATTTAGACGCTTCAGTTTTTCATATATCTGATCAAAGTCTTTTTCATCGATGGAAAATGCCAGATGCGTATACGACTGGTGGATCTCTTTTCGAGGAATGTCTCTTTCTAGGTTTAATGCAAGCCATAACCCGTCCAAGTCAAAATAGGCTGTGGTCTTTCCTTTCACTAAAAGCTTCGCATCAAAAACATTTTGGTAGAACTGAATGGATGTTTCTAGATTTGACACGGAAAACAATAGATGATTTATATTTTTTATATTCACTGTGATCACCTCTTTAATTATGATTGTCATTCATGCATTGTCTGTAGAGCGTTTGTTCAATGCTTACGCCCGGGTATCCCGCGCTTACATCAGTTTTTCTAGCGCTTATGCTACGGCATTCCGCGCTTAGATCTGTTTTCCCCGCGCTTACGCTGTCGCATTCAGCGCTTAGACCTGTTTTTCCCGCGTTCACACAAAATCGTACCGTATATTGCCTATTATTCTAGCAATATATTGAAAGACGCGCATGCCACATCTCTATAAAATGAGCATGAGGTGACAAACATGTATCTATTACTGTTAAAAAATAAAAATATACGCTATTACCTACTAGGTGGATGTATATCGCGCTTAGGTGACGTACTGGCAGGAATGGCATTTTTATTCCTTGCTTATGATATGACCAGTTCGACTATACATACAACGAGCATGGCAATTGCAAGCACTGCTCCTTATCTTCTATTTGGATTGATTGGTGGAGTGATTGCTGATTGGCTACCTAGGAAAAAGCTATTAATCATGCTTGATCTTGCTCGAATCCCGCTCGTTTTATCCGTATTTCTTTTAGACCAGTTCGGCATTCTAACCTTTGCGTATCTACTCATCGTTAGTTTTGTTATTCAAACAATGGGCTGTTTTTTTAACCCGGCACACCGAGCTATTTTACCAATTATTACAAAGCCTGAACAACGTTCGGTGGCCAATGGATTAAATGATACGTTAAGTCGCGGTGTTACTGTTCTAAGCCCTATTCTATCTATTTGGTTATTGTCCTATGGCGCAATTTATTTTTTCATTATCGATGCACTGACTTATACGATTAGTGTTATCTGCCTGATCCAGGTACATTTTACAGAACAGAAACAAATCATAACTAAATCAATAAAAGGAATTTTACTTGCCATAGCTGACTTTTGTGTTTGGGTAAAAGAAAAAACAACTATTAAGGATTTGTTTCTGATTACATTCATTATTGTTTTCTTTAACACGTGGGTTTGGCAAGTCGGATTACTGCTTGCTCTCAATGAATTGACTGCCAATAGCGAGGAAATATACAGTATTCTTCAAGGTGTCTTCGGTGGAACGGTTATTTTAACCAATCTGATGCTTCCCTATTTCTTCAAGAAGATGAATCTTAAAATCTATTTAATTGGTGCAGCTATTTGGGGAGTTGGAATCACTTATTATGGATTATTATACCAAGTTGAGCATTTTTTTATTGGCGCGGTACTTGTTGGGATTGGGCTGCCAATCTCAAGCCTGGCACGTGTTTACCTCATCCAGGCATTGGTTCCTTCAGAAATGCTGGGACGCGCATTCAGCTCAAATGCATTTTTACTATATCTTGCAAATACGATATCATTAGTAGTTTATGGTGCTCTTGTATACCTTCTTCCCATTCGACATTTAATGATTGGGAGTGGGTTCCTTATTATGGCTGTAAGCCTTATTGGACTAGCTGTTTTTACGATAAAACAAGCGAAACTCAGTCGGCGTTCTCCCGTAAACTTTTTTAAATAAATTATTATAGGAGGAAACATTTTTAAACCCAACAGTTAAGGCAATCGAAAGAATCGACTCTTTTGTTTGTTTCAGTAAATGCTGACTTCTCACTAATCGATACAGCTGCAGCCAGGAGTAAGGTGATAATCCTGTTTCTTCCTTAAACGTATGAGCAAATTGAAATTTATTTAAACCGGAAAGAGCTGCCATGTCATCCAAGGACCAATTTATATCGTAGCTTTGCCTTACAGCATCAACTACGTTAGTTATATTACCTGGTAAATTACTGTGGGGAAGTTCTTCATGATGGACACCTGGGCCATATTGCAGCATTAAAATTGCAAGCTGGGTAATGCTGTTATCAATAAAGAATTCCTTCGTTTCAAGAGTTGGGCCTTCGCTTAATGATATGTATTCCCGAATGAATGATATCCATTTATTCAGGTGAGCATTTTTATAGGATAACAATGCAAACTCAGGTTCCCTCATGTTAATTCCCAGTTGATCTGCTACATCTTTCAACAATGGTTGCTTTATCTCCACCAGAAACTTCTCTTCTTTCACATAAACCTGCCTATGTTCGTGCCCTGGATTAAGAATCATAAAATGGCTGGTATCAATGGACACGTCACGTTGATTTGTCTGATAAATGCCTTTTCCAATAGGCGAAAAAATTAATTTATAGCAATCATCACTTCTCCAACTACGCTCTCCAAGATTATCATGACGCATGAGAAGCAGGCCATTGCTGTGATTAAGTATCATAAACTTATCTCCTTATTCCTTAATACTTCTGATAAAGATCCAGTCCATCATTACGTATAAACGGATAAACAATTAATCCAATACCGGAAAAAATAATGTGCCAAATAAAACGATTAGAGCAAACTCGTTGGTGTTTTCCCTTCGAATCGGATAAGTCCAGTTTATCTACAGTAAGTATATCATTTCCCCAGGTTGTATTTATGCCAGTAAGCAGCTTTGAGAACTAAATTTAAGCAAGCCAAATAACGAAGACGAAGCTAAGCTCCGTCCTCGTTTTGGAATCAACTAGCGATTAACCGTATTCTTCCTCTTCCTATTTTTCATATATCTTCTAACAAAAGGATATATAATTGGCCCATATCTAATTAATCTCCTTAATAAACGTCCCATGATGTGTCCTCCTGTTTGATTATTTCTGTTTACTTAGTTTTATAATTCCTTTATGTAGATATTTTTAAACAATTAATAAAAAAACATACTATTATTGTATCTTTCATACTAATTCAAGAAAAAAGGTAATGCTATAAATACTACAGAAAGGCCAAACAAGCCAAGCGCTGTTTTCTTTGGAAGCTTTGTTCTGTTTTTACCTTTATACCATCCTGAAAACTGCAGACGATTTCGGTAGTACACAAAGAGCAGCATGTAGATACCTACAGCCCCGAGCCATTGATACTCTTTAACAGCATTATTATTAGAATAAACTTGTTCCAGAATATACCATGCTAACCCACCAAGCAAAGCAAATATAACAATGATACGTACTAATTCTAGTAAAAGTTTCATCAAATTTCTCCTCCACAATCTTTAGATAGTAATCTTCACAGGCTCAATGTAATGCCAGTATTCATTGGTTAGAGTTTCTTCTTTCCATTTCACATGCACTATCCAAAACTGCCTGGTACACCTTATGCCAATTCTTATAATAATCAGCAACATCACTTGGATCTATTAAGGTTCGACTGGTTGATTCATACCTCGCTTTAAATGGGTGCAATTGTTCAATATGCATACAGTAAAAAACTTGATAACCAACTAATGGATAGACACTGTCTTCATTCCAGACCGGGTTATCATGATGGTCTACCTCTAAGTAACCTAGTAGATGACATATTCCTTCTATACATCCTTCCTCCATTGCTTCACGCCTAAAGCATTGTTCTGGTGTCTCGTTGACCTCGATATGTCCTCCTGGGAAATCCCAACCCCGGTCTTCTAAATCCACCATTACTAATTTCTTTTTATAAAAACAAAAACCGTGAACACTTGTAATTAAGTTTCGTGAAGGAAGCCGATTATCCTGCTTCCACGTTAATTTTACCTTTGAATTTCCCCAATTCACATACGCTGTTGTCATGTATATTGCTCCTATAAGTATTTTCCCTCATTATATAATTCGATAAATTACTTACTAAATCCTTCTTAGCAATTTTTTTAAAGTATAAAATCTGCATACTTTATTTTTGTAGTACTGTTAAAACTGATTCAAATTACCTCTAAACAGAACGAATGTTTTATTGTAAACTATATAATGCGTGGCTTAATTATATGCCACCAAAATATGTTATGAGGTGAATTTAATAGTGAATGGTACAGCACACGTCGCAATTGGAGCAGCAGCAGGATTCATCATTGCAAATACTTACAGCACCAGCCCTACTACAACCTTCCTATTAGTTGGAGCAGGAGGAATTTCAGGATTAATTCCAGACCTCGATATTGACGGGAAGCTTCGCGGAAAAATCACTTTATCCCATAAGATGATTCGGTCAGCGGCTCAATTAATCGCTGTTCTGATGATTATTTATAGCTTATACGAAGGGACTACCATAGAAAAATGGCGTGGGGTCGGTATTGGGGCAGGCATTATAATCGTATCGTCATTAATTAAACAAAAGCATATGCTGACCATTACTGGAGTTGGTGTAATAGCAGGCGGACTCTCCTTACAAGAAACGTGGCTGACCCTGTTGGGAATATACATTTTAGTTGCATCAGTTGTTTCACATCGCAGCTATACCCATTCTATAGTAGGGGTTGTTTTCTTCGGAGTCATTGCTTCCAAGCTAGAGGCGTCATTAGGAATTGATGGTATGTACTACAGTTGCCTTGCTGGATACATCAGTCATTTAATTGCAGACAGTAAACTATTACCTTTCAACAAGAGAGGAATAAAGCTGTTCTTGCCTGTGTCAGCAAAAGAAATATAGAAATACAGGTGCGTTTGTTTACGGTATAATGTGTTTCTTCTACCTGGCTGAAATGCACCTGTACCTGTTCCTGCATGGAAATACCTTTAACATTATTCCTTTAGATGCAGACCTGCTAGATATAAAGCTATCTCCCTGATCTTATTATCCGTTTCTTTTTCTATCTTATCTCTTTCTTTATTGCCAGTATAAAACGTGTCTCCTGCTATAATATGATCTGAAAGATTCAGCAAACCTACTGCCTTTCTATCAAACTTCTGTGCGATAGCAAACGTTGCAGCAGTCTCCATATCTACCCCAACATGTCCTTGTTTCGCCCAGCTTTTAACCATCTCACTTGTTTCCATCAGCATTGCACTAGTTGAATAAACAGTTCCCGTCGTATAACTGTACCCATTTTTCTGACAGAACAGGATTGCTTTATCTACCAGCTCTTGATTTGCATATACCATTGTTTCATTTGGGATATACCACTGTGAGACACCATCTTCCATATATGCACCTGTTACAATCAGAATATCACCGTACTGCACGTCGTGTGATAAACCACCGAAATAACCTGTTTGGATGAAGGTTTCTGTACCAAGGACTGAGAACCGGTGAGCAATCATAGAAGCTGAAGGACCCCCAAATACATTAGCAAAACCAATTTGATTATTATTATACTCTCCAACAATCGCATTCCAGCTGGGGATCCATTGCTCATTAGCCAATATTTCCTTCCATGTGGCAATATTCCACTCATGATCCCACTGGCCGTGCAGAATAAAAGATGTTGGAATTGATTTCCCTTCGATTTCCAAGGCTTGTATCCAATCTTCTTTCGTGAATTCACCGTATAGTTTCATATATGCTCCTTTCCGATACAAAATAGGATAGCAACTCTTTATGAAACATACTTCTTTATTTCTTCAAAAGTATCATTTTTACATACAATTAATAGCTTTGATTTTCCATTAAGCTTTTCATTCGATTTAGCAGAAACATCCAGGTTATTATCAACTGATAACAAGGTTGCTCCTTGTTTGTATAAATCATTAAAGGCATCTTGGTATGTCTTCCAACCTCTATGCGGTTTAATGATAAATATATCCTCTCCATAATTGGATGAGGTAAGCTGCCTGAATACTTCACTTACCCCTTTATAAGAACCGCTTTTGGCAATCAATCTGGCACTCGTATGGTTAGGTGTTACAAATTCGTCAACTCCACCATGTATGAAGCTTGTGATGTGTTTCTCACTAGTAACCTCAGCAATTGTATAAATTGGTGTGTCTATTTTTTCTGAATAACTCTCAATAGCCATTGCTATTAAGAGGGTTTGTCCATCTGCAAACGACGCATTTGAGACACCTTCCGAAGAAAAAATCATGACAGAATTAGACTTTGAAATATTTGCCTTTTCAAGAACGCGAATATCCGCTGGATCACCGGATATAAAGTGAACCTTTTCATCATCTAAAGGAGTTATATTGATAGTTTCATCGATTAATACTATTTCTATCTTGTCATGCATATTTATTAGCTCTTCAATCGTCTCCTTTGAACGCTTTGAGTAATTGATAACAACAAAATGATTTTTACCTTTATATGTCAATTTACCTTTCTCCTTTTTCTTCTTATATTCCACATAAACATCAACTATGTATCCAATAGCAACACCCATAATCCCGATACCAAATATATATATAACAATAATGGCAAATAATTGGCCCCCTACAGTTACAGGTGATATATCACCATAACCTACTGTAGTAATCGTTGTCATGACCCACCATAATGCGTTAAAGTAAGAATTGAATGTTTCTGGTTCGATTAGTTGAATAATTCTAGTCGAGATTAAAACAAACACTATTAATCCAATAAAAATAATTGCCTTAGCATCCGCCTTAACTGCTTTATTGATAATTCGAAAAAACATTTCTTTTCTCCTAACTGTCCTAAAATGGTTTTATCTTACCATTTTATCATTGAAACTCCAAAAACTCTTTCAATAATGTAGTAATCTTTGGGATTTCTATGATTTTCCCATTTTAGATAGAAACATTTAAGTTACTATTCAACCCTATAATTTAATGTCCGTTTTCTAAAAGATTGGGTCTGTACCTGCGATTAATCGTTACAAAAACAAGTTAGTATTTCCTTGAGGCGTTTTGCGATTACTAGGTACAAAAGTATAGCGTATTTTCAGTGAAACAGTTTTGTGGTTACTTGCTCTGCCGAAAACATACATCGATGACCAACGACGACACTAGAACGTCGTGTTCATCGAAATAACATCATCTTAAGCGTTGCCCACGGCAAAGAACACACTGCAAAGCGAACGAAGTTAAGCTGAGCGGATGTTACACTTGTACCCGGAGTGGTGAAAGCAACACTATGCCAGTAATAACGTAAAATTCTTCGTAATCAGAAATAGATAAGCCGATAACAAATACGGACAGCATGATTGTGATGATTTTAAACAAACTAACCCTCATCTTTTCAAATTGTTATATGATTTCTTATGCAATTTTTTAATCCAGCCTATAGTAACTGGTATCTAGCAGAAGACCAATCAAGCTGTGAAAGAGTTCTCGTTGAGCGGGTTTAGCCCAATCTTCTTCGTATTCGTCCATAAGCCACATTACTTCATCCAGAAATATATGCTCTATAGCCTTTTTCCAGTAGGCGTGTTCTATCTCAGTAAGCTCCACAAACTCTTTATAGCCGGAGAGGAAAGTTTGCCATTGTTTTGGTGTGAATATGGTATCTGGCGCTTCATCCAGCTCATTATGAAATAAAAGTAAAGCCAATGCTAAATCAAAAATACGTGGAATCCATAGTGCGTTATCTGGGTCAACTAAGTATGGCTCCGGCATATAAATTAAGTTGTTCGCCTTATAATCATGGGGAGTCATCACGTTAGGCAATCCGCTTTCTTTCAGGTCTTTTTGCTGAGAGATGATATGAATTAATTTCTGCTTAAGCTGCATTCTTTCTATGTAAAAATTATTGTCTGCAGCATTCTTTCCTATATTCTTCATGCTTTCTACCACTTCATCGAGGGAAAAATCATAAACATCGTATTCCTCTAATTGGTAGACATTTTCTTTCGGTGAAAGGCTGTGTATTTTCCCTAAAAGCTTTCCTGCCAGATAAATTTCATTTGCCTCACCTGTATAAACTGTTCCTTTTATAAAAGGGTAGACAACATAAGTATCGTCTCCCATCGTTTGCGGGTTTTCCTTGTTTAGCTGTACAGGTGTGACAACGTTAATTCCATTCTCTTTTAAATTGGATGTATACCTCATCAATCGCTGCGCCCGCTCAATTGGCCCCTGTGTCTTTTTAATAATTAAATCTTCACTTTTGCGGGCAACTCGGTAGACAGGTGAAAAGGGATAAATGCTAACTGGCTCTTCATCAGTGTGAAAGCCGAACCTACTTAATACCTCTATTCCATTCATAAGTTTCAAACCTTTCCTATATTAAACATTTAAATTTATCCTATCAGATCACATATCAATAATTATATTAGAAGCAAGTATATTAACTGTAATACAGATGCACTAAGTGGAATAATTGATAACGCTGCTAGTATTTTATTTTTAACTATAAGTCCTGCTAAAAGCAATAATAGACCTGTAATCAATATCAGCATAATAGTTAAAAAGGTCATTTATTCTCTCCTTTATGCTCATTTCAACATTCATTATATTTTTAGGTCATCTTCAAACATTCATATTCCTGTTTAATTAAGATTTCATCCCAACTAGTTTCTGATAAAAAGTCGCAAATAAATTTTTCATTCCTGCAGGTATAAATAACCTTTAGAATCCATCTCACGGGGTGCCTTCCAGGAGTTTAATTGTAATTGCCAGTGTACCCCATTTCTTTTCTTGTTCAGGCGTGTATATTTTATATGTGTTTTGCACCATCTCATCTACAGAACGTTCTTCTGCAGCAAAGTCCTCAGCGGGAATACTTTCGTACATCTCCTTGAAAGTATCGTAGTTTCTTAATGTAAGTACCTCGACTTTAAGTTCCTCAGCATGATGAGGAACTTCCCTAAATCTAATAATATCCCCTCGCTTTATTAACCTTCTTTTCTCATCATTTAACCTGACTTCAACCGTCTTCTTACCGGCTTTAATTGATTGAAATGGTTGTTCATATAAACCCATTGTATGTATCACCTTTAGTCCTCCTAATTCTATCTTTATAGAGCTATTATCTAAAAACTGCATTTCGGGCTCACACTGGTGACATGTAGATTCATCACTATAATCTCTTACATTATATAATTCGATAACTATAACTATAAAGCTTTCCCCTTCAACTATTTACGAGATGAAAAACAGGAAACAATACTAGGCTCCTTATACGTGTTTTATGATCATTTTCGCTTGTCTTTATCCATATATTCTTTGATTTTCTTTTCTTCCCACGCAGGTCCAAACAGGCCCACAGAAAAGACTGATAGCCCATGTGCAATTAATCCAATGCCCCACCCCACAAGCGGATAGATAAACCATAATTCATTGGGTTCTGTAACCATATTAATAATAATCAGCATAATATTTACAAGTACATAAACGGTCAAATGTATATAAAATGCCTTTAGATTTTCCACTCTTTTCCTAGCTCTTTCATACCTGTCGTTCTCATCCATTCTCATTCCACCTCCCATACTTAATCTCTATCCCTCAACCGGTAATGGCATCAATAACTGATACATTAATTGTTCATTAAAGCTCCAGTAACTTCCTTCAACGGATAATTGCATGACTTCATTGTAATATCCTAATTCATATATCGTTTCTTCATTGTTTTTGAAGGATAACTTATAATCAGGAGAAGCAAAATCCATACCTGATGTTGATCCTACAACCGCGCTTTCTAATTCAACTATAAGTTCATTAATAAATTCTTCGTCACTGATTGTACTCACTAGTTCTTCATTATCCCAATCTGTCACTTCTATACTAGTTACATTTCCACTTAAATTAAGTTGACTGTTTTGACACCCTATTAACACAATAGTTAACAAGAATAAAACAGCAACAGACTTAAAATTAAACATGAAATCACCATTTCTTTAAATTTTCTCTATGCCTGTATACTTGAAGAACAAATCAATCTCCTAAAGCCTGTTTAACCGCTTCAACTGCGTGTATCCTTGTCGTATCAAATAAAGGTATATCTGTATCTTCCTGTTTTATCAATAAACCAATCTCCGTACATCCTAATATAATTCCTTCTGCACCTTCCTCAACTAAGCCTTTCATGACTTCCTGAAAATACTGCTTTGATGGAGTTTTAATTTTCCCGAAGCATAATTCTTCAAAAATAATTTCATTGATTCTAACCCGTTCAGACTGACCCGGCACTAAAACCTCAATTCCCTGTGACTCAAGTCGTGATTTATAGAAATCCTGTTCCATTGTATATTTCGTCCCTAATAATCCTACTGTTCTTAATCCCTGTTTCTTAATTAGATCGGCTGTTGCGTCAGCAATATGTATGATGGGGATGTTTATCCTTTCAGCAATTGGTGCAATTACCTTATGCATCGTATTCGTACAGATGACAATAAAATCTGCTCCTGCCCTTTCTAATGACTTTGCAACATTACCCAATAGCTTACCAGCAGCTTCCCAATTGCCTTCTACTTGGAAGCGCTCAATTTCTTCAAAATCAACACTATAAAGAAGACACTTCGCAGAATGCAGGCCACCTAATGCAGCATTTACTTCCTCATTGATGATTCGATAATATTCAATGGATGACTCCCAGCTCATTCCACCAATTAGACCAATAGTTTTCACTTATAGACCTCCCCCCTAAGGCAAATTACCTCACAGTTTAATTCATCGCCAAAAATCACTCGAAATGTGTCTTTCCGAAACCGAACAACAATATCTCGGATTTTTACTAGGTCAATTGTTCACACAACATTTTCCTTCACCCTGTTCACTGATTTTTTAATAAGGAACTTCACCTTTAAAATAAGGCAAAATGATTATCACAATTGCTCCAACAAATAGAAACCAAAACATCCATGTCTGCAAACGTTTTTTGAGAGGGTATTTAACAGAATAAAAGGAGACTGTTATAGTAGTGATTGAGAATAAAATAATAGAAACCGCAAACCAGATAACCCAAACATTACCTTGAAACGTAATATCAAGTTGCTCGTAGGATGGTCCCAATGTATAAATTGTTAAAAGAAGACCGATTGCACTGGCAAATAAAATCTCTATAATAACAATACTAGCTAGCTTCCATTCACTCATTGCTTCACCTCACCTATAAACTACTTAGCTTTTTTTAATTGTTGGATGGAATGAACTACACTAACAATTCCAAGAACCCAACCAGGTATAAGACTAAAATAGAAGAAATTCCAATTACCTGTAGCTAAGGAAACAATAAAAAAACACACAGGAATACCTACTACAACCAAAAGGGATACAATTAAAGTTAACTTAGGATTATTTTTCACATTTTCACCTCTCGGATTAACAATTTACTCATATCATCCCATCCGTACACTAACTCATTAAGCTCCGCATCAGCTATTTTTATTTTCAACGTATCTATCTTTTTAGCACCCAATGATTCATAGAAATACTTTGCAGGGTTATCCTCTAAAACCAGAACGATCATTGAATTGATACCTTCTAGTTCGAGATTCTCAACAACAGGCTGCATTAGCATTTTTCCAATCCCTTTTCCTTGGTATTCTTTGAAAATATAAATGGCGTATATCTCACCATCATAACCATCATAATTACCCGTTCTTTCCTTGCCTCCAACTGAAAATCCAATAATTTTTCCATTGCTTTTCTCAACTACATACACTTGTTGTTCTTTCACATTTTTTTGCCACAATGTCGTTCGTTGCTCATAGGATAGACTAGTCAAAAACTCATCTGGAAGAATATCCTTATATGTAGTCCTCCAACTATCCACATGTACTTTTGCAATTTGGGCAGCGTCATTGAGGATTGCTTTCCTTATTTTCATCGATTTTATTCTCCCTTTGGTTGCATATATGTAGTAGGCTCACCCTATCCCCCCGAATAACAATTGCCGTCTCTTGTTTAATAATGCCTGCATGAAAAGAAAGTGATCCCAGAATGAACTTAGATTTCTTCATTTCCCTAATTCAAAGTTTCACTTTACTTGTAGTACCATACGAATTGTTTTCAAGATATGGCCATCAAAGTCATCATCAAATTCGGAGACGAATTCAAATCCTTTTGCATCATAAAAGGTTTTTCCAATTTCATTATCCTTTTCTACATTGATGAAAATTTCCCTAACACCTTCCAACTCATCAATCCCCTTTTTTAGTAAGGCTGTTCCAGCTCCTTTTCCCTGGTGATCAGGTATTAAGTAGATAGCACCTAGTTCCACCTTTCCATCCTCAGAAACAGGAGAATAATTAGCAAATCCGGCAACTTTCCCATCAAACTCTGCAACGAAGATGGTTGACGTCTCTAATCGCCGCTTCATCATTTCATCACTATAGGCTAATTTTAGAAAGTTGGCTTGAATGGATAAGGGGATGATTCCTTCGTATGTAGCATTCCAACTTACTTTCGCCACGTATTGTACCTGCGCTATATCGTTATCTTTCATTTTACGAACAGTATACGTCATAATATTCTCCTCCTTAAGAGACGAGTAATTATATTTCAATATTTTAAATAGTATAACATACATTTTTTTAAGAAAGTAACTCTCCTATAATCAGATAAGAAGCTTATATCTTGTCACTATCATCCTCCTCAAAAAAAACAGAGAGATAGAATTTCATATCGAATTCCGTCTCTCTTGGTTGATGTAATTATATTTAATATTTTCCAGAATATATACTACTTCTTATTGTTATCCATTGAGGACTTTTCATAATGCTTTTCAATTATAGCTCTTCCTGCCTCAGAATTATCAATGCCCTTTCTGACCGCAAGCTGAATAATAAAATATAGAATGATGATCGGGGCTATATAAATAACTAATCCCATTAATATAGAAACGATTTCCATGAAAGTACCTCCTAGTTTGTTACTTTTATAATATCAGAATTTTCCTTGTGATGGGTATGAATAATTATCTTTCCCTTAATGTTATAATTATTATGATATTCTGTTAAAGATGTGGTTTGTTGCGGACACATGAAAAGAAGTAAAGGGATTGAATAATAATTTAGCGAATAGGAGTTGTTTACCATGATGGATCTACTTATAATTTCAGCAATCACTAGTGTTCTTCTTATAGGAATAAGCTGGGTCTACCACAGGAAAAAGTCACCATTAAAATTTATCATCCCACTGACTTTTTTACTAATAAGCATTGCAGCAATTATTCTTTCGTTTTTCGCAGGAGAATGGACTGGCCTTGGTTTAGGGATGCTTGCTTTCGCAGTATTCATTGGATCAGCAATTGCTTTAATTGTAACTGCAATGATTTCCAGTACGAGTGAACTAAGGAAACTGATAAAATAAAATTTGGAGTGCTGTGAACCACTTCATATCTTTTGTCGTAGAAGTCTACTCAAGGGTAGGCTTTATTTGTGCCTTTTCATTAATAACTGCATTATTAATATCTTGCCTGCACAATCACTCTCTTCGTTTAATAACTGCAATAGTAGTGAAGGGAGGGGTATAGTTAGCTGAATCACCGTATCGACAGTTATCTTCAGTTCTTTTAGTAGCGCTCTTTTGATTCGTTCCAGTTGACCTAATCAAATCATAACGTACATCAAGTTCTGTAAATTTATTAATTTCAGCAACTGCAACGTCTTTATGCTGACCTATCTAAAATTAAAAAGCTGCAGCATTTCGGCGGCAGCACTCACTTAATAAACAGCAGTGAATAAAAACAAATACAATACACTAAATACCAAAAGCGTGATAGCAATACATAAAGCAGTAATGGATATCCTTCTTGAGTTCTTATGCTCATTCTTTTTAGAAAAATGTAAAGAACCTATAGAAGATAACATTCCTATAGCGCCTAACAATACTCCTGAAGGCACATAGATAACAACAAAAATTGAAGCTATTAATGTTATCCCTAAAGAAACAAAAGCAAATATAAGGCTTGGTTCATGATTTTTTTCAATAGCTATAATTACCACCCCCTAGAATATGACTTCTGCATTGCCTTATTGGCTTGCTTAGAACTAAAGCGCAAACGCCCGTTTATCACCGTATGTCCTGGACGGAACCGTATGAGGTAAAGGAAACACGATGAGCGTATGCGAATCGATGGACGTGGCTAGATAATTTAATTCGTTATCCACAGCCCACAAATTTTATAATTTCCTAGACAAGAACAAAAGCGCAGGGGACCCGTTTAGGGACGTACGGACTTACCTTAGCACAAAGGAATACACCATTCAGATTGCTGGAAGGAATTATATTACCTGCTTTTTAATGTTCTTCCGTTAACGGAACTCTTTGTAAGGAAGCAGGACAGGCATAGTTGTATTCTTTAATCTTTTTGTTTATATCTTTCATTTTCCTGCGCTTTTCCTTCCCTTCCAACCTGCGAAGATCATCTTTCATTAAATCAATTTCATTCGCCAGGTTGATCCATCTAGGCAGTATATTATTATCTTTCATTGTTTTATAAAGTTGCTTATCTTCTGGGTTCATATAATCCTGCCCTAGTTTCAAAGGCTTTCCTTTTCCTGGAAGGTCGGTAAAATGCCCCTCCCTCTCCGCTTTCTTGATAATCTCTGATAAATGATCTTTGTATTCTAGTCTTTCATCTATTTCATACGTTTTTCTTTTATTAAGCCTCTCCCATTCTGGTTTTAATAGAGAATAAATGAGCGCATCATGAGATTGATTGCGTTGATAGAGGTATCCTCTTAATTCACCTTCCTGTTTAAAGCCCATTTTCTTCAATAACTTATTCGAAGCAGTATTCTCCGGAAATGTCACTGCCCCCATACGGAACAGGTCCAGGTCTGTAAAAGCATAATTAAGAACCGCTTTAAGTGCTTCTTCCGTAAACCCATTCCTCCAATGCTTTGGATGCAATTCATACCCAATCTCTGCTTTCTTACTTGAAATAGTAAGATTGTTCAAACCTATTGTTCCAATGAATTCCTGTGTATCATTTCGAATGATACCCCAACGTATACTGCGTTTTTTTTCGAATGAAATCTTAAATGACTTAATAATCTGAGTTGCCTCTTCCAAACTCTTTAAGCTTTCCATCCCGTAATATTCGGTAACTTCGTTCATCGACATAATCTCGAAGTAGGTTTGTTCATAACGAGTATTTATCTCCTGTAATATAAGTCGTTGAGTTTCTAATTCCGGAAATTGTTCCATTTAATTTATCCCCTTTTAGCTATTATCTTCTAAAGAATAACAGACTACTAAGTAGATTCTATTTTAAGTGATAAATGTCCTGCAAAAAGTCTGTTATTTAGTAAATCATCGATTTTATAAAGGATAATACTGGAATTGTGTTTCGACTGATGCCCTTATAATAATTTGTCCTGGCTCGATTGGTGTAGTGAAGCTTTCATCTGCTGTGGTGGTCATTGCTATGAAAGTATCCGGCATACTGGGGGCTCTTTCAATAATTCGTACAGGGGTTGGATCCAGATTCAGCTGCATTGCCTGTGCAATTGCTTGTGCTTTTGCTAAAGCATTATCCAAAGCTGCACGCAGTGCCTGTTGGTAGTACACTTGCCGTTCTTCAACTGTAAACTGAATGTTACCCACACGATTTATCCCATTCTGAACAGCAGTATCAATAACAGTTCCTGCCTGATCAATTTCCCCGATTTCAACATTAATTTCATTGGTTATCTGGTACGCTCTGAATATCTGTCTACCGTCTACATAATCATACCTTGGGTTTATATTATAAGAAGTGGTCCTAATATTTTCACGGGGAATTTCTAAAGCAAGGAGGGATTGAATTACCTGACTCATTACAGCAGCATTTTCCTGCTGGGCCTTACTAAGTGATTCATCCTCGTTAACAACTGCTAATTGAATGTTAACCAGGTTCGGCTGGATTGAGATATTCCCTTCTCCTGTTACCGTTATAATTTGGTGCTGCTGTGGCTGGTCTCGATACTTTCTAAGTTGAAGAGGAATGTAGGGATAATACAATTTCATCCACCTTTCTAAAAATACCATTTAATAGATGATATGCATTTATAGGTGAGATGATTAATAGTATTGCTTCTTAATTTGAAAAAACATGGCGATTACTTAAATAAACTACTTAATCCCAATAATCTGGATCAGCCATCTTCATTTCCTCCACTACATCATCTAAATCAGTTGGAGTTATCACATACATTGGATAGTCACCTTCCACAGCCTTTGCCGCTTCATGAAAAAAACGATTACTTCCTGGAAATTCGTCATCCATTAATAATAAACAACCATCACTTTTATCTGCCATCCACATATTTTTTGCTTTGAATTGAAATGCTCCTTTGTAGTCGCCCTGATAAATAGGTTTATAGAAATCAACCACGGAGATTAATTCTTGATATTTCTCCTGCAATGATTCTGGCCACCGACTTTCCTGGTTTTCAAATGGTGGAAATATACCAATATTAATATCATACATATCCTTTAAATCGAGTACAATTTCTGCAGTCCACAACTCCACACCCATTTGTCCAGAAACGATAACCCATTCTAAGCCCTCCTCAATAAATCCGATTAACCTTTTTTCTATTGCAGCTTTTATGAAATTGATTTTAGGGTCGTTCTCTTTAAAAATCCCTATTTCCATTGGTTTATATCCTGTAACTGTAATTATTTTCATATGTAATATTCACCTCCTAAAAAACTAAAAGGCTGGCAGAATAATATGCCAGCCCATTAATAAAGTTAACACCATTTACCAGGTTTTTTCCACTGATGCGCTCCGGGGCCGTAGCCCATGCCTGGTGTTACTGCTCCTGCTACTTGACTGCCTGGGCCATAACCCATGCCTGGTGCCATTGCCCCTGGGCCGTAACCCATTCCCGGTGTTGCTACTCCCGCCACTTGGCCACCAGGACCAAATCCTGGTCGCGGTGGTACATTGAACGATCCACCATATACATCTACACTACTTGCTGTTTGTTGAACAGATGTAGAATGTGGAAATACATGTTTATTTTTAGTCACATGGTGTTTCAGTACTGTTGTATGGGAAGGATGCACATGTTCAACGATACTTTCCGTACATTTATGGACACAATTATGCTTTGTCGGATGAATAACTTGTTGCGGACGACCAAAATGATGTCTAGGACGATGTCTCATTTAAAAATCCCCTCTCTTGTTATAGTTACACTATTAACCTATGGCAAAGGACCAGAGGATGTATCAGACATGTACCTATTTTTATACAAATAAATATAAAATGTTAACAATTATATATGGGATAGGTGCTACTAATTTAGCTCACAGAACTTTAAGTCGTTGGAAGCCCACTCCTTTAGGGGTGGCGAGGAAAACGACTTCGGACAGGGGCGGAATTAATTCCGCTTAACTGTCCGACAATCTGTTCTTCCGAATAAATAATCCATTGAAACATCAAAGAAATCCGCTAATTTAATCAACATATCAAACCGTGGTTGCCGTTCGTTTGTTTCATAATAGGTTAAGACTCGTTCATTAACCCCGATGATCTCTCCTAATTCTTTCGCAGATAACCCTCTTTCTTTCCGTAATTCTCGTAAACGTTCTCCGCATGTAATCATAATTTTCAGCACCCAATGGCAAAAGCAAAAACGCCTTCTTATACATTAACTCTTAGATGTAAAACACAACCTTTTCAAGAGCATGTCCTAGAAAAACGTTTTGAAATGGCTCGTAAACTATATAACCGTTATTTAGGGGAATTACTGAAACGCAAGAAGATGATGGAACATGATTCGACCTACCATCATTGGATCATACAACCGAAATCGAAAGAAAAAAATGCTGTTTTGTCAGAACTTCGTAAGCTATATGGGTTGTTCTTTGCTAGTATTGATGCTTTTGCTACACGTTGTCGAAAACCTTTTGCTAAACATATTGATTCTGATACCAATTCCAAACTTGCGAAGCGAGCATGTGAAACAGTAGAAAAATTGTTATTCAACAAAGACACACAGAAAGTACATTTTAAGAAGTTTGGCACAATGGATAGCGTGGAAGGAAAGAAGCAGAGTGGGATTCGTTTTGTGAATCAACATCTTGTATGGAATGGGTTACATATCGCTGTTGTTATTAACAAAAAAGATGTTTATGCTCATTTAGCCTTGTTAGATCGTTTGAAATACAGTCGGATTCAACGTCGATTTGTAAAAGGAAAAGTACAATATTACGTCCAATTGATTCTAGAAGGTTTCCCTCCACAGAAAGTAGAAGCTAAAACAGGTAAACCTCGTAACCTTATCAACAAAGGAAAAGTCGGGCTAGACATTGGCACACAAACCATAGCGATTAGTTCAGAACAAGATGTAAAACTTCTTGAACTTGCGCCTAGTGTAGATAATATTGAAAAAGAAAAGCGTAAACTCTTACGAAAATTAGATCGTTCTCGTAGAATAACGAATCCCAATAAATACAACGAAGATGGCACGATAAAAATAGGAAACAATGATAAATGGGTACGTTCGAATAACTATATGAAAGTGCTTTTTCAATACAAAGAGTTACAACGAAAAGTAGTGGATAAACGGAAGCAAGATCATGAACGGTTGGCGAACGCTATTTTGTCATTAGGCAATGAGATAAAGGTTGAAACGATGAATTATAAAGGACTTGCCAAGCGTTCAAAAGAAACGACCATAAACGAAAAGACTGGAAGATACAACCGAAAGAAACGACTCGGGAAAAGCATCGGGAATAAAGCTCCTTCTATGTTATTGCGTATCATCAAGCAAAAATTAGCCTATCATGGTTACACGTTATTTGAAGTGGATACATGGACTTTGAAAGCAAGTCAGTATAACCACGTTGAAGATATAAGTACGAAAAAGACATTAAGCAAACGGTGGAACGTCATTGATGGGAAACGTGTACAAAGGGATATGTACTCCGCTTATTTGCTTCAACATACGGTAAACGAAAAAGAGTATGATAAACAAGCGTTGCATGAGCATTATCAAGACTTTTTAGAACTACACGATAAAGAAGTTGAGCGACTAAGATTGAATAAAAAGAATGTAAGTAGCATGGGTATCTAAGAATTAGTGTGCTGCTACGGTTTGAGATACGAGCCGACAGACCGTTAACCCTCATGAGAGGGTTGGTCAAGAAAGTCTAAAGGAAGATAACTGAAAGCATACTGTGGCGTATGTCGTAAGTCATTGTGTACTTTAGAACCCCACCGTTACTCGTAAGAGGAACGGTTACCCTTTAAGGGTGGGAGTATCAGAGAAAGTTATATCAGTAATGCGCCAACAATCCTTTATTCATCGCAACTCTTTCACAGAAGAAAAATATTCCAAGCCCTATAGCAAAATAAAAAATTGCGTTGAACCCTAGTATCATGAAATCACCCATACTGATCTGGCTTAGTGTAACACCCTTGATCATTACATTTCTTACAAGATCAACCCCTTTAACAAATGGCAGGTAAGCTAAAAATGGCGCAACTGATAATGGTATGAATGTCAATGCCATTAAAATAAACTGCAATATTTGCAAGAAAGCCTGAACCTGCTTCAGTATGATTGAAATTCCAGCAATGATAAAGCCTACTCCAAACATACTGATTAACGTTAGAACGAGTATCGGTAAAATGGTTATGATGTCAATGTTTAACCACTGACCCGTTGTAAGCATCGACAAGTATAGCAACACCACTATGATAATTGAGTTAAGCAAGGTAGAAGCTACTAAACGTGAAGCCATAATTCTCCACATGCCCATTGGCGACATACCAAGTTGTTCTAAAGTTCCGCGCATGGCCTCATTAATAACTTCCCAGCCGATACTGTTGATAACCATAAATGCCATAAACCAGAAAATATAGTTCACGATTGCATATTGTGTGTTGACGTCCTGAGCACTCGGATCTCCGATAAATTGAATACCAAGAAACATGCCAAGAAATATAATGTAAAAGGTAAACAGCATAGCCAGGGTATTAGGTAAATATCGTTTCAGCTCAATATATTGTTTCCTTGTATTAGCTTTAAGAAGATTGGACCAGCGCATGCTGCGTTTCCCCCTTTACAATTTTCATAAAGATTTGCTCGAAATTAACTGTACTTCGATCAATCGATTCAACCGGGGTACTTTCCAATTTTAATACATCAAACAAATCATAGATCTCTTCACTTTTAGCTAAATCAATTTTTAATTTTGATTGAAACATGTCAGGTGTGTATTCTAGTTGAGGGAATTTCTGTAGTAGTATTTGGTGTTGTTGATCACTCAAGGATTCACCAAGTGTTATTGTATAAGCACGTACTTCAAAGATTTTAAGTAAATTTTCAACTTTGTCATCTGTGACAATTTCACCTTCATTGATGATTACTGCACGTTCACATAAATCCTGAACAACATCCATGTCGTGTGAACTGATAATAATTGTTCGGTTATAATCCTTAACTATCTCTCGTAATAACTCACGTACTTCATAGCCAGTTTCTACATCTAAACCTAGCGTCGGCTCATCCAAAAGAATCACATCGCTTTCTGCAAGCATCGCAACAGCAATTGCCAGCTTTTGCTGCATCCCACGCGAAAGTCTATTTACAAGTTCGTTTTCTTTATCTCTTAAGTTGAATTTTCCCAGAAGATCATCTATACGTTCAGCGACATCCTTACGAGATAAACCTCTGTTTCCAGCAAAATACTCCAGGTTTTCTCTAACAGTCAATCGCCAATACAGGTTTCTATTTCCTTCCAACA
This sequence comes from Virgibacillus tibetensis, assembly GCF_036026595.1. Classification (NCBI taxonomy): domain Bacteria; kingdom Bacillati; phylum Bacillota; class Bacilli; order Caryophanales; family Bacillaceae; genus Virgibacillus; species Virgibacillus tibetensis. Next base: position 26,479 of record NZ_JARZFX010000018.1, on the reverse strand, counting down.
CGGCACTGATGTGACGTAATGCCCCCAATCGTTTCTGGCGTATATTGACTCCATTTACTGTAACCATTCCAGAATCAGCAATTAACAACCCACATATCATTTTAATTGTAGTCGTTTTACCAGCACCATTCGGACCAAGTAACCCAAGGATTTCCCCACGATTAACTGTAAAAGAGACATCGTTTACAGCATGAACGTATTCGTTGGACCGCCTTTTTTTGTAAGTCTTTTTAATGTGTTTCACTTCAACAATTGGTTCCATTAATTTATCCTCCTGCTATACTTTATTTCAAGCTCTAAATAAATACTATCTGATGTCGTAGACTACTTCTACAATCTAAAGAATGAAAAATAATCAGACTTACGACGGAGATCTTATCTCACTTTCCTCGACTAATTCGTTACTTAACATCCATACCTTTTGAATGACGTCATGATTAGTCGCATAAAACGGATAAAATTCGGAACCGAATAACTGCTTCACTTCTGTAATTAATCCGGGATTATTAGTTAAAGCTGGTCGAAGAATATTTTTCTTACTTCCTATAAGTTTACCTGTTACATTCTTATACTCCGTGGCTGTACATATATCAAAATAGATATTGGCCGTATGGTCAGGTGAAGGAAAGAAGAGATTCTGAACCCTGGCAATCACTCTCCATTTCGGTGTTACTTTCTGAATAGTTTCTTTTGACATTTTTGCCCCAGTTATTTCAATGGCATTTACCTTTATATCTTTTTCCTTATATACTTGTGCCATCTTAAATGTAAGCATTAATAGCGCCATCTTAGAATCGCCATAATTCTTATAAACACTATACCTTCGAGTCTCTTTATATTCACCCCGCAAATTATCAAACTCTATTTTTCTTTTCGGATTAAAAAAATGTCTAATATTATTCGTACATGCATGAAGGATTCTAGGATCATCAGATTTGGCTAAGTGATTCTCTAACAACTTTGTCATTAGAAGAGGCCCAAATGTGTTTGTAGCAAAAGTAACTTCAACATTATCCGTACTAAGCTGATATTTTTTTTCGCCATGATTAAAATAGGCTGCATTATGAATTAGGATATCTAATTTTTCATAGTTACTTTTAAATTCCTCGCAAAATTTCCTAATTGAGTTAAATGAAGACATATCTATTCTCATTAGTTCGACATGTTCATTATTAGTTGCTTCCACTATCTCTTTTTGAACTTTTTTACTGATGTCAATATTGCGGCAAGCCATAATTACACAGTATCCCTCTATTGCAAACTTATGTGCGGCAGCTTTCCCTATCCCCGAATTTGCTCCTGTAATAATAACTGTCCTTCTTTCCATTTCATAGCCCCCATTATTTTTTAGTGCTTCAAACGCGTTGCAAATGCGTATCTTTAAAAGCAGTAGGATATTTCAGCCCATACCCGACTGACCGGTCTATCCCAATGTGTGCAAACCAAATGAGTCCTATTGCTAAAAGAGTTGGGAGCAATAATGAGATACCGACTAAAACCAATACAATAGGAAATACATAGGTATGGAAAACATTATAGATAACCGCTCCGAATTGATTATGTTTTAGATAACCGAGCATCGATAAATCAGGAGCGAGCAGTAAAACAAAAAACAGCACCCAACTAAAATCACTAACAGCATAAAAATAAATGCTAATTAGCAGTACAGCCATTCCTTCCATATGCAGCAAATTTTTCAGCAATACAATCCCTCCAATATTCAATTTTCAAACAATTAATCATAGAACTAAGGCGCAGGGCGCTCGGTTAGGGACGTACGGACTGCGCCCGCGCATCCGAGGGTGGGTCGACGTAGTCGCTCAGGAGCGGCGGATTTAGTCGATCTTCCCCTGCCGCAGGAGATTCACTCCAAAGTATAATATTCACTTAGACTTTCGCCATTCCTGGCGATAAGCCAAGTTCATCTAAAAGGAAACATGCCCCTTCATAGGGGTATGGCGACGCCTGAGCACAAGCCCGGTTTTAGTCGGCCTTCCTTATCTGGAGGAAGCCGATGTTGACTTATCGTAAGGAGGCTTCCGCAAGGACAATAGGTGATGGGCGCTGGAGCTGGACGTGGCTGTTTAAGTGTAAGAATTAATTGCAGTCAAAAATGCTTTCTTATCATACGAAAAAAACGAGAAAAGGTTTCCTCGTTTTTTACCAACAATCAATACCTACTTCTTTTCCATAGATAATTAGATTTTCATAGGAATCTCCGCTAATTCCTAATATTTTACAAAAAGCTGGTTCTGTTTTATAACCTTGCTTTTTAAGTCTTATTACTTTTTCTCTTAAACCAGGATTCGCTTTTATTAAAGCTTGTTCGATAATCATATGGAGATATGCGTGCTGCTTATGTATGGGCTGAGCCTGCCCGAACAGTTCAAACTGAAAACCTTCATAGAGAAAATTAGCTTTAACTACTAGCCTGCTTCGAATGACAGTCCTCTTAATTCGAAACACATCTTTGCTTTTATACAGGTGAGTAATCTGTAATTCAAATTGTTCAAAATCATGTACTTCCATAATAATATCTAAATCTGAACTTGCTAGATCAATCGCAATAGGTATTGTCCCACATAAGACTGGGGTAAATTCTTTTAGGTCGCTCATAATATTTAAATTATATATCGCTTTATACGCCTTTATCTGTTTAGCGTTGCCATTCTTTAAAGTTTCAAATGAATCTAACATGACTTCCCTTTCCTTTCATCACTAAAACTGCACACTAAAATTTTTAAATTTATGAATCCCTGTGCCGTGTCTTATAACATCTTTTTCACGAAGTTCTTTAACAGCCTCACGTACTTCAGTTAACATGCTAACCTCCAGTCCCAACTGGTTATGAGAACCAAAAATCTTGTTTATCCCCTTTAAATAAGTAATCCTTTCAAACGAATTTACTAGATCAACAGGATCTGTCGTTGGGTAAAATGCATAAACCGATGTTCCCGTATATAGTAAATCTCCTGTGAACAGATACCCCCGCTGATTGTCTACTATACAAATATGGCCTGGTGAATGACCTGGCGTATGTAGAATGCTTAAACTTCGATTCCCTATGTCTATTGTATCTCCATCAACTAATGTCCTTGTTGGATTCCCTTGGAATGGTGTATACGTGTCGGGATTAAAGGTTGCTGGGGTGGGTATCGTAATATCCCGACTGATATCTTTGCGGATCTGTTCGATACTTAATCCCTTAATCCCATTTATCATCCAATCTGCTTCAGCTTCATGGACAAGTATCGTATTAAAATCTCCATGGCTGCCAATATGATCTACATGAACATGTGTTGTTATGACTATAACTTCCAGATCAGTCAGCTGATCGGTTATTCTTTTAATCGTATCAATTCCTAAACCAGTATCAATCAAAGCGGCCCTCTCTTTTCCAATAAGAAGAAAGGAATGTACTTTTTCCCAATGTCCATATTCACTAATAGCAAACGTCTCTTCATCTAATTGTTTAACAGTAAACCAATCATCGTTTATATTAACCAAAGTAACTTCCCCATTTCTATATTCCTTCGTGGATTTATAGCACCTGTATATACAATTATAGCAAATTGTTTCTTCTTGGGTCTTGCTGTCCTCCTATTTAACGCCACTCTGTCACTATTATTTTTTAGTTGTTTTCTTTAACAGATCTCTGATTTCTGTTAGTAACTTTTCCTGTCTGGTTTTCTTTTTCACCTCTTCTTCTTCCTTTTTCAGTTTTAATTTCATCAGCACGCGAATGAATATAAATATAGAGAAGGCAACTATTATAAAGTCAAAAACGGATTGAATAAAATTACCATACAATACCTCCGCATCTCCGACTGTATATTTAAACCCCGAAAAGTCAACACCATTCATAAGAATACCAATCAGTGGGGTAATAATATTTTCAACAAGTGATGTAACAATTGATCCAAAAGATGCACCTACAACTACTGCGACAGCCAGGTCTATAACATTTCCTTTAACTGCAAACTCCTTAAACTCCTTCCACATACAGTCAGCCCCTTTCATATAAACTATACAAATTCATAATAAAATAGTACGGGCTTCTATCGACTGGACGCTCAATGCAATGCTCCAAAAACCTGAAAGGGTATCCCAAACTTACAGGATACCCAGTTAATCAAAGGCCGTGGTGTGGATTATGCTTTTGTCGTGTATGATTTGCATTCTTAACTTTTTTCGAACCGCTCAGTGGTTCACCATATGGTTGTTGCGGGCTTTGTGGCAACTTGGGACGCTCTTGCTGCTTTGGTCCTTTTGGTTTTCCTCCCATTATTTTTGCCTCCTTTCCATTTAGTTAGCTTTAAGCATGGCCAGCATATTATTCATTCTGGAGTAATGAACTTATCCGAGACTGATATCGCTGAAGCATTCCTTATCCTATGGATCGGCTAAAAACGATCACGTCCTATGACCAACGCCGACACTAGAACGTCGTGTTCCTCGAAACAGCACGTGTCTAAAGACCCCAGAAGAAGCGTTCTTTGCTTGCAAGAAACTGTCTTTTTATTTTTCTTACTATTTATTATTGAGAAAAAATATGTAGTATGATAGTGTACGTAAAAAGTAAATTTTCTATAATCAACTTAATGTACTGCGTTTAAGATTAAATGCTATGTCTTCCCAGTTACATGAAGTAAAACTTTTGAGATTTTACTGTCCTATAATTAACTAAAAAGATGTCCTTGAAGACTACCTGTCACAGAAACATGAATCAGCACAATTTGGCGCAGATAATCTTTTAAGGAAATAATGCCCGCGTTGCCAGACCCCACCTTGGTAGATGCTATACCTGGAAAAAGGGTCTTAAAAGCATAAACAGCTGAATAACTATACAAAAAGGAGTAACCCCCATGACAGACACGATTGAAATAAGAAAACTAACTACGATAAAGGAACTCCAAGAAATTGGAAAGGTGGAAGAAGTAGTGTGGCAAGCGTCTTCTATTCCTTTTCATCAAAAATACACTGTCAATAATAATGGTGGAATAATATTAGGTGCCTTCTCTGAAGAAAAGTTAATTGGATTTTCTTACGGGTTCCCTGGCTTTGATGGAGTAAATACCTATCTTTGCTCCCATATGCTTGGAATTCTTCCTGCGTACAGAAAAAATGGTATTGGTATGAAGATGAAATATAAACAAGCTGAAATCGCAGAACAAATTGGCTACGATATGATAACCTGGACATTCGATCCCCTGGAGAGCTTGAATGCATACCTTAATATCCATAAGTTAGGTGCTGTCGGTGTTCGATATAATGTAGATCATTATGGCCCAATAAATGATGGGTTGAACAAAGGTATGCCTACGGATCGGATTGTTATTGAATGGAGATGGAAAGAAAAACCTCATACAAAAGCAACGATGTTTAATGAGGACAACGTATTACTTAGAGAAGGCGCAGGCAAAAAGCCAGTACTTACAGTTAAACAAAAATTAGACAGTGACGGATATTTTGTCGCTATTCCTAAAACCATTCAAAACCTGAAAGAAGAAGACATTGAACTTGCAAAAAAATGGAGATATGAAACCCGAAAAGTAATTACAGCGCTCTTCTCAAACGATTATCAAGCTACAGACCTATTGCAAACCCAGTCTAACGCGATAAGTTATTATTACTTCACAAAAAAAGCATAGGAGGATTTTAAATTGAGTATTCCAATACGACAGATAAAACTCATTTGAGGATGAAGTTAAATGATCCGTTCACCACTAGTTTTGGTGCTTTTCATGAATTTTTTTATAACAGAAGCTCTAGATAACAAAGGTGAAAGTGGATTTGGAGAATCCGTGGCCTTTACCAGTCCATGGTACAGCGAAGAAACTGTACAGACTAACCTCCATATAATAGAGGATTTTTTAATAAAGTTGCTGCTGGAAAATGAAATTAACCATCCGGATGATGTTTCGGCTTTATTTTCGACTAGTATGCGAAATAATATGGCTAAGTCTGCATTAGAGGGCGCTGTTTGGGATCTGTATGCAAAACGAAAAAAATTCTTTTAACGGAATCTCTCGGTGGCACTAAGTCAACAATTGATGTTGGAATAAGTATGGGTATTCAGCCATCAACAGACGATCTGATTGAAACGGTCCGTCATTATGTGCAAGAAGGCTATAAACGGAACAAATTAAAAATTAAGCCAAGCTGGGACGTAGAAGTACTCCAAGTGGTTCGTAAGCACTTTCTTGATACGCCTATTATGGCAGATGCCAACTCAGCCTATACTTTAGCTGACACCAATCTTCTAAGCCTGGGACTGCGCACTGCTCGTCCCACCGAAAACATTTGTCCGTCGAAAATGGACGTGGCTGTTTAAGTGTAAGAATTAATTGCAGCCAAAAATTAAATGCTTTCTTACCTTTTAAAAAAAGAGATTGTTTCCCATAAACAGGGCAACAATCTCTTCTCATGTTAACTAGTATTATTCTTCCATGGTCGATAGATCGCCAGTAGGTAAATCAAGATCCCATGCTTTGAGAACCCGGCGCATAATTTTACCACTTCTGGTCTTAGGCAGAAAATCTCGAACTTCAATCTCCCTTGGTGCTGCATGAGCTGCAAGTCCTTCTTTTACAAATAAACGAAGCTCTGCTTCCAAATCATCTGTTTTAGAATAGCCTTCTCTTAAAGCAACAAATGCTTTAATAATCTCACCACGCACTGGGTCTGGCTTTCCGATTACGGCCGCTTCTGCTACTGCAGGATGTTCAACCAGTTTACTTTCCACTTCAAATGGACCAACCCGTTCACCAGAGGTTGTAATTACATCGTCATCTCGCCCTTGGAACCAGACATATCCGTCCTCGTCCATGGTAGCCAGGTCGCCAGAGATGTACCAGCCTGGGATTGCAAAATATTGCTTCATTCTCTTTTCATTTTTCCAGATTGTCCTCATCATGGACGGCCATCCGGACTTAATACATAATGGTCCCATTTTACCACGCGGAAGCTCATGGCCCTGCTCATCCAATATGGCTACTTCAATACCTGGAAAAGGACGTCCCATCGAACCTGGTTTGATTGGCATAGATGGATAGTTCGATATTATTATTCCGCCTGTTTCTGTCATCCACCAATGATCGTGAATGCTTAATTCATATACTTTTCGTCCCCAATGAACTACTTCTGCATTTAATGGCTCCCCAACACTTAAAATATGTCGTAATGAACTCAGATCGTATTCTTTCGTGACATCATCCCCAACAGACATTAATCTTCGAAATGCAGTAGGTGCACTTAACCATACACTAACCCCGTATTTTTCAATCGTTGAGTACCAATCCTCTGGACTAAAACGACCACCGCGTATGAGGTTGGAAGCGCCGTTCAGCCAAGGTCCAAAAATTCCATAAGAAGTACCAGTTACCCACCCCGGATCTGCTGTACACCAATAAACATCCTCTTCTTTCAAATCCAATACCCATTTTGCAGTCTGATAGTGCTGAATCATTGCATTGTGAACATGTAATACTCCTTTTGGTTTACCAGTAGAGCCCGATGTATAGTGAAGGATCATGCCATCCTCTCTGTCTACCCACTCTATTTCTAAATCTCGTGAAGCAGATTTCATCTCCCTTTTATATAGATGAAATTGTGTTCCTCCATTAGTAGTTGGGATTTCTCCATCTCCAACCAATATGATGTGTTTTAAATGCGGCAATTCCTGATAAGGTACGCGTGGTAATAGCTCAGGTGTCGTAACAAGTACAGATGCATCACTATTATCCAATCTGTCCCGTACAGCTTGCTCCATGAACGCTTCAAATAACGGACCAGCCACTGCACCAATTTTTAATATACCCATAATACTTATATAGATCTCAGGCGTCCTTGGCATGAATAAAAAGACACGCTCGCCTTTTTCTATATCTAATTTTTTTAGTACATTTCCAAATTGATTAGATAGGTATTTCATATCCTGAAATGTATATTTTTCATCACGTTTTAAATCACTGTAATAAAGAGCGATTTTGTTCTTACGCCATGATTCCGCATGCCGGTCGATAGCTTCATATGCCATATTTACTTTACCAGTCTTACTCCAGGAAAATTCCTGTTCGACTTGGTCCCATGAAAAGTCTTCATAGACCGCTTCATAATTTGGCATATTTGGTTGCTTTGTAGTTGAAGCAATTGTATTATTCAATTAAATTCCTCCTTGTAGATTTGTTCTTCATAGTTAATATCTATGAAAATATATTTCCTCACATGACATAAAATACTTTTCAGTACGTATCTATAAAACTCTTATAATTATTCAGAACCTATTCCGGTATTCGATTTTACTGACATTTCAGCAAATATCTGGTCGTTATCTTCCGGTTTACTAAAGATTGTAAATAGGTAAGCTGCTAAGAATCCTGCCGGGATACTAATTATCCCTGGATTTGCTAATGGAAATATAGCTTTATCTCCCATAACGCTTGGTCCAATCATAACCAAGGTAACTGCAGTAACCGTTCCAATCAGCATACTCGCAACTGCGCCAGTTGTATTGAATCTTTTCCAATATAATGCAAAGATTATAACTGGTAAATTTGCACTTGCCCCAACAGCAAATGCCAGTACAACTAAATAAGCAACATTCAGACCTTTTGCCAGAATTCCAATTATTACGGAAAGAATACCGATAACAAGTGCAGCAACACGCGCTACTTTAAATTGCCTCTTACTATCAACTTCTCCTCGTTTAATAACGTTGGTATAAATATCGTGAGCAAATGCGCCAGCACCAGTAATGACAAGACCTGCTACAACAGCTACAATCGTTGCAAAGGCAACAGCCGCAATTGCAGCCATAAACATTTCTCCACCTACCGTACCAGCTCCACCGCCTAAATATTGACCCAATAGAGGGGCTGCCATATTACCACCGGCATCAATCGCAACAATTTCATCTGCTCCAACGAATACAGAAGCAGCATACCCAATGATTGAAATCATAATATAAAAAACGCCGATTAGCCCCATCGCCCATATAACTGAGCTTCGTGCAGCTTGTGCAGTTGGAACAGTGTAAAAACGCACCAAGACATGTGGTAGCCCTGCAGTACCCAATATGAGTGCCATACCCAAGGAAAGCAGATCAATTGGATTACTGTACAACCTTCCTGGCTGTAAGAACTCGACACCATTCTTATCAATAACAGCCCCAAATAGAGAGGATAAATTGAAGTTAAACAGAACAGCAATAAACAGGATCATGATAACCATAGCGGACATAAGTAAAACCGCTTTAATTATTTGAACCCAACTAGTTGCGAGCATACCACCAAGTGATACGTAAATAATCATTAATATTCCAATGAAAACAATTGCTATCTCATATGGAATCCCCACCAGCAGCTGGATTATTGCACCTGCTCCTACTAGCTGTGCGACCATGTAAAAAAGTGTTACCGCTAATGTTACTACTGCCGCTGCACTTCGAACAGGCCTTTTATTTAACCGATAGGAAAGCACATCAGCTAAGGTAAATTTCCCTGAGTTTCTAAAAGGTTCTGCAACGATGAACAGCACAATAACATAACCCATCAGCCAACCTACAGCATACATAAATCCATCATAACCATGCAGAGCAACTAGCCCGGCTATTCCAAGAAATGAAGCTGCACTCAAATAATCGCCAGCTAGAGCAAATCCATTTTGCATACCAGTTAATGATCGACCAGCAGCATAGAAATCATTTGTACTCTTATTTCTTTTCGATGCTAAGTAGGTCACATACATTGTCAACCCAACAATTGCAACAAACAAAAAGATACCAAATAGTTGTGGCCCCATAGTTACGTCCCTTCCTTCTCAAGGTACTTTTCTTTAATTACTTCTATCTTTTTGTCATAACCTCTGGCCTTGATGACATAGATAAATGCCAGGGTCCATGCGACGATATAAAATGACAGACCAAACAAGTAGCCAAACGTGAAGTTAGCAAAAACAAATGAACTCATGAGTGGCTTCGCATATCCTGCCATTAGTGGAAAGGATAGATAGTATAAGAAGAAAATAATTGTAACTGGCCAGATAAAACGCCGTTTGGATCTTTTTAATTCCTGAAATTCTTCGCTTTTTTCTATTTGAGAAAATTTTTCCACAATAGTACTTCCTCCTTTAGCTTAACTTTTTCTTGTAAGCGCTTACTAAAAGTATAAGCAAAGTAGGAAGAACATAATTAATTTTTGTACCAATTGCATTAAAATCTGTTTGAATCGTTAAAATTTACTAATGAACGGTCAATTTTCAAACATATCAAAAAATAATTTCCTTGCAGCTCGACTAACAGGTATCGTCGTTTTTCTTTTATCATTAAGGGTAATATTACTTGTTCCATTAAACCAGGGTGTAATTTCCTCAATGTGGTTTAAGTTAACTAAATAACTTCGGTGCGGGCGAAAGAATGAAAAACCTTGTAACTTATTTTCTAATTCTTGTAATGTCATGCGGCTTTCGACAACCTTGTTCTCCGTGTGAATTTCTAATAGTCTCTTGGAGGGCATTGCGTAATAGATTGATTCTGGTGATAGTACAACCATTCGTTCACCATCATCAATCAATAGCTTGGATGGCGGGTTATTAATAGTAGAATTGGTCTTCATCTGAAAATTATCACCTCCCTTCTTTGAATGAGAGTGAGCCACCCGCTTTCTAATTCGCTCTATCGTTTGTTGAAAACGCACATCGTCATACGGTTTCAATAAAAAGTCAATGGCTTCAATTTCAAAAGCTTCCACCGCATATTCGTCAAACGCTGTAGTAAAAATAAATAACGGTCGCTGCTCCCCGGATAATTCTGCAATTACCTTGGCAGCTTCTACTCCCGACATTCCAGGCATTTGTACATCAAGAAAAATAACAGCGGGCCTATGGCGCTTATATAATTCAATTAATTGGATCCCCGTCTCCGCACTGGGAGTAAGACTAAAATCCTTTTCATTTTCTAACATGAAAATTAATTCTTCTCGAGCAAGCTGCTCATCTTCAGCAATCATCACCTGTATTTCCATTAGAATACCAACCTTTCTTCTACTTATCACATGGAATGATAAAAGATACTTCGCTTCCTTTAGAAGGCAAGTTTTTTATAGACAATCGAGCTTGTTCTCCTAGTAAGCTTATTAATCGTTGATTAACATTATACAAGCCTGTACCACCATTTTGTTTATCCGCTAGTGGACTATGGCCAGCTCGCACCAAAACATCTTCTGGAAATCCCGTCCCATTATCACGAACAGTTATTTGGACTTTCCCCTGCTCCCTCTGGATAAGCACCTCTACCTTACCGCCATTAACCACATTTTGCAGTCCATGCTGAATACAGTTTTCGACTAATGGCTGAATAGTTGAAGGCGGAATATAAACCTGCGAAATTCCTTCTGCTTGTGAAAAGTAAATCTTTAGTCGACTCGCAAAGCGCGCCTGGATAATTGCTATATATGCCTGTACATGTTCGCATTCTTTTTCAAAATGAACGAGCGAGTTAGAGACCAAACCCAGGTTAAACCGCATGTAATGTGCTAATTGTACGGTAATATGCCTTGCCTTTTCTGGATTTACTCTAAACAGTGTTGCAATCATTTGGAGTGTATTGAAAAGAAAATGTGGATTGATCTGCGCCTGCAGGTTTCTAAGTTCTGCGTCACGAATATGCTCCTTTAATTTTTCAGCGGCAATTATATTCAGTTGATTGGAAATTAATTCCCCTAGTCCTTGTGCCAAACCAATCTCTACAGGACGAATATGTTGTGCTTTTCTAAAATAAAACGTAATAAGACCTGTCGTTTCCTGTTCTTCCATTATAGGTATAATAATTGCTGCTTCAAGAGGACAGTCCTCCTGTGCGCACTGTATCTCTGACTGTAAGTAGGCAACTTTCATTTTCTTCGAATGCATTGCTTCCAAAGCAAGGGAAGCAGTTTCTTTATCCCCTTTTTGATGATGATCATCACCAAGACCCTTGTGAGCTAATACATCTTCTCCATTCGTTACCGATACGGCAGCTATTTTCAAACGGTCATAAAGTAAATTTGCAATCCCTTCTGCAGTTTCCCCAGCATAATCTTTCTTCAGGAAAGGGAGTGCATCCTCAGCAATAGATAATGCCTGTTTTGTCGCTAACGCTGCCTCGTTTTCCTGTTCCCGTAAAACAATACCGATCATTGCGGTAAAGATAGCAATTGCAATACTATTAGACAATACAAGAGGAAGACCTATTGTATTAACTATATTAATTGTTTCATTCGCTTCTGGATGAAAAATGAGCAACAGCTGCATTTGCAGAACTGGTGGAAATACACCAATAAACAAAGCCTTCATTGGTGAAATAACCCGTTCTTTTGAAAAGAATCGTGCCGTTAATCCTGCCAATAATCCAGTTAAAGGATTAACTAACCCATTTGCCAGCCACCCAATGCCACCTAGCAGAACGAGGTGGCCACCTGCAACCAGTCCAGCTCCCAGGCCAACGACAGGACCACCTAATAATCCTGCTATTACAATCGCTACTAAACTTGAGCTAACAACCATCTGGTCATCATTGACTGACCATACCAAGTTATTGTAAACCACTGTTCCATCCTCAATTACTACCCCAGTTAACGTACTTGCTATCCCAAATAGTCCAAACATACATGCATGGACAAGAGACATTTTGACGTTAAACTCTCTGTATAGCAATGAACGAAAACCAGGTGTTCTTGTCAGGACGAAAGCCAGTACCAATAGTAAACCCAATCGTTCAAATAAAATAACGGTCAAGTCCTTCATGGCTGATCTCCCCTTGTCTCTATTCCAGTTTGGGCTTTTATGTAAAATCTTCTAAATTCACTTCTGCTCTGAGGGGGATCCGGTGATAATAATGTTCCAGCTAATGCACCTAAAAAACCAATTGGGATGGCAATAATTCCTGGGTTATATAAGGTGAAATAAGCTTCTTTCGCAATCAATCCCCCATCTGTATTCATTACATGGGGTCCTAATAACAATAAGATTAGTGAAGCGATCAATCCACTTAACATACCAATAATGGCACCTCTTTGATTAAACCTCCTCCAATAGATGGTTAAAAGAAGAACTGGAAAGTTACTGGAGGCTGCAACAATGAATGTTAAAGAAACAAGAAAAGTTACATTTATATTCTCCAGACCCAGTGCGAATAGGGTTGAAATGATCCCAACACCAAGGGCTGTCCATCTGGCAGCGAGTAATTGTTCCTTCTCTGTTGTGTTACCTTTTTTAATAATATGATGGTATATATCATGCGAAAAAGCCGTTGTGGCGGATATAACCAAGCCTGCTACAACAGCCACAATGGTAGTAAAAGCAACCGCTGAAATAAAGGCCAATAGAAAATCTCCTCCAAGTGCTTGGGCTAATAATGGAGCAGCCAGATTTCCTGTAGAATCTGTATTAACGAGTTCGTCATACCCGATCATAGCCACTGTCCCCAAACCAAGGACAAGTGTCATTATATAAAAAAAACCGATAATCCAGCTGGCAGTCAGTAGGGATCGCCGCACCTCTAACGCATTGCGGACAGTGTAAAACCGAATTAGTATATGTGGAAGGCCAGCAGTTCCAAGTATTAAAGCCAGCTGAAGTGATACTGTCTCCAGCGGACTGTTTAATAAATGACCAGCAATAAAAAACTGTTCCCCCAAAGGTGTTCCCTCTTTTACTTCTGCAATCAGATCTGTAATGCTCCAGTTAAACCGTGAAAACACAATTAAAGCCAATAGAAACGTTCCTGACATGAGTACAACCGTTTTGACTATTTGGACCCATGAAGTAGCTGTCATCCCCCCAAATACGACATAAACGGTCATTAAGCCTCCAATAATCATGACTGATGCCGAGTAATTTATATCCAACAATAATCGGATTAAAAGTCCAGAAGCAACCAGCTGCGGAATCATATACAGAATGGAAATAATAAAGGCACCAAATGCCATAATCCAACGCATTCTATTACTTGGAAAGCGGGAGCATATTACATCTCCAAGTGAGTATTTACCTAAATGATGTACTGGTTCAGCAACTAAAAACAGCACAATTAAATAAGAAACCAGAAAACCAATAGAATATAAAAATCCATCATAACCATTAATTGCAATCGCACCCACAATGCCTAAAAAAGATGCCGCACTAATATAATCCCCAGCAATCGCCATTCCGTTTTGAATACCCGTTAAACTGCCTGCTGCTGTATAAAATTGACTGCTTGTTTTACTACGTTTTGCGGCCCAATATGTAATAATTAATGTACAAATAATTATGCAGATAAAAAACAGAAAATAAGTCAGATTCATTGTCTTACCTCCTGCTTCATCTGGTCAATCAGCTGATCAAAACGCTTTGCTTTACGCCAATACATCCATCCTAATAACCATGTCATGATAAACTGGCCAAAGGCATATATCCATGCCCAGGGTATAGCAGTATACGGTGCTGGCATGCTCATTTGTTCAGGAAAGAAAGCTAATGTAAATGGCAGTGTAAAATAAAAAACAAATAAAAAAACAATCACTGGAAAAAGAAATCGTTTTTTTTCGTGTACAAGTTGATCAAACAAGGCGTCCATTTTGTTACTTCACTTCTTTCAATCTTTATAGTTAAGTAGTAGAATCCAGTGTTGTCAACGGGTTTCCCCCATTTTGAATGAAGTAATACAATTTATTTTTCAGCAAATTCTATTTATTATGAATAATAACTGAATATGGCTTAGAAGTAAAGGCAACTACCTCTCAAGTTAACGACCTAACCTAGTATTTTGTTAAAAATCAGAACAACAGCCCCACCCTTGAAATAGTGTTTATTTCGAAGGATGGGGCTGTTGAATTCATTTATCTAGTTCAGTAGAGGAAAGTATAGGCCCCTGCCGAATAATCATATTACTCTATTCTCTATTTATTAAACATATCAGTCAGAGCTGTAACAACTTGCTTTTTACGGGATACAACACCTTCCAGTAATGCTCTGTTATTTTTAAGGGTAACCCCAAATGCCGCTTCTACTTTACTACTACCATCGCCGAGAGCCATAACTTCGGAGTTATTATTAATAATATCCGTAACAACGAATAAGAACAGGGAAAGATCTCGCTCTTTAATAATTTGGTTAATTTCTATTTCTAAATCTTTTTGATTCTCGTATACCTTAGTAACTTCTACAGCATTCACTTGGGCAATTTCAACTTTCTCTCCTCCCATGGCAAACCCTTTTGCATCCATGGTTAAAAGCTCTTTAACTGTTTTATCACTCAGGTCTGCTCCTGCTTCTAGCAATTCCAATCCGTACGTTTCCAGATTAACACCAGCGATTTCAGCTAACTCATATGCTGCGTCAACATCTTCCTGTGTGCATGTTGGCGATTTTAACAATAATGAGTCCGATATAATTGCCGATACTAATAACCCGGCAATTTCTTTTGAAACAGGCACATCATTTTCCTTGTATAATTTATTTATAATAGTCGCAGTACAGCCTACTGGCTCCGCACGAAAATATAGAGGCTCCTTCGTTTCGAAATTCGATATACGATGATGGTCTATAACTTCAGCAATCCGTACATCTTTTATGTTGTCCACACTTTGTTGAAATTCGTTATGATCCACCAGGATTACTTCTTTTATGTCCTCTTCTACTTTGTCGATCAATTTGGGAGCTTCCACATCAAATTGATCTAAAGCAAACTGTGTTTCTTTGCTAACTGAACCAAGTCTTGCGGGTTGAGCAGTTATTTCCAACTTGTTTTTTAAATCAGCATATGCCAATGCAGAACAGATGGAATCTGTGTCGGGATTTTTATGTCCAAATACTAACGTCTTTTCCATGTTCATACTCCTTCTCTTAAGCTTGTCCTTTACCATTATCTAGATTACCACAATTTATTGTTCTGTGAATAGCAATTCACTCAATTTTTTCTCTTTAATGTTTCTGTTACATTCCAAATTCTATCAGAACCATTATAGCTGTTTAAAGCGATATCCAGATCATGAAACAAACGATGCAGATCACGGACCTGGGAGGCATCCTGCTCACTGATAGCTGTATTAGCAAGCTGCTGTATCGTCTCTAAATCCTCTAGTAAGGCATCATTTGTAACGGTGGATTTCTCTCTATCTATCGTAGCTGCCACTTCCTCTGCTTTCTCTATTTGATCAGGCCAGTCCAAGTTGCGGATCCCCCCATATCCCGTAGTTTTATTATAATATCTATGCATTTCCGCAATAAATTCACCGATTTCTGCATGGTCTTTACCAACTGTTTCCTGCACCTTTTCGATTTCTTTAACCGTATCTTCAGTAACTTCTTCTTCCGTTGGTTGTGTAGATTCATCTCGGTCTATAATTGACATTAAGTCTAAGTTCATTATATTTGTATAGAACAGGACAGAACCAATAACCGTAACGAGCGCGGCACTTATTAATGTCCAGCCGAACCATCCTAGCTTCGATACACGATTTCTTTTAACCAAGTAGACAACTCCCTATTTTTTTATATCCTTCTTAACTATAACAAAACAGCTGTACAATTTATTGCAGATATAGAAAGAAGCACTCAAAACATGAGTACTTTACGTTTGTTCATTATACCATGCAATCAGATGCTGTTTTAGTTCAACATCCTGGACTTCACTGGCCATCATTCCACTCACGTCAACTACTGTTACATATGGACTTAACGGGCCTTCTCGGTCTTGCAGACGCACTATACAATTTTCTTCCACTTCGGTTGGTTTAATTTCTAATATTGCTTTATCCGAGAATAGCTGGTAAATTTTCTGTTCATCTGATTCTTGCAGGGTCCACTCTTTCGATTTCACCATATCCTCTATCTCATGATTTTCTTCATATATACTCGGTTTTTTGTTTTCATTAGTTAGCTTTAAAGAATTAATTCGACCACTTATTATATGTAACAAGTTAATTACCTCTGAAAAGCCCAGAAGCGCAACGCCAAATAAAAAAGAACCGCCTGCCAACACAAAAAAAGACGTCCATTCAAAAAACCTCTCTTCGTTTCCATACCCATCTACATAATGAACGTAAGTTGACATATTGTATCCTGCGATCAATCCTGAGATAATTATAATAACTCCAATATAAGATAAGATTCTTCCTATAAAATTTTCTTGCACGAATATTATTTTCCACATACTCCCATTCATTCTCTCTCCCCCCCTTTTCCTAATTCTTTATTTAGGTAGCATTTCCCTGCTTTAATAAACAATTAATTTTACATTCAACCACATTATTTTTATGATAAAAGAACTACTACATACACTGGAGGCTCTTTTATGCTAAATCATTTTATTTTCACACGTAATTTCACCCTGGAGAATACAAGATCCAGTCAGGAATTTGGACACGCTGATCAGATGAAACTAATGTACAGAATGGTTAAGGAAGTTTAACATGGTACAAAAAGTAATTATTATTGGCGGCGGAATTACAGGTGCCTCAACTGCTTATCATCTAGCTAAAAGTGGTGTGGAAACGATTATTGTAGATCGGAAAGATGTTGGGCAGGCAACTGATGCTGCAGCCGGAATAGTATGTCCGTGGTTATCACAGCGCCGGAACAAAGCTTGGTACCGTCTAGCCAAAGGCGGCGCCAGGACTTACCCGGATTTAATTGATGAACTGTCCAGAGATGGGGAAGATGATACTGGCTATTCTCGAGTCGGAGCAATCAGCCTGCATACGGATGAAAAAAAGCTGTTGGGAATGCAAGAGCGGGCAATTAAGCGCCGGGAAGATGCCCCAGAGATTGGGAATATTACCCTGCTTGATGCTGAACAAACGCAAGCAATGTTTCCACTTTTGGATGGCACATTTAATTCGGTTCATGTAAGTGGTGCAGCGCGTGTGGATGGCAGAAAACTTCGTAATTCCCTACTAAATGGGGCCCAAAAACATGGAGCCACCCTGCTATTTGGTAATGCCACTATCATAAATGAAGGAACAAGAATTACCGGTGCAGTAGTTAATGGAAATACCATTTACGCAGATACCGTAGTGGCTGCAACTGGAGCCTGGATGGGCAATCTGCTAAAACCACTAGGTGTTACGTTTAATGTGGAACCACAACGAGCACAGATCATGCACCTGCAAGTTCCAGGGTTAACTACTGATCACCTGCCTGTTGTCATGCCACCGAATAATCAATACATGCTGGCTTTTAAAGAAGGGCGGATTGTCATTGGTGCGACTCATGAGGATGGTGCAGGCTTCGACCACCGAGTCACTGCAGGTGGCCTGCATGAAATCTTATCCAAAGCAATTGCTGTAGCGCCTGGACTGGCCTCCAGCACAGTTCTGGAAACACGAGTTGGCTTTCGGCCAGTTACCCCTGGTTTTCTCCCTGTACTAGGGACTCTTCCTGGTTTTAAGGGGCTCATACTCGCGAATGGACTGGGAGCCTCTGGCCTGACAATGGGCCCTTATATTGGGGAGCAACTGGCAAAGCTGGTGTTAGATGAAGAGTTGGAAATTAATTTAACTGACTACGATATTGCTGGTGCAATCCAATAATTTATTACATCTTTCACAGAGTTTTTTCTTTCTATGAACAAAAGCGCAAGCCGCCCGTTTAGGGACGTACGGACTGCGCCCGCGCACCCGAGGGTGGGTCGACGTAGTAGCTCTGGAGCGGCGTATTTAGTCGATCTTCCCCTACTCCAGAGTATAAGATTCACTTAGACTTTCGCCTTTTCTGGCGATAAGTCAAGTTCATAAAAGGAAACATGCCCCTAAATAGGGGTATGTCGACGCCTGAGCACAAGCTCAGGAATAGTCGGCCTTCCTTATCCGTAACGAATCGATGTTGAGCTAGATTAAGGAGGTTTCCGAAAAGGACATTTGGTGATGGACACTGGCCGATGAAAACGCCACGTCCTGTGGCTTCATCGGCACTAGGACGTCCTGTCCGTCGAAGCTGGACGTGGCTAGATAATTTAATTCGTCATACACAGCCCACAAATTTTATAATTTCCATACATTAAAAAAGAAGTTGTCCCCCTGTTCAGACAACTTCTGAAACTACTATTTAACTATCAGAACTGGACATTCTACCCGTTTTGCAACTTTATGACTTACACTGCCCAGGATGAAGGTCTGCAGGTTATTAAGCCCTCGGCTGCCAATTACTACACAGTCAAAATGATTATCATTAGCATATCTAACTACTGTTGGGCCTGCCTCACCATGCAGCACCTGCACTTTATAATCAATTTTTGATTCCTTTAGTAAACTGGTAACTGATTTAATCTTCTCTTTACGTTTTTTTTCTATTTCGAACTTGTTCGTCGCATGCAGAACATCTGACTTTGCCTTTTGCCTGTCGACAACGTATACAGCAACAACTGCAGCGTTGTATTTTTCAGCAAGATCAATTGCATAGCGAGCCGATCGTACAGAGTGTTCGGATCCGTCTGCTGCCAATAGAATACGGTTAAACAAATGCTCCACCTCTTTAGGAAACTAGCTTTTTATAATTATATCATACTAATTCCTCAGAATTGCAAGTAACTCTTGTGAATTTTCACTTTTTTCATGACTACAGTGGATGTTTCTTACGATCACTAGCTCTAAATTACATTAATCCATGATATCTTAATGATATGAAATAACTGCCTGACCCTAACATGATCTTCATTCTAGCATGAGAAATGCTTACGTATTTACAGCTGGAGAACGGTTTGGTAATCTTAGTTTAGAGGCTGAAGGAGAGGATATTATATGAAAGGCAAACTAATTGTCTTATTAATACTATTAGCAACAATTGCTGTATTAATTTTTTGTTGGATTTGGCTGCAGGAAATAATTGAGGAGTATGATATAGACAGAGCTCTGTCTGAATCTGTTGAAATTAATATATAGCAGAACCCTGGGACCAAAGAAGCTGTACCTTTTCTTTGGTCATTTTCATTTGTACCTTTTCTGCAGACAACACTTCTATGAAAATAATTCGTATCTTATAGCTGGCGAAATAGGTAATTGAATTTTCTGTTTTATACATCAATTGCTTTCACCTATATTTCCCGTTCGATTGTTTGAAGGGCTAAGGTTATCAATTGAGGATACAAATGTGAGTTTAATTGGTAATTAGGGGATTTGGCATGGTGATTAAAATAGGAGACAATTTCATGTGTTACAGTGTGAGATAAATCCTGTGGGAGATGCAAAAATCCATTTTGATTAGTATAGGTTCCGTTACCCATAGGTATTAACAGGCCGGTTACTAATTCCCCTCGTTTGGGCGGTTGAAAAATTTCATTGTATATACACACCAGTTTATTTTTTCTTTCAAACAAATCACATAAAGTGAATACCTTTTCACTATAAATTTCATTATTCTCCACGTAGTAAAAACCTGGACTAACATTCAACCAGCTTACTAATACTTCTTTAAGCAGCGGTCCCTTATTCCCCCAGTTCTGCTTATTCTTCATCAAATATTGCTTGTAGATGGTCTCTCCTTGTTTTCCTATAGGCAAACAAAATGTTATCCACCATACGAGCTGTGAGAAGGATCGGTCTGCAAGGTCCTCAGAAACCCCCATTGCCATAATTAACTCTTCTGTAAGTGTCAGAATCAGTTCATCCTGTGTATGAATTGAAAAATAAAAAACTTCATCCAAAATAGTTACTAATTGCTCTTGTACATTATTTGGAAAGTAAATAATATTATCTTTTCTCATTGACATATATATTCCCCCCTTTGCTATTTTCACCATAGTAGCATAGAGGTGTAAATACTGCATATGATGAAAATCGTGTTTTAAACCTGTTTGTAAGCATGGAAATCAGATTTTCTCTAAAGCAAATTAACAACTTCACAGCAATATATCGATCCATTTATAAATTTTAATAAGTTTATATCAGCACATCATAACGGCAACTAGGATTTAGCAGCACTACTGAAGCTTTATTCTGTCATTCGATGCCTTCAGGCTATGCGCTTGATCGTGGTAATTGTTTATTCAAGTGCTTGTACTCGATACGAGAAATAAGACGTCCAAACTTCAAATAAGAATACTGGAACAACGGACTCTGGATAAAAGTAAATAAAAACGTAAAAATAAACACAGGTCCACCTAAGAAAATACCGATTAAGAGCACACCACTCTCTGTAATAATACGCACTCTTCCTACTGGAGCCCCCAGTTTATCCGAAATAGACAGCATAAATCCATCACGAGGTCCTGCACCTACACCAGCAGAGTTATATAAGCCTCCACCTATCCCCATAATAATGATTCCCGTAATAATGACAATAAAATCAATCCATGTGCTAGTTGCCCCCGGCAGAAAATCCAACCACAAAAAAAGGTCAACAAACGCACCTACTAAGACAGCATTGAAAAAGGTTCCTAGCTTAATATAGCTTTTATCCAGAATCCAAGAAACACCAATTAAAGATATAGAGATAATAATCGCCCAAGTCCCTATAGACAGACCAATTTTCTCAAAAAGTGCTACATTCAAAACATCCCAAGGATGAATCCCTAAATGCTGTACACTTAGTGCGACAGTAATTCCAAAACTGAATAATAGAATTCCCATCACAAAAAAAGCCCAGCGAATTGTAAGTATCATATTTCTCCTTCTCTCTCTTGTTGATATTTCTTTTTTGACTGGGTTATAACGTTACTTCCTCAAAAAAGGTTGTATAATTGTCAATATAAAAGTCAGCAACTGCCTTTTTATTTTGAAACAGGCATGTTTTAATTCCTAATTCCTTTGCAGGTAGAATATCCAACTCTCTATCCCCTATAACTAAATCTATTGTGTATTTCCTATGTAAATAACGATAAGCAGAAGCATCTGGCTTCCGGGGAAATCCATCATCAATAGAAACAATATCAGTGAAATAGTGAGTCATGCCATAATACTTAAGAATAGAGTCTACTCCTTCTCTATCCTTATGTGTCATGATAACATTCTTTGATGCAAACTTTAGAACCTTTTCAACTCCAGGAAAAGGCTTAACATCTCGTTGTTCTATTTTACTTTCCAGAAAACGTAACTCTTCCACCTGATGTTCTGTTAACTTATAGTATTGCATGGCATGAGAAAAAGATTTTTTTAAATGTTTATATATTTCATCTGGGTCAGTAGTTTCTTCCAAAACTTGTGTAAATAATCGTGTATATGCAGGATACGTGTTAATTAATGTGCCATCAAAATCCCATAATATATTCAGATAAATACCTCCACTGTCTTCCTTATTATCTATGCATTATACGCAACTATGTTTTTAAAATCCAGAGAGAGTTCCTCCTTTTTCTTCCTATTTAGTTTAGTTAAAGCGACCAAAATGGTAATATGTAAAGGTGAGATATAATTGATTGCTTAGTTTAAGTATTAATTAGTGAAAAAGACATGTTAAAAAGGAAAAAATGTATTGCCGATTTTTTGTAAACTTCGTCTTAATTTTTAATAACGATCATACTTCTACAAGTTGCTTTCATAGTAATTTTTTATTAGGGACTTTTACATAAAAATATAATTTTTAATTAATACAAAATCCCGCAATTATATAGCAATACTTCAATAATATTTGCGAATCTACCATAAACAAGGGGGAAAAAAATGAGAAAAAACACAAAAAATAAAGTAGTGCAAATTCCCTTACGATTAAACATACTGTTTTTTGTTGTATTCTTGTTATTTGCTGCATTAATACTTCAATTGGGGGTTGTCCAAATATTAAATGGAGACTCTTTTCAGGAAGAAATAGATCGAACGATTCAGGACACTACGAAAATTCCAGTACCAAGAGGGAAAATATACGATAAGAATTATAATGTAGTAGTCGACAATAAAGCTCTATACTCTATAACCTATACTCCAGCTAAAGGTATTCAAGCAAAAGATAGACTGGATGTAGCCAAGAAACTAGCTGAATTTCTTTCTATGGATACTGATGGAATTACAGAAAGAAACAAAAAGGAATACTGGTACTTATTAAACACAGAAGAAGCCGACAGTCGTTTATCTGAAACTGAAGCAGATGAAATGACTCCTGCAGAACAATACAGTGCTATATTAGAGACAATTACAGAAGAAGAGATTAGTAACTTTTCTGACGAAGAAAAAGAAGTAATAGCTATCAAAGCGGAGCTTGATAAAGCTTACTCCCTGACTCCGCAAGTTGTTAAAAACAGAGACGTAACATCAACTGAATATGCTGAAGTCGCTGAAAATCTTGGTGATCTTCCCGGTATTAACGCTACAACCGACTGGGTAAGAGAATACCCCTATGAAAATACATTTCGTAGTTTAGCAGGATCAATAACAACTCAAGAACAAGGAATTCCAGAAGATCGGGAACAATATTACTTAACCCGGGGCTATAGCAGAAATGATCGAGTTGGAAAAAGTGGACTAGAAGAGTATTACGAAGATATATTACGCGGCAGGAAAGAAGAAATTCAATATACTACAGAGAAGGATGGAACTGTAATTGATTCTACGACCATTGTGGAAGGAAACCCAGGCAAAGATTTAATATTAACGATAGATATGCAATTTCAACAAGAAGTGGATAAGATCGTGCAGGAAGAATTGGAAAAAACTATCAAAAAGCACCCAAACCAACACCGCTATTTAGAGGATGCGCTAGCAGTTGTGATGAATCCACAAACCGGAGAACTATTAGCTGTCAGTGGACAAACACATGACAAAGAAGAAAATGAGTATATAAATACTTCATTTAAAACAATGCATGATTCACACCTGCCTGGTTCAACTATTAAAGGAGCTACAGTGTTAGCAGGGTATGAGTCTGGAGTAACAACTCCTGGTCAAGTATTTAATGATAGACGATTAAAAATTGCAGACGACACAAGGGGAAAAGGCTCATACAGAGATCTGGGTCCAGTTAATGATTATAGCGCATTAAAACTTTCCTCTAACGTATACATGTTTTATATTGCATTAAAAATGGGAGGAGAACATAGATATCCATTTCCAGATGGGAGTAATGCTTCATTTAATACTTCCGCTTGGCAAGAGATGAGAAATTACTTCAGACAATTTGGGTTAGGTGCTCCTACAGGTATAGACTATCCATATGAATCTACAGGACTCGAGGGTAACTCATACCAACAACCTGGTTTGTTGATGGACTATGCTATAGGGCAATACGATACTTTTACTACGATGCAACTAGCACAGTATGTATCAACAATCGCTAATGATGGGTATCGAGTAAGACCGCATTTCTTAAAAGAAATTCGTAACCCAGCTCTATCAACAGATGAACAAGGTTCCGTATATAGAAGTACCACTACAGACGTTTTAAACAGAATTCAAATGGATTCAAGTGAGATTAGTCGTGTTCAAGAAGGGTTTCGACAGGTTTTTCAGGAATCAGGTGGTACAGGTTATAACTACTTTGGAACTCCAGAATACCGAGATTATAAGGCAGCAGGAAAAACAGGAACTGCCGAAAATAGTATCGACGGGGTAAATACCGAAAACCTTTCATTAGTAGGCTATGCACCCTATGATGAGCCAGAAATAGCATTTGCAATAACTATTCCACATTTAGGTATAGTTAATGATCGACATCCGATTAACCATAGGATTGGACAAAGGATATTAGAGGCCTATTTTGAAGTAAAAAAAGAACAGGATGAAGAAAACGAGTCCGAATAAAATGGCAGCCATAAATCCCCAAAGGATTTACGGCTGCTTTTTTGATTCTTTTTTAACTTCATTGCTTCTATTATTTTATGATTAATAGATAATTAGGAGGTGCTTAATCCTATGAATTGGTTGCCTTATTCTATCATAATATTAATACTTTTCTATGGCTTGAAGAAAATCTCTCAAATGTCATTATTCTTTGGGGGAGTTGCTATATTAACACCAATAATTTTTTTGTGATGTTTATTTTAGCACCCTTTGTGCCAGTAATTTCATTAGTTGTTTCTTATTTGGTAAAGAAAAATTTAAGCTCTGTTACATAGATCGCCGCTTAGATGGCGTATGTGTGCAACTCAAGTATACAGGGTATAAGAGTTTGCGTGTCTTCTATATTAGTTTTAAAAAACTAATATATATTTTAGAGAAACAAAAAAACTTTCAACATTAGCGTTGAAAGTCTTCATTTTATGATACCTGAGGTGGGATTCGAACCCACAAGCCTCGCGGCACAGCATTTTGAGTGCTGCGTGTATGCCAGTTCCACCACTCAGGCAAGATTTTACCAATGTTATACAAATTTGAACAGATAGACTATTTAGTCTACGTGTCTGAATATAAACTCACATTGGGGTATTTTTGGAGGCGGTAACCGGATTTGAACCGGTGATAGAGGTTTTGCAGACCTCTGCCTTACCACTTGGCTATACCGCCCTAGAATGCACTATATTATTGGAGCGGAAGACGGGATTCGAACCCGCGACCCCCACCTTGGCAAGGTGATGTTCTACCACTGAACTACTTCCGCAATTGGCTGGGCTACCAGGATTCGAACCTGGGATACACGGGATCAAAACCCGATGCCTTACCGCTTGGCTATAGCCCAATAATATAAAAAGGGCGACCGATGGGAATTGAACCCACGAATGCCGGAGCCACAATCCGGTGCGTTAACCCCTTCGCCACGATCGCCATGAAAAATAATTGGCAGGGGTAGTAGGAATCGAACCCACATCAAAGGTTTTGGAGACCTTCGTTTTGCCGTTAAACTATACCCCTAATATAAAAAAACATAATGGTGGAGGGGGGCAGATTCGAACTGCCGAACCCTGAGGGAGCGGATTTACAGTCCGCCGCGTTTAGCCACTTCGCTACCCCTCCACATAAATGTTTAAATGGAAAAATGGTGGCTCGGGACGGAATCGAACCGCCGACACAGGGATTTTCAGTCCCTTGCTCTACCGACTGAGCTACCGAGCCATATAATTGTAAAAACTGAACATTGTTTTCGCATTTCAAATAACTTTGAAGTAATCTCATTGAAGCAATATGCTCGTCGTGTTGCAAGTGATATCATTGGAGTTGCACTCCTCGCAAGCCTGCACATAGAAGTAAATTCAATGATGCGTACGGCTCTCTACCGACTGAGCTACCGAGCCATATAATTGTAAAAAATTGAACAAAATACATATATAAATGGCGGTCCGGACGGGACTCGAACCCGCGACCTCCTGCGTGACAGGCAGGCATTCTAACCAACTGAACTACCGGACCAATTTTAATTGATATAAATTGGTTGCGGGGGCAGGATTTGAACCTACGACCTTTGGGTTATGAGCCCAACGAGCTACCAGACTGCTCCACCCCGCGATATGAAAGAAAATGTTATATTGTACCATGCTGTAATTCTGTATTCGACCAACTGCTCGTCGTGTTGCAAGTATTTCGGTGATGCTGCACTCCTCGCAAGCTTGCCCATAGCAGCATATTCTTTGATGCTGACGGCTTGCTCCACCCCGCGATATGAAAGA
>NZ_JARZFX010000017.1:0-61917 GCF_036026595.1 Virgibacillus tibetensis | reverse complement strand
GTTAAGGAATGGGTGAAATAAGGGGATAGGAATCAGTTTTTGCAATATTGCCGAAGAATTAAACGTATTAAGATCTAGGGTTATATCTCAAGCCACTTTAAGTCATCAAATTAAGATGCTTGAACAAGAGATAGGATACCCACTTTTTAACCGTGTTGGCAAGAAAATTGAGCTTACTAAGGTAGGAGAATTTGTACATTGTTAAAGCGATATGGCCATTTGCGCTGATAGCGATAATAGTCTTGCTGCTAGTCACATTAATTTCACAGGGTACAGATGGCTTCAATCATTTGCTGAATAATTCAGGGATATTTTAATCTTACGGGGGGTTGGAAAAGCAAGAGAACCTGCCCCCACCTTTCCTGGACTAAAACGTACGGATTATACAAGGTTTAGAAAAATAATAGCAATTATAAGTATAATGCTGATTGTTGAGATAAATAGGAGAGAGAGTTTACGCGAGATATTCGCTTTCTGTATATCCTGCCATTTGTTGGGTTTAATACCGCTTAACCAGAATACAATTACGGCTGAGAGAAGTATTGAATTAACATTGACCATTAATAGAATAAAGGGAACAACTGCATCTCCCCATCTACCTGTGCCGAGAATCATACCGAATACGACAGCGGGAGGCAGTAATGCTACTGAAACCATAACTCCTACAAGCGCTCCTTCGTTTCTTTTAATAAAGGAAAGTGCTCCTGCAGCACCAGATGCGAGAGCAACCACCACGTCAATAAGTTGAATATCTGTCCTTGAAAGAAACTCATCACTGTATACAGGCGGTTGGAAGAAGAACCCGAACATAGTGGCCACCAATATTGGAATTCCTACTCCAAATAAGGATGTAAGTAATGATTGACGAAGTAACTTGTAATCCCCGAGAACGGAAGCAAATGAAACTGCAGTTACAGGGCCGATGATCGGGGCGATTACCATAGCTCCAATGACAATGGCAGGACTGTTTTTTATAATGCCGATTGTCGCAACGACTGAGGAAAAAACAATAAACCACATATAGCTGACACTCATATGACTGGATATCTCAACTGCCGTATATAATTCATGACTGCTTGCTCTCTGTAGGTCTTTTTCTTTATTTTCTTTATCTTTTTCTTTCTCTTTTTCCCTGGGAAGATACGTTTGTACAGTCAGTAACATAACCTGATAAGCGTTTTCCCCGCCAGGTAATCTTTCCAAGTAATTAAGGATCTGTTCTACATCATTTGTTTCCACAAGAATTCGCGTCTGTTTCTTTTCATTTTCTTTTGATGTATCGGAAATCCAGTAGGAGACAACAGGAAATTTTTCCTCTATATCTTCCATATTTAGAAAATCCCTTGGCGCATAAACCTCAAGCAACTGTAAAGTCATATTTACCTCTCCTGTTTTCTAAGAAGAATTTTACAACTTATTGTTGCCCTTATATTCATCTTCATAACATATATTTTTTATTATACAAAAAAGCCTCATCATTAAATGAGGATATAATTTATTATTCAGGTCTCAGGACAAATGAATTTTCTTCTGTATCTACATATACACAAACTTTCGTTTCAGGATTTATTTTTAATAGCTTTCTTATTTCGGATGGAATACTAATGTTTCCGTTAGAAGAGATATATCTGTGATTTTCGGTATTATTCCTGTTCGAATGATAAATCCAAATCGCATTGTCACGTAAGCTGATTTCAACCAATTCGCCACAATCAAATCCGAGTTTTACACGCCATCTTTTTGGTAAGTTTATTAAGCCTGTTTTACCAATTCGTTTGCATGTGTGCAGGATATACATCAAATCCACCTCTCTCATTAACTGCAATAACCGTTATTGAATAAATGTAAACCCTATTCACGTGGTTCATCCGAGTAAGTTGACAATCTAAAGAGAATCCAATTATAATATTCAGAATAAATGTATTAGTTGGAAAATAAAATGCGAAGGTAAAAGGAATTACATAAAATAGCTAAGTGAGGTGAAGCAATGAAAGTTATTGTAATAGGTGGCGGTATTGTCGGAGCAAGTGCAGCGTATTCCTTAGCGGTAAATAAAGTCGAAGTAATCGTAGTTGATAAAGAATATCAGGGTAGGGCTACTTCAGCGGGAGCGGGAATTGTATGCCCTTGGACTTCTAGTATACAGAATGACGACTGGTACGAAATTGCAAAACGTGGGGCACAATACTATTCAACTTTAATTTCTAAATTGAAGGAAGATGGGGAAGAAGAGACAGGGTATAAGCAAGTAGGAGCATTATCTGTTAGTACCGACTCTAATAAACTTGATGAAATAGAAAAAGAAATACTAGCTAAGCAGTTAAAAGCTCCTGAAGTAGGGGAGGTATCCAGACTCAATTCTGAACAGGCACGCAAATTATTTCCACCATTGACCAATGATCTAGAGGCTGTATTCGTTTCTGGAGCGGCTCGGGTAGATGGACGGTTACTAAGAGATGCTATGATACGTGCAGCAAAAAAGCATGGTGCAATAATGCTGCAGGAGGAAGCGTCTTTACTCTATGAAAATCAGAAGGTTATTGGCGTGATAGCAAATGGGGAAGCCATATATGCTGACCAAGTTCTTGTAACTGCTGGAGCGTGGGCACCATCCTTATTACGACCACTAGGTATCGAGTTAGAAGTAGAACCACAGCGTGGTCAAATTGCTCATATTAAATTACCAGAAACGGACACATCTAATTGGCCTGTTGTCTTGCCACAAAGTAGTCATTATATGTTAGCGTTTGATGATTCACGAGTCGTGGCTGGAGCTACTCGGGAAACAGGTTCAGGATTTGACTATCGCACTACAGCTGGAGGCATCCATGAAGTTTTGTCAGAGGCACTAGAGGTTGCTCCTGATCTATCTATAGGTACAGTTGAGGAAGTGCGAATTGGCTTTAGACCTATTGGCCCAGATGTCTTGCCTTTGATTGGAAGGATTGACCATATTAAAGGTGTTGTATTGGCAACAGGTCTTGGTGCTTCGGGATTGACAATAGGGCCGTATGTAGGAACAGTAGCAGCATCCCTAATCAAGGGAGATAAGGTAGAGCTGGACCTTGCTCCCTACAACCCCATGCGAGCTATCACGACGCTGGGGGACGTATAGCCAAACAAACAAAGATGTCATATATCAAAAGAAACTTTCTATTAAGTTACTAGACTTATAGGGAGTTTCTTTTTTGTTGTGGATTTGCCGTTACTGAGTGGACAGGAACTACGTATAATACGTTAGGGAGGTGGTAAGAATGGTCGAGATTGATGTTTACAGGATATTACTGGTCCCTGTTATTCTGGGGCTGATACAGGCGGCCAAAATAGTAGGTTTGCCCAAGAACTATTCTCCGATTCTAGCAGTGGTATTAGGAGCTATCGCTGGCCCTGTATATATAACTACAGATAATATTGCAGCAGGGATTCTGATTGGAATTGCTCTAGGCCTCTCATCTATTGGCCTATATAGTGGTACAAGAAATTTTTCAAGAAAGAAAGAAGATAAATAAGTACTGAATAGAAATTAGTTTATATAGCCTCTTATTATTCAACTAAAGTACGAGAGGCTAATTTTCCTAGTCAAATAGGAGAATCGATATAGAAATGCAAAATTCAGCCATCATCACTATTCATCATGTTGAAATTGCTTTAGAATATACTGAACGTATTATAGGAGTTAGAGAGGGACGAGTTGTATTACGATGAAAAAGTAGAAGAAGTGGCACAAGAGGTGCTTGTTTATATTTATAATGGTAAGGCGATAATGTAAAGGAAAGTAACCAAGGAGAACTTACTTTTATATGATAAAATTATTTATCAAAAGATTCCCCTAAACGGGATTATCTACCTTTATACAGTAAAAGTCTTAATAAGGTAGCGTTCAATAAATTCAGCAAGTCCGTCGTTTTGATGGTGACCAGTAATAATGTCAGCTGCGTCTTTGACCTCAGGTGAAGCGTTGGCCATTGCAACTCCTATGCCAGAGTTACGAAGCATTTGGATATCGTTCGGACCATCTCCAATTGTAACTACTTCTCTTTGGTTAATTCCATAGGCGCTAAGTAACGCTTTAATGGCTGACCATTTTGAAACTCCATGAGCAACAAGTTCGAAACCATCATTCCAATCTATAACATCTGCTTCATCTGTAAATAAATTTGAAAGTTGTGAGCTGGGGCCGCCTGTTCTAATGCTGTATTTAAGTACATCTC
The DNA here is from genome assembly GCF_036026595.1 of Virgibacillus tibetensis. Taxonomy (NCBI): domain Bacteria; kingdom Bacillati; phylum Bacillota; class Bacilli; order Caryophanales; family Bacillaceae; genus Virgibacillus; species Virgibacillus tibetensis. Next base: position 57,706 of record NZ_JARZFX010000017.1, on the reverse strand, counting down.
GATAATTCGCGTCTCTCAAATCACCCACATAGATTGGCGGGATTCGGCCTCGTCTTGTCCATTCATCTATTTCAGTACTCATCCGCTTGCAATAAAGCCCGGTAGCGGTGTGTACAAGAATGTTGCAAGGATAGTCGCTAGTAGCATGCTGGAATTTTTGCTCATCCAACATGACTGTTTTAATCTGAATTGCTTTTCCTGTTCTTCCATCGTGAATGGAAGCTCCGTTTAAACAAATCATTGGAGTTTGCAACCCAAGCGCCTTATGGTAAGGGGCTGTAATTTCATATTGCCGTCCAGTTGCAAGAAAAACTTTGATTCCTTGATTCATTATCATGCAAATTGCTTCAGTATTACGTCGGGAGATTTCATTCGAAGTAGTTAGCAATGTTCCATCCATATCAATAAATATAGCACGCGTATCCATTTTTATTTTTCCTCCTCTTTTCTTTAATCAGTTATAGCGTATCATCTGAATGTAAAGGCAGGATTAACTAATTGTAATGTTTAGATTAATTTTTAATAACTTAACATACAAATGCGTGATCTAACTCCACCGTCTTTAGACGGTATTTTGTCGATATAGATAACTTTTTGAATTTAATTAAAGTAATGATATAATATTAAACCATATTTAATTTTTGAATTTTTAAGGAAATCACAATTTATCATTTTTAGTTACGCAGTTCTTTATTGTGGCAATTCCATAGTAAACCAGGAGGTTTTGTATTTATGAATGAAACAAGAAGAAACGGTGAAGAGGATATGAATCATATCCAGAAAAAAAGATGGGAAATGCCAGATACATATGTAATTTTATTTTTGGTATTGATACTGGGGTTTATTGCTACATATTTAGTGCCTTCAGGCGCTTTTGATAGGGAAATGGTTGATGGGGTAGAACGGGTGGTTCCTGATACCTATCAACAGACAGAAGGTCCAGCACTCGGCTTGATGGATATATTTAATTCGATTCAAATGGGGATGGTACAGTCAGCTGATATTATTTTCCTTGTATTGTTTACCGGGGGAATGTTTGAAATTATAGAACGTTCCGGAGCATTGCGGGGTGTGATAAACCGTGCAGTAACCATAACACGTGGAAATGAGTTTTGGTTGATTGCTATTGTTTCGACGATTTTTGCTTTAGCCGGAGCGGTTGGAGCGGTTGCCAATGCTGTCATCGCATTTGTTGCTATTGGTGTCATAATAGCGAGAACACTTAAGCTTGACCCAATTATTGCTGTGGCAATTACATTTGGAGCTAACTTTGTAGGTTTTAGCGTAGGGTTTATGAACCCATATACAGTGGGGATTGCACAGGATATTGCAGAGCTTCCGCTACTATCAGGTGCCGGCTTCCGGTTTATTGTATTTGTTATCATATTATCTATAACCATTTGGTACATTTGGCGGTATGCGAAGAAAATCATGGCGGACCCTTCAAAGAGTATAATAGGAGTGTATGAGTATAGCGATGATGAAGAGAATCAGCTAGATACTCCTTTTACCATAAGACATAAACTGGTGCTGATTTTTGTAGCATTATGTTTAGGTTACTTTGTTTATGCATCGTCGCAATTAGGATGGACGATTAACAACATGGCTGCGTTTTTCTTAATTATTGCTATTGGCGCAGGTATTATTGCAGGAATGCGGTATAATACACTTGCTCTCACGTTCATGGAGGGCACAAAAAAACTGGTTTACGGTGCTCTAGTGGTAGGGCTGGCAAGGGCGGTTATTGTTATATTGGAAGACGGAAAAACACTTGATTCCATTGTGTATGGCCTGTCCATACCATTGGAAAATCTCTCGCCAGTATTTGCCGCAATAGGGATGTTTTTATCTAATGGATTACTAAATTTCTTAGTAAATTCCGGCAGTGGGCAGGCAATGATAGCAATGCCGATGCTATCTCCATTGGCTGATATGATTGGAGTTACCAGACAGGTAGCTGTACAGGCATATCAGTTTGGTGACGGTTTGACTAATCTCATTTTTCCAACGTCCGGTATTCTAATGGCAAGTCTAGCAGTGGCCAATGTTTCATGGACTAAATGGGTGAAATGGGTATTCCCGCTATTCCTTATTTGGTTCGTCATTGCAATTGTAACATTAACCGTTGGTGTTTTGATTGAATGGGGGCCGTTCTAAAAGCGATGGGGGATGCGAGGGGACGGTTCCCCCACGCTATCTCCTGTTACTCTTCGGATCAAATGCATCGCGTAATCCATCACCAATGAAGTTAATCGCAAGAACTGTTACAAGTATTCCTATTCCTGGTGGGATCCAGGCCCCAGGGTGATCACGTAATATCCGTATATTTTGTGCTTCTGAAATCATATTACCCCAGGTTGGATTCGGCTGTGGAATACCAAAACCAATGAAGCTTAATGCAGATTCAATAATGATCATTGTTGCCATCATTAATGTTGCGTTAACGATGATTGGACCTATGGCATTAGGGATGAAATGCTTAAAAATGATTCTGAAATCACTTGCCCCAATTGCCCTTGCCCCAAGAACGAATTCCTGCTCCCTTAGCGAAAGAAAGGTGCCCCTGACTATCCGGGTTAAGGTAGGCCAAGAGGTTATGGCGATTACCGTTACAAATATGGTTATGGTAACCTTCCCAAGGATAGCAATGATGGTAAGGGCTAGCACTAGAAACGGGAGGGCTAGGACTAAATCAGCTATTCGCATTATAATATTATCTGTTTTACCACCGTAATAGCCTGCTACTGCACCAGTTACAATACCGATAATTAATGTGAATAACATGGCACTGAATCCAACGGTCAGTGATATTCTTGCCCCGTACAGCAGCCGGGAAAAGTTATCCCTGCCTGAACTGTCTGTTCCAAGGATATGTTCACTTGAAGGTGCCTTTTCTATTAATAACAGATCCCCTCTTCGCGGATCGTGCTCTGTTAATAATGGTGCAAATACAGCTGCCAGAACAACAAAAGTTAATACGATAATTCCAGCTATGGCTAATTTATTTTTCAGGAATCGACCACGAGCTAATTGAAATGGACTTTTGTGCTTTCTCTTTGATACCAGCGGGTTTTGTGTATCATTTTGGTTAGGTAGCATCTTCTATCACCTCAATCATAGCGTATCCTCGGATCTACAACACTATAAAATATATCCGCCAATAAATTACCAATTAGGATGGCCACTCCCAGAAGAAGTGTAATAGCCATAATCACAGGGTAATCCCGGTTGGTAACAGAGTTGATGAAAAGCGTTCCGAGTCCAGGATAATTAAAGACCTGCTCTGTAATAATTGCTCCGCTCAATAGTGCGCCGAATTCAAATCCCATCAATGTAATAATTGGGATAACAGCATTACGCAATGTATGCTTGTACAATACATTTCTTTCACTCATACCTTTTGCCTTTGCAGTACGTATATAGTCACTTCCAAGTACATCAAGAACTTCAGAACGCATATACCGCATGTACGTTGCTGTTCCTGCAAGTCCTAATGTAATTCCTGGTAAAACCATATGATGGATACGATCTAAAAATTCACCGAAGCCTGCTATGTCAGTGGAAGAAACTGTCCCTTGTGCTGGGAACCAGCCGAGCTTGATTGCTAAAAAATAGATTGCAATAAGTCCAAAGAAGAAGTTGGGGATCGCTAAACCTAAAAACCCGAATGTCGTAGCCCCATAATCCAATGCAGAATATGGCTTTCGAGCGGAATAGATACCAATTGGAATAGCAACAACCAGGGTGATAGCAAGAGCAAACAAACCAAGGTAAATAGTGTTAATTATTCGCTCATTTATAAGACTTTGCACATCTCGTCCTCTGTAATACATGGAATCACCGAAGTCTCCCTGAGCCATGGAGGTTACCCAATGGAAATATTGAACTGGAATAGGGTTATTTAACCCAAGAGCTTCCCTTTGCTCATTATAGACCTCGGGATCAACAGTAGGGTCTAATATTCTTCCGGTGAAAGGGTCTCCAGGAGCAGCTTTAGCTAATCCGAAAACGATAATGGATAACAATAGCAACATGGGAATAAATATTATTATTCTTCTAATGATATATTTGTACATAACCAGCCCCCTATGAAGGAGGAGAGCATGCCTTGGCATACTCTCAACTACTTTTTTCTTGGTAATTTAGCGGTATTTCACAGTAAGTAACTATAAAAGTATCATCACCTATCATTCGTGGGTTATAAGTGACTGCGAAATACACGGTTTACTATTTAAATAGCGCTTTCCTGTTAGGGTTTAATCTAAATCATCTACCCACCATAGGTGTGCATCGTTATACATGGAGTACGGTAGTGGATCGACACCGTTCAATCGCTCATTGTAAGCCCAAAGGCTGTTTTGTGCATATAAGAGTAATGCAGGGAGGTCTTCAGAAAATACGCCTTGCCAATCCGCATATACTTCAGCACGGAAATCTTGTTCAAATGCTTCGGGTGCCTTTAATGCTTTTTGCATTAATTCTTCTGATTCAGGGTTGTTCCATCTGGAGAAGTTATATGCTGCCTTTGTTCCCCATAAACCTGTCGGGTCTGGATCAGCACTTCCTAAGCTCCAACCGATTAAGTATAGATCCCAGTCCGTATTGTCATTTGTCAGCTCTTCCACATAGGCTGTCATTTCTTTTGGCTGACGTAAATTAACGTTGATTCCTACTTCTTCAAGCTGTTGTTCAATTAGTGGTGCAGAGCGTTCGCGCAACTCATTTCCGGTTGGGTAATCCATGTTCAGTACCCACTCATTTCCGTCTGCATCTTCACGGAATCCATCGCCGGTTACATCCACATATCCTAAATCATCCAGCATAGCTTCAGCTTTCTCAGGGTCGTAGTTATAGTTCGTTGCGGCATTTTCATCATATGCCCAAAACTGAACAGCAATTGGTGAGTTAATCGGTTGCCCACGGCCATAAAGAAGTCCATCGACTATACCTTCCCGGTTAACAGCATAAGATATTGCCTGCCTTATTTCTGGATTATCAAGTTTTTCGTTTGGAACCCAGTTATCCGGCTCGAGAACGCCACCTTCTACATCTTCTGTAGTTCGATGGTTATGCTTAAATCCAAGCAGCTGATAACCAAAGTCTGCCTGCTCAATTATTTCGATATTACCAAAGGCTTCCACTGTCTCATAGTCTGCAGGTGGTATTCCACCAGGATCTGCGATGAAGTCAAGCTCACCTGATTCAAGTAATCCTGTCATTATAGATTGTGCGATTACTTTCCAGACAATTTTGTCTAGATACGGTGCACCCTGCCAATAATCGTCGTTTCGCTCTAACACATATTGTTCCCGTTCAATCATCTCTGTGAATTTAAATGGACCGGTTCCAATAACAGCACCAGCATCGCGTGATTCTGCTGCTTCTGGCATTTCCGTTATAGGTATGTCTGCAAATACATGTTCAGGTATGATTGTAAAACTGGCGTAATACAACGGATTTATATTCGGCTCTGCAAAGTGGAATGTAACCGTATAATCATCCTCTGCTACCACCCCTTGAAATTCATCTGTTTCTCCTGAGTTATATTCTTCATAGCCCAACAATGGCAGCACATAGGCTGTGCGGATTCCACCTGACGAAACATAGTCTGGATCTGCTATAGCTCTATAGGTGAAAACAACATCGTCAGCTGTAAATTCTTCTCCATCATGCCATTTGACACCTTCCTCAAGGAAAAGGGTAATTGATGTTTGATCATCATTCGTTTCCCAATCCTTCGCCAAATTAGGAATAAACTCCAGGTTTTCATTTTGACTGATTAGGCCTTCATGGGTGAAGTCAAGCACGTTAGCTTCATATGCCTCTTCATAAAAGATAGGGTTAAACATGCCAGCTGGTGCGGAATACATGGCTCCTGTCAAAGTTCCACCAGGTTGTGGACCTTCAGCAACCGGATCTTCTTCCTCTTCTTCACCATTATCTGTTTCTTCAGCCGGATCTTCCGTTTCCTCTGGGTCTGCTGGTTCAGGGTCATCACTATTACAAGCTACCATTACAATACTTAGAAAAAACAACAAAACAAGAAGAGCTATACCGTGCTTATACTTTTTAAACAAATTTTTTCCCCCTTTATAAATTAATAAGTACTAAATGCCATGAAAAAGTTTGCATCAATCACCCCCTGAAATTCGTGTAAGTGTATATTCAAAAAGTTGCCAAAGTAAGTTTTGAAACAACTTTGTAAGCTACTGCTCTTCTGTGTACAAATGACAAGCAACGAAATGGCCTTTCTCCATCTCTGTTAATTCTGGACGTACTATTGAACAACGGTCATGAGCTAATGGACAACGTGTGCGGAATGTACATCCTGACGGTGGATTCGCAGGACTTGGCAAATCTCCACTCAACTTAATTTTTTCTACTTTTTGCTCGTTTGACTTTCCAGTGTCAATTACAGGTATAGAGGTAAGAAGTGCTTTCGTATATGGGTGAAGTGCGTTTTCATAGATTGCTTTTTTAGGTGCTATTTCAACAATTCTTCCTAAATACATCACAGCAACACGATCACTGATGTGCTTGACAACACCCAAGTCATGCGCAATAAATAAATAAGTTAACCCAAGATCATCCTGCAAATCCTTCATCAAATTTAGCACTTGAGCTTGAATGGAAACATCAAGCGCTGAAACTGGCTCATCACAAATGACAAATTTGGGCTCAATAATTAATGCTCTAGCTATACTGATACGTTGCCGCTGTCCTCCTGAGAACTCATGAGGGTATTTAAGTCGATCTTCTGCTCGTAGCCCTACTTTTTCAATGATCTCGATTGCCTTCTTTTTTCTTTCGGACTTAGAAAGGTCAGCTTGGATGAGTAAAGGTTCCTCAACTAGCTCGGCTACGCTCATCTTGGAATTTAATGAAGCAAAAGGATCCTGGAATACGATTTGCATATCCCGTCTGTAGGGTCGGAATTTTCTTCGAGTCAGTTTGGAGATATCGGCACCGTTGAAATGTATGTTCCCTTCAGTTGGATCAAGCAGGCGAAGTATGACGCGGCCTAAGGTTGATTTTCCTGATCCTGATTCGCCAACAATACCGAGAGTTTCTCCCTTTTGAATAGTTAATGAAACATCATCGACAGCTTTTAAATGTCCAATGGTACGTTTTAAGACTCCACCCTTGATTGGGAAGTACTTTTTTATGTTTTTGATATCTACGAGAGTCTCTTGGTCATGGTTGCTTTTTTGATCTAATATAGTCATTCAGAAGGGCCTCCATTCTCATATAAATAACAGCGGACAAAATGATCTGTATCGATTTTTTTCAGCTCTGGGTTTGCTTGCATACATTTATCCATGACAAAAGGACAACGGGAAGAAAAGCGGCAGCCGCTGGGAAAATCATATGCAGGAGGAACAGTTCCTTTAATTGTCCCTAATCTTTCCACGTCCTCATTAATATTTGGTATACTCTCCAGTAAGCCTTTTGTGTAAGGGTGCTTTGTGTCTCTCAGTAGTTTCTTTGTGGGTGCTTGCTCAACAATTTGTCCCCCATACATCACCATAACGCGATCAGCATATTCGGAAACCACCCCGACGTCATGCGTGATAAGCAATAGAGCCATTTGAAAACGCTGCTTCATCTCAGCCATCAAATCGAGAATTTGTGCTTGTATAGTTACATCGAGTGCTGTAGTTGGTTCATCTGCAATAAGCAATAGTGGATCACAGGAAATTGCCATCGCTATCATTACCCGCTGTCTCATTCCTCCGGACAGCTGATGTGGATACTCGGTCATAATTTCCTCTGCCCTTGGAATACCAACCGTTTTTAGTAGATTAATAGCTTTATTACGAGCATCGTCCTTTTTCATATTTTTGTGTTTCTTAAGAATCTCTGTTATTTGATTCCCGATCGTAAATACTGGGTTTAACGCTGTCATTGGTTCTTGAAAAATCATTGCTATGTCATTTCCACGGATTCTGGTCATCTGTTTTGCCGATAATTGAAGTATATCCTCTCCATTTATTGAAATTTTACCTTCAACTATACGGCCAGGTTTGTTAATAAGCTGCATAACAGACAGAGCGCTTATGCTTTTTCCACTGCCTGATTCCCCAACAAGGGCAACCGTCTCTCCGGGGTAAATAGAAAATGAGATATTATCTACAGCCTTAGCTACTTGATCCTCATCTAAATAAAAATATGTTTTCAGTTGCTCGACATCTAATACTGGTTCATTATTCATACGAACACTCCATTCGAAAAGAGATGTTAGATCCGAAAAATATGTATAAGCTCACGAAAGATGTAATTGAATATGTTCGTATATACTATGTTTAGTAGTTGTATTATATTCACATATATTAGTAATTTTGGCTTAGTAGAAGGAATTTAGAAGTAAATTGCAGTACACATCAAGAAGAGAAGATAACTATTTGCCTCAACAAGTAAAGACAAAAATGCCCTCGAGTTAAAAATTATCCCGAGAGCGGCGTCAGGAAGCAGGTCTAGCTTCCTTCGTATACATTTTTAATAAAATCCATCTTACTAATGCACCGACACTTAACCCAATCGGTAAAAACAGTATGGGTAACCACATGGGGCCGATTAAGTATCCGAACAGGGTGAAAACGGGCGAAAAAATTAAGCCTACTGTTACAAAATAGGCCGAAAATACAAGTGGTAAATAGGCAAATGGTTTCCTCCCTCCACCGGCATCCTTATAGGCATCCCATATAGCGAAGAAATATAAACAAGGATAAAACATAAGCCACAGGTAATTTGTTTGTTGAATTGCTTCTTCGATTTGTCCATTAAAACTTAATACAATAATACTGTTAAAATTGCCCATAACATTGATTAAAAATTCTAATCCAACTAATAAAATTCCTTTAATATATTTTTGATTTAGTAATTGACCAAATCCAGGTAAAGCAATACTCCATAGCAGAACTTCTAATTTTTTACTTTTTTTATTTATTATATTTTCCATATCAAACCTATTTCGCTAATTCTTTTCGATCTGCTGCCATCGGAGGTTGTTCCATCCATCCATTATCAATCAGAATGTTTGCACCTTCATTGGAATATTTGGCTGTTTCTGCTATTAAACGAGTATAATGGGCACCTATATCATGTCTGGGACTTGCTGCCATGGATACACCATATTGCCCTATGCCAGATGCTATAAGCATAGTAACTAGAGTCATCATAAATTTATCCGAAAAAGGGGAAACAGTTGAATCCGTTACCTCAGATGTCATTAATAATGCTCCATTATGCAAGTTTTCCGCATGTAAAATAGAAGCAAATACTTCTACGTGTTTTCCAGATATATCTTGACCCTTTTCAAAAAAACTTCTCACTTCTTTCGATTTTGCTACTTGACTAAATCCAGTAATAATCGCTTGACCTAATGCATTTCGCTTTGCGTTAAACACCAGATTGGTTATTTCAACACCAATTAATGGTCTTTTATCGGCAAACCAACCTGCTAAAAAGCTTTGTTTTTTCACGAAATCAACTTGTTTTGGCTTTGGTATCTGTGGTGTACGTATATAAACCCCCTTCTCCTTAGCTAACTCTTTTGATTTTTTATGAAGATCATTTGCTGTTTTTAAACTTTCAGAGAAGTAATCAATTACATCCTTTCGTTCAGCAACAGATAAAGACATGGAATACGTAGTAAGCGTAAAAATAGTCATATTTAAAATATATTCAAGATAGAGTTTATCCGAAAAAAGTCGAGGCGCACTTAAATCGACATCCTGCCCGGAAAATCCTTTGGGGACAGGATACCCTCCCTTGTTAAAGAAGTTTGTTAATGCTTCAACTTGCTGTTCCGTTTGTACCAGTGCGTCAGCTAGTAGTGATTCGATTTCTTCATCTTCAACATGGGTTAAAAAAAACTTTAAACCACAGATGGCTAATGTATCACTTTGATAGGCAGTCCAAAGTGTAGAAATATCTGCTGATGTTAGTTCAATATGATCGAAATTTTTCATACGTTTTTATTCCTTTCGCTTATAAGTATTTGCTAACTCATCCCGGTCAATCATTCGCGGGGGTTCCTCTAACCATTCATTATCGATCATAATGTTAATCCCATCTTCAGAGTATAAGACAATCTCGGCACTTAGGCGTGCATAGTGAGCTGATAAATCTCTTCTGCTGCTTGTAGAAATAGCAAAACCATAGAATCCAATACCTTGAGATATCATCCCTGTAGTATGAAACATGATCAATTTATCTGAAAATGGAGATATTCCATGTGAATCTGTAACCATAGCATCCGAACCCATTGGAACGGAAACATTACTATCCTCTAGCACTTCACTAAAAATAGTTACGTGTTTTTTGGCAATTTCTATCCCTCGCTTCAGGTATGACTTTACCTCTTTCGATTGTGTTACTTGAGTGAAGCCTGTTAACGTTGCAGCACCTAATGTATTCCTTCCTATATTGGAAAAAAGATGGGAGATTTCAACGGCCAGTAATGGTCTGCGATCACCAAACCAGCCTGACAGAAAGTTTTGTTTTTTGACGTAATCTACTTCTTCAGTTGTTGGGATGGAAGGCGGGCGTGTATAAACTCCTTTTGATAAGGCAACCGCTCTAGCCATACGATGTAGCTCATTAAACTCCTGAAGGGCATTGGAAAAATAGGTGTAAATATCCTCCCTGGTACTGGACCCTATAGCCATTGCACAAGCATTTAATCCTAAGGTGCCGAGGGTCAGGGAATTCTGCAGAAGATAAATATCCGTATAAAGTTTCGGAGCATTTAAATTAACATCCTCATTAGTAAACCCATGTGGGACTGGGTGATTTTCATTTTTTAGGATAGTAGAGAGTTTATTCACTTGATCCTGAGAAAAGTTGAAAGCATAGTTTACAACTGGAAGGATTTCCTCATCCTCTACAATTTCTTTGTAATAGGAAAGTACTGCAACATTTAGACTGGCATTCATGTAGCCTCCCCAAATATTAGCCAGTTCTGATGAAGTTAAAACTGCTTTATTATTCGATTCCATATCATTATTCCTCCTGGAGTGCATGTTTTATTTAGTTTGTCAGAATATCTGATTATTATACGGATGGCTAACAGCGTTTATTAATTTGTATAAATATAATGAAATGTGGGAAAGAAAAGGAGGATGACCTACCGTAAATTGAGGGTGATGACTTGGTAAAGCGATCATTGTTTAATAGAAATAAGGAACAGAAAGTCAATAATAATGTAGAGAATTTTCCTGTTGAGCTATTTAAAAACCTTAATAGAAACATAGATAATTTAAAAAAGATGCTGAATGAACCAAGTGATTTAGTAATTCACGAATTTACTATTGGGAACAACAAGTGTGCAATTGCTTATATAGATGGATTAACCGATAAAGATATGCTACATAACAACATCCTTAAGAATCTTCTGATATTTGGAAGGAAACAGGATTTGCCTACAAGTGAAACCGATCTATTTAATGAAGTACAAAAGGGCCTCTTATCAATTAGCTCAATTGAAGAAGGAAAATCTTTAGATGAATTGACAATAAAGTTATTATCAGGAAGTTCGGTGTTTTATTTAGACGGAATAGATAACGTTTTAATTATGGCTACAAAGGGTTGGGATAGCCGATCAATAGAGGAACCACAATCAGAGTCATTAATACGGGGTTCACGAGAAGGTTTTGTTGAAAATTTACGAACAAATATGGTTCTTATACGCCGGCAGATAAGAGATCCAAACTTACGCTTTAAGACATATGAAGTGGGGCGAAGGTCGAAGAAAAGTTTAATTTTGACCTATGTAGATGGCATCATCCATCCAGATATATTAAATGAAGTTAATAGAAGGCTCGCTACAATTGATATGGATGATGCCCCAGAATCAGGGTATATTGAACAATGGATTGAAGATAATTTCTTGTCTCCATTTCCGCAAATGGAAAATACGGAAAGACCGGATAAGGTTGCTGCAGCTGTATTGCAGGGGAAAGTTGCAATCATACTTGATGGAACGCCATTCGTTTTGATAGCGCCTATAACGTTGGGGAATATGTTGCAATCGCCTGAAGATTATTATGAACGATGGTCCATTGGTTCGTTGCTAAGATTGTTACGGTATCTTGCTGCTTTTATTGCAATGTTTGCCCCTTCATTATACATTGCACTCGTTTCTTATCATCAGGGAATGATCCCTTCGGAACTCGCATTCTCTATTGCTGCAACAAGGGAAGGGGTACCTTTTCCAGCTTTTATTGAAGCGATATTAATGGGGATAACGATGGAACTCCTGCGTGAGGCGGGAGCCAGATTACCAAGATCCATTGGTCAAACGGTCGGAATTGTTGGTGGTATAGTAATTGGGGAGGCAGCTGTGACTGCTGGTGTTGTAAGCCCCGTAATGGTTATTATTGTTGCACTTACTGCAATTGCTTCCTTCACAACTCCATCGTATAGTATTGCCATTTCGTTTCGCATGATCCGGTTTGGTTTTATGGTTGCCGCTGCAGTTTTAGGTCTATATGGAATTGTCCTTGTCTACATTATGATTAATATCCACATTGTAAATCTAAAAAGTATCGGTGTTCCATATTCTACACCTTTTGCACCTGGCTTTTTGGAAGATTGGAAGGATTTGATTTTACGTGCGCCTGTCCCTATGTTGACAAAAAGACCTCGATATATGCAAACAAAGGATAAAAGGTCGGCAAACAAAGGAGGGCGATCATCTTGAAGTGGTTTGATTATGCGGATGAAAAGATAAGTGATAAAGAAATCATGATTGCTGTGCCCTCTATCGTAATTGGAGTAGGCATCCTTTCCATGCCAAGAGAACTAGCGGGGGCAACTACCTCTTCTGATGGTTGGATTTCAATAGTAATCGGGGGGACAATTTTTGTTTTTATTACTTGGATGGTGGCAAAATTGGCTGCAAGCTTTCCCAATCAACAATTTCTTACATATGCATCGTCCCTAGTCACAAAACCTGTGGCAGTTGTGCTTACATTCCTTTTATCCGTCCAAGGAATCATTTTGAGTGCCTATGTAATGCGTGTGATAGCAGAAATTGCTAAGGAATATTTGTTTGACGAAACGCCAGTGGAGGTAATCGCATTGACTTTTCTGCTAGTAGTTGTCTATGCGGTTTCAGGGTCAAGGGCAGGCTTGTTTCGTTTAAATATGATGTTCTTTCCGATCATTGTTATTATTGCCGTGTTAGTTATTGTTTTTTCTTTAGGATGGTTTAACACAGAAAATCTACTTCCCGTTTTTAAAACAAGCTTTAGTGGACATTTGCAAGGGCTACAAGTTAGTTCGCTTTCTTACATAGGGTTTGGCATAGTGCTGTTTTATACAGCACTCGTAAAACAGCCTGCAGGAGCACCTCGAATGGCCGCCATCGGTATGTCGATGGCTGTAGGTTTATATCTGTTGTTTTTTATTGTATGTCTCGGTGTGTTTGGAAATCTATCTACAGCAAATCTCATATACCCTACGATTGAGTTAGCAAAGGAAATAGAAATACCAGGTGGTTTTTTTGAAAGATTTGATTCGGTGTTCTTAACCATTTGGATCATGGCTATTTTTAATACAACGGCAATGGGTCTTGATGTTGCTGTTTTTGCGCTGAATTCCTTATTCAATGTAAAAAAGGCGAAAATATTATTTGTTTTATCACCGCTCGTTTATTTTATCGGTATGTTCCCTAAGAACTTCAATGAAGTTGTAACATTAGGTGCATTTGTTGGTTATTATAGCCTTATTGTAACTGTGATCGTTACGATCGTTCTTCTTATCATTTCTAAAATCAAAGGGGGGAAGAAAAATGGGAAAAAGTAGAGGAATTTGCTTGCTTCTTACGTTGGGGTTACTTATGCCACTTACTTCCTGTTGGGATAGAATGGAAATCGAAGAACGTGGTTTTGCGGTAGGGTCGGCTATTGATTTAGTAGAGAAACTAGATAATGGAGAATATAAAATAATGTTAACAACTCAATTTGTTGTGCCAGCTGGGATGAGTGCTTCTACACAAAGTGGTGGAGGTAACCAGGAGCCCTTTATGAACTTATCAGTAAGCGGGGAAAGTGTATTTGATATTAGTCGTGAAATGTCCAAGTTAGCAAGCAGAGAGGCTTATTACCCACATTTAAAGGTTATTATCATTTCAGAGGAAGTAGTGGAGGAACCCGATCTATTTGCCAGTATTATGGATGTTTTTCTCCGAGATCATGAGATGCGAAGAAGTGTGAAATTATCAATTTCTAAAGGAGAAGCAAAGGAAGTTCTCTATATAAAACCAGATAATGAAGATCTTCCTGCTATGTATATTAAGTCAGTTATGGAAAACAGCTATAAAACTGGAGGATCTATCGAACCAATCCATATTGGTGAGGTACAGGAATACCTTTTGAGTAATCGAAGCTATGTTATTCCAAGCGTTTTTGTTGCTGGTGATAATATCAAGTACGAAGGAGTGGGAGTTTTTCAAGGAAAAAATAATCAAATGTTGGAGATATTAAACAACGATGAAACCAAAGGATTAGGTTTTATAATAGAAAAGATTAAAGGAGGAACGATAAAAGTTGAGGTAGGTGGAGATTTGATAACGATAGAGCTTGCAGATATAAAAAGTAATATTAAAGTGGAAGGTAAAGACAAGGAAAACCTGAAAATCTCGGTGAAAATGGAGTTAGAAGGGAAGATTGCAGAAACGTTTGGAAATAAGAGTGTCTTAGACAGAAACTACTTCACAAAAATTGAAGAAGCAGCTGCAAAGAAAGTTGAGGAACTAGCTCAACAAACAATAGAAAAAGTACAAGGTGAATTAAAAGTTGATGTACTGGGTATCAGTGACCTCCTATACCAACGCCATTATGATATGTGGCAAACAATAGAGGGCGACTGGGATCAGGGTGCGAATTATTTTTCACAAAGTACGATTAACGTTTCAGCAGATGTGAAGATTGAAAAACCAGGTGCTACAGATAATATTAATAGCAATCAAAATGGTGATCAATAATGTGGGAACAAATTATGGAAAGAATACCTGATGGAGTAACTATTTTCTGCACGATATTAGCTTTTTTAATTCCCTATCTTTTTTATAAAATTAACAAGAAATTACATGAGTATGGAGATCCCCCATGGAAAAATGAGGAATATGATAATGAGAGGAAATAAGAATGGGAAGCCCGTAAGTCGGGAGACAGCACCTGCCAAACGGGAGAGCGCGGCTCCAACACGGGAGACAGCACCCCTCAAACGGGAGACAGCACCCGCCAAACGGGAGACAGCACCCCCCAAACGGGACAGAGCACCTGCCAAACGGGAGAGCGCGGCTCCAACACGGGAGACAGCACCTGCCAAACGGGAGAGCGCGGCTCCAACACGGGAGACAGCTACCCTCAAACGGGAGACAGCACCCGCCAAACGGGAGACAGCACCCGCCAAACGGGAGACAGCCGAAGAGCTTGGTCAACTTTTTTGGGTTCCTTCACAGTCAATGATAGACTAGAAGAGAGATAATACTTATAAAAGAGGTGCAATTATGGATTTGCAAACATACCAGAAACTAGATGCAACAGATATGTCGGAGCTGATTCGCAATAAAGAAGTAAAATCGGAAGAATTGCTTACATTAAGTTTTGAACAAATGGAGAAAGTCAATCCTTCATTAAATGCTGTTACACATCACCGAAAAGATAAAGTTTTTGATGAGGCTACTAACATGTTTAATACCGACCAGCCTTTCGCCGGCGTCCCCATATTATTGAAGAATATATCACAGGCGCTAAAGGGGGAGTCACTTACATCCGGGTCTAAGTTATTAAAATCGACTATTGCCGATCAGGACTCTAATCTTGTAAAAAAAATTCGTGAAGCTGGCTTCCGATTTATAGGACACACCAACACACCTGAATTTGGACTTAAAAATATATCGGAGCCCGAACTGTATGGTCCAACAAGAAACCCATGGAATCCTGATTATTCGCCAGGGGGATCCAGTGGAGGGGCTGCAGCAGCAATTGCTTCTGGGATTGTCCCACTGGCAGGAGCGAGTGACGGTGGAGGATCCATTCGTATACCTGCATCTTTTAGTGGCTTGTTTGGACTTAAGCCAACACGTGGTCGCACGCCAGTAGGTCCGGGTGCAGGTCGCCAATGGCATGGTGCATCGATTGACTTTGTATTAAGTAAAACTGTCCGGGATAGTGCTTCCATGCTGGACATCCTTCAGACTGTACAGCCTGAAGCTGCATTTCAGACCCCACTTTATCCAGGAAGTTATAAAGCAGAAATGGTGTATCCACTCAAAAAGAAACGAAGAGTAGCATACACCACTGAGTCGCCTGTAGGAACACCGGTTTCAGCAGATGCAAAGGAAGCTGTAGAAAAAACAGTAAAATGGTTAGAAAAAGAAGGATTCATCGTTGAAGAAAAAGATAACGGAGTCGATGGTATCCAGCTTATGGAAAACTATTACATAATGAATAGTGGTGAGATCTCTACCCTAGTCAGTAAATTGGAGCAAGCTATTGGTAGAGCAATCACCTCTGATGATGTAGAGATTGAAACATGGTTACTGAATGAGGCTGGGAAGTCTGTTTCAGCAGCAGCCTTTTCATCCAGCATCGCATCCTGGGATGAAGCAGCTGCGCAAATGGCAGCCTTTCATCAGACGTATGATTTTTATATAACACCTGCTACAGCCTATACAGCACCACAGGTTGGGGAGCTAACCCATTCCAGGGAAGACCAGGAACAATTACGCCGCAAAATTACAGAAATTAATAAAAGCGAGCAGCAGGCTTTAATTTATGACATGTTCTTACCAAGCTTAACGTACACACCATTTACCCAGCTTGCAAATTTGACTGGACAGCCTGCGATGTCTGTACCCTTACATTTATCGAATAATGGAATGCCAATAGGTGTACAAGTTATGGCACCCAAAGGGGGAGAGATGGAATTATTGCAGCTTGCACATCAAATGGAATTAAGTGACCTTTGGGTTGATATAAGAAGTAATCCATTTATGGTAAATAAAGTTAAGGATTCTATCAAGTAGTTTAAAATGGAATTGACTTCCAAGGGCAAACCTTGTGAAAACTTTCATTATTTTTACTTATTGATTTAGTGTTTTAATATTACTCCTTCACCTATATAATGGATTTTGCAACGGAATTATCTGCATTCTATTATCTGAATATTATCGATTTGGCAACGAGAGGGGAAGAATAGATGGAAAAGATGAAGAAGAAAGGCGTATTTCAACGCTTTTTGGATGGGATAGAAACAGTAGGTAACAAATTACCTCATCCTGTCACATTGTTCGCAATATTAGCTTTAGCAGTTTTAGCATTATCAGCAATCATTTCTTCCTTTGGGATAAGTGTTGAGCATCCTGGTAATGAAGGGGAAATGGTAGAGGTTAATAACTTACTGAGTGCAGAAGGTATTCAGTATATATTCACTAGTATGACAGATAACTTCATCGGTTTCGCACCACTTGGAGTTGTGCTCGTAACAATGCTTGGTATTGGTGTAGCAGAAAGAACAGGACTTATTAGTGCAACGTTGCGTGGTTTTGTTTTGTCTGTACCAAACCGCCTGATTACTGCGGGCTTGGTTTTTGCAGGTATTATGTCAAGTGTTGCTTCTGATGCGGGATATGTAGTTCTACCGCCACTTGGAGCAGTTATATTTGCTGCATTGGGACGTCACCCGTTAGCTGGACTGGCAGCGGCATTTGCTGGGGTTTCGGCAGGATTTAGTGCGAACCTCTTCTTGTCTGCAACAGATGCAATGTTGGGTGAAATGACAATAGCTGCAGCTAGTATTATTGATCCAGCATATGCAGCGGATATGAATATCGCAATGAATTATTACTTTATTATCGTTTCTGTCTTTGTACTAACATTTATAGGTGCATGGGTTACAGAACGTGTTGTAGAACCTCGTTTAGGCGAGTATAAAGGTGAGTTCCGTGAAAAATTAGAGGGACTTAATGCAATCGAGAAAAAAGGACTTATCTGGTCTGGAGTTTCCATCGCAGTTTCAGTAATTTTAGTGGCACTTTTAATTGTACCGGAAAACGCGCCAATGCGTGGTGAAGGTGGAGCAATTATCCAGTCGCCTTTCATGAGCTCTTTAGTACCGATTATTACGATTTTGTTCTTAATTCCTGGTCTTGTTTATGGAATAGTTACAAAAGTAATTCGTAATGATAAAGATGTCGCGAATCAAATGTCAGATACAATGGCTTCCATGGGAATGTTTATTGTTCTAGCATTTACAGCAGGTCAGTTTGTGGCATATTTTGCAGAATCGAATATGGGACTGGTTATCGGGGTATTCGGCGCTGAATTCCTTGATAGTATTAACCTTTCTGGAATTCCATTGATCTTAATGTTTATCCTTATTGCTGCATTTATCAATTTATTTATTGGTAGTGCTTCGGCTAAATGGGCGATGATGGCTCCAGTATTTGTTCCAATCATGATGCAACTGGGTTATTCACCAGAGTTAACTCAAATGGCATATCGTGTTGCGGATTCTACAACAAATATTATTACACCACTAATGACTTACTTTGCAATTATAATTGCCTTTGCTCAAAAGTATAATAAAAACATGGGTATTGGAACACTTATTTCCGTTATGTTCCCTTACACAATCTACTTCTTGGTTGGGTGGACAATTATCTTAGTTGGTTGGATGTTATTAGGTATAGATCTGGGACCTGGGTCACCAATTTTATACAATAATTAATAATACTACTATAAATGCATCACCAATATGGATAACCGGTTCCCTTTTGGGGTGCAAGCAAAAAATAATCCAAACCATTTAAGGATTATCATTGAAATTCAGAATAGAAATAGCAGGTAAATTTTCCTGCTATTTTTTTGTTTTTGTTAAGTAAAATGAGGCAATGAAGACCCAAACGCGGAAAGAAAACAGTAAAAAGGTTCTCTTACTTTAATTTCGGCTTCCATATTGAGTTGGATGATGATATTAACCGAGAAGCAGGAACATCGGCTTCTAATTAGTATAGAAATCTCTTTAACTGTTAATAATGTTCATGTATTAAACTGCAAGAATGCTTTTACTTCATAGGTCTTTTTTAGTATAGTTATAGTATCTATAGCAGTAATGTGTTCAGCAGAGAGGGGTTAGATTTATGATGCAGGAAACAACGGTTTATAATGAAAAGGTAGCAAAAGTAATAACCAATATAAATAAAGTAATTATAGGGAAGGAGGATGTTGCCACATTAAGCTTAGTTGCTTTATTGGCACAAGGCCATGTCCTCTTGGAGGATGTTCCGGGTGTTGGGAAAACGATGCTGGTTCGAACCTTGGCAAAATCATTAGATTGTGATTTTAGAAGAATCCAATTTACTCCCGACTTATTGCCATCAGATGTAACAGGTATCTCCATTTATAACCCAAAAGAAATGGAATTTGAATTTCGTGGAGGACCCATTTTAGGGAATATTATACTAGCTGATGAAATTAATCGTACTTCTCCTAAGACACAGTCATCACTTCTAGAAGGAATGGAAGAGAAAAACGTAACTGTAGATGGCAATACAATTCCACTTAAACAGCCCTTTTTTGTTATGGCAACCCAAAATCCAATTGAATATGAAGGAACCTACCCGTTACCGGAGGCTCAGCTAGATCGATTTATTATAAAACTTAAGATGGGCTACCCGTCCTTTGCAAATGAGTTGGATTTATTGGAGCGTACTTCAAGAAATCACCCAATTGAAACAATAGAAGCAGTAATGTCAAGAAACGAACTAGTAGACATTCAAAATGAAGTGAAAGAAGTTTATATTGATAAAAATGTCCAGCACTACATTATAAATCTAGTAAGCAACACGAGATCCCATACGTCGATCTTTCTTGGAGTAAGTCCAAGGGGTTCAATTGCTTTAATGAAAGCTGCAAAAGCATACGCGTATATTTACGGCAGAGATTATGTGCTACCTGATGATGTAAAGTTCCTGGCGCCATTTGTGTTATCCCACCGGATTATTTTAACTTCTGAAGCTAAATATGAAGGTCTTACGAGTGAACAAATTATAGCATCTATTGTTAAAACTACCCATATCCCTATTCGGAAGGAATTTAGTTAATGAAGGGCACAGTACAATTTATAGGGAATTTTGTCTTTATTCTCTTTTTATTTCTACTCCTCTTTTCATTCGCAATGTTTCAGGGTGGTTTTACCAGTTGGTTTCTGTTTTTTAGTTTTTTGCCAATTTTTCTCTATCATATTTCCTTACTCCTTTACCCGATGAAGAATTGGAAGGTTACGAGAAAACTTTCTCATCACGTTATTCGTGCGGGCGATGGGATTACTGTTACCTTACAGGTACGGCGGTCTGTTCCCTTTCCGTTGTATTATTGCATATGTGAGGAAATATTCCCGACCACTTTAAAGAAGATTGATAACAGAAACGACAAATATCAGTACATGGACCGACCAAACAAGTTAAAGGTCGATCGAAGTATAAAAGAAATTGTATTCCCCTCCTTTCGCCGTGTGTTTGAGATTACGTACAAGATAGAACAAGTGCCAAGAGGAGAACACACGCTTCAAAAAGTCCGGATAAGAACTGGTGATGTATTTGGGTTTGTTAAAAAGGAACATGTTTTCAATATTTCTGACAAACTCGTAGCCTATCCAAAAGCACGTGCTATTCACATGACTGAACAACTCAGCAACTTCGAGCAGGGTTCCGCTGCTTCCTATACATTTAATTTAAAAAATACAAATGTCGCATCAGGAGTCAGAGAATATGCGCCCGGAGATAAATTTTCATGGATCGATTGGAAGCAAACGGCAAGGAAAAATGAGGTAATGACAAAAGAATTTGAACAGGAAAAAAGTACCGATATCTTATTGATCCTGGATAGCTGCTATTATGAGGGTATAAATTATTTAGCATTTGAAGCATCAGTAGAAGTAACTATTTCTCTAATTCGGGAAATCCGAAGGCAATCAACAAACGTTGGGCTGCTTTCCATTGGAGAAACTTCAATTCATTTCCCAGAGCAAAATGACTACCAGCAGCAGGATTGGATAAGGCAACATTTAACAAGAATACAGCCGAATGGAAGTCAGGTATTTTCCAACAAGTTAAAAGAGGAAGTAATGAAGCTTGAAAGCAGTAATATTGTAATGATAATAACGACTCGTATAACGAACTCATTTAAAGAGACCATTCAAAAAATGAAGCAGCGTACAAAGCGTGTGGTGGTTATCTATGTTCAATCTTCCAAATTAATATCTCAAACGGACTATCTCACAATGCAAAAACTTCAGTTTGAGGGTGTGAGTGTTCATTTACTTACGGAGAAACAGCTAATGAAAAACCCAATAGAGGTGAATATGATATGAATCGCTTAAATCATAATAGTTCATACCTGTACACTTCTATTTTGTATATTTGTGGTTTTTTTCTTTTCTTGGAATGGCTCTATCCTATTAAGGATATTACGGACACAAGTAGTCTAACTGTCTTCCTCATCTATACATTGTTTTGCTTTTTTATCTCGATGATGCAGATGAAATGGTGGCTTTCATTTTTACTAAAGGGGTTTGCTTTACTGTTTATTTTAAATGGTTTATTTCTTGAACCAGCCTTTATGACCAGTTTGTGGTTTGATCAACTTTTTATAGAGACCTCCTATAATATTCAAGCTCTATTTAGTCAGCAATGGTATAATCTAACGCCTTTATTTCGCAGTGTTTTATTTTTACTGCTGATCTGGTTAATGAGCTATTTACTACATTACTGGTTTGTTGTAATGAAACGTATATTTCTTTTTGTCTTACTTACGTTCATTTACCTGGCAGTTCTTGATACGTTTACTATTTACGACAGTGCTATTTCCATTATGAGAGCATTTATCATTTCCTTTATAGCACTGGGAATTGCTAATTTTATGAAAGAATTGGACAAAGAAACAATTCAATTTACCTGGATAAAGAAAACGCCAGTTTGGATCCTTCCGCTTGTTACAATTGTCTTATTTGCTTCTCTAGTCGGCTTTGCTGCACCTAAGTTCGAACCCCAATGGCCAGATCCGGTTCCGTTTATTACAAGTACCGCTGGAAATGCGGGAGGTTCAGGTATAGGAAATGTGCGTAAGGTTGGCTATGGAGAAGATGATTCCAGATTAGGTGGTTCATTCGTTCAGGATTATACACCTGTTTTTGAGGCAACAGTAGCAGCGGAACACTATTGGCGAATTGAAACAAAGGATGTTTATACAGGAAAGGGCTGGGAGGCATCTGCTAAGCCTGATTATCAGCTGCAATCCGATGGCTCTATTGCCTTAGAAACTTTTACAGATCGGGTAGAAACTAAAAGACTTGAAACCATGCTTAGGTTTAATGAAAATACTACAGCGATCGAAAAGCTGTTATATCCTTATGGAATTGATCAGGTGTATGCAGCTGGTGGAACCTACTTGCTGGACTACATTACGGAGGCAATTCAAACACAGGTTAATAATGAAGTGACAAGCATGGAAAGCTACACGCTCGCTTATGAGCATCCTTCCTTCCCGATTAATCAACTGAAAGAGGTAAATGGAGATGATCCGGAAGAAATAGTGGAGCAACATACACAGCTTCCATCAACTTTGCCGGACAGGATTGGTGAGTTATCGGAAGAGCTTACTGTTGCCTATGATAATCGTTATGATAAAGCACGTGCAATTGAACGATATTTCGGACAAAATGGATACGAATACGAGACAACAGATGTACCTGTTCCATCAGGAGATGAAGATTATGTCGATCAATTTTTATTCGATTCTAAAGTAGGTTATTGTGATAATTATTCTACATCCATGGTCGTTATGCTCCGGACACTTGATATACCGGCAAGGTGGGTAAAGGGCTTCACTAGTGGAGAGATGATTGCCCATGACATCGCTGGTGGAGAATCAGAAACCTCTTTTGATGTATATGAAGTAACAAATGCAAATGCCCATTCATGGGTTGAGGTTTATTTTCCAGAGATAGGCTGGGTACCTTTTGAACCAACACAGGGCTTCACCAACTTATCGGACTTTCATGTAGAGGAAGAGAACTCGGAGACGGCCACGTCAGAGGAACAGGATGATATATTAGAATCACCGCAGGACGTCGAAGGACCGGAACAGCCCGAGGAACTGTTAGAGGAAGAAGAAGCTGAAACTGTAATGGCTGGTACGGACACGGATTCATTTAATTTTAAATGGTGGTATGTACCTGCTGGGATTGCCCTTTTAGCATTGTTAGCATTCGTAGTCTATAAAATGAGACTTCGCTTGCAGACAGCAGCACTGGAAATGAAGCTAAAAAATAAACGGGATGCTAAAACATACCAGGAAGCGTATCATCATTTAATAAAAGTGTTAAGTCATTATGGGTTTAAGAAGGAACCGGATCAGACGTTACGAGAATTCTCTAAACGTATTGATGCTCGTTATGCAACAAATGAAATGGGTCAGCTAACAGCTCATTTCGAGCAGATATTATATAAGAACGAAGCAAGTGATAGGAAAACGCAGGAACTTACGCAATTATGGAAAGATTTAATTAAACGAATTATGGGTTGACCTGCCTGTGTAAGGTTAGTAGAATAAGAAGATATTAATAAAATTATAGTGATGCCGTTCGTATATCCTCGATAATATGGATCGAAAGTTTCTACCGGAGCACCGTAAATGCTCTGACTATGAAGGCGGAATATCTGGATGGTTATTTTTCTGACCTGGATTTCTGCCTTTTTGTAGCTTTTTATAGTTGCAAAAAGATGGAATTCAGGTTTTTTTTAATAGAAATAGTGAATTCTAAGGAGTAAGTTGTCAACAAGCATGGTGCAGTGCGTGAAACAATCGACCTAGCGCGTGAAACGATCGACACCCACATGAAATCGGGGACACTGCACTCAAATTTGTGCAAAAGTAGATAGGAGCGTAAACATGGAAAACAATGAAATGATTTTAGTATTAGACTTTGGTAGCCAATACAATCAATTAATCACACGCCGAATCAGAGAGCTTGGTGTTTATAGTGAGCTGCATTCACATAAATTAACCGCAGAAGCAATTAAGCGCATGAAGCCAAAAGGCATTATTTTATCAGGGGGCCCGCATAGCGTTTATGACGAAAATAGCTTCCGTTGTGATAAAGAAATTTTCGAATTGGGCATTCCAATCCTGGGTATTTGCTATGGTATGCAGCTGATGGCCTTACACTACGGAGGAAAAGTAGAGAAAGCAAAAAACCGGGAATATGGGAAAGCGCTGATTGACCTTATAGATGATCCGATTCTATTTAAAGATGCGCCTACTAACCAAACAGTATGGATGAGTCACGGGGATAAAGTTATGGATACACCAGTATCATTTCAAGTGGATGCAACAAGCCCATCAACACCAATTGCAGCAATGAGTAACCCGGACAAAAAGCTATACGGGGTACAATTTCATCCAGAAGTTCGTCACTCAGAGTACGGGAATCATTTATTAAAACAATTTGTGTTTGATGTATGTAACAGTGATGGGGAATGGACTATTGAAAACTTCATCGACATGGAAGTAGAGAAACTTCAAGAAAAAGTTGGAGATCGTAATGTTCTTTGTGCATTAAGTGGAGGCGTGGACTCTTCTGTAGTAGCCGCTCTAATTCACAAAGCAATCGGTGATCAGCTGACATGTATATTTGTAGATCATGGCTTACTTCGAAAGAATGAAGCGGATGATGTAATGAAAGTCTTTGCTGATGATTTCAACATGAACATCATAAAAGTAGATGCTAAGGATCGGTTCTTAACCAAGCTTGCAGGTGTCGATGATCCGGAACAGAAACGTAAAATCATCGGAAATGAATTTATATATGTATTTGACGATGAAGCAGCAAAACTGAAACATATGGATTTCCTTGCACAGGGTACACTTTACACCGACATTATTGAAAGTGGTACAGAAACAGCCCAGACTATAAAATCCCATCATAATGTTGGTGGATTACCGGAAAACATGCAGTTTGAGTTAATTGAACCATTGAATACGCTTTTCAAAGATGAAGTACGTGAGCTTGGTTCACAATTAGGACTACCTGAACATGTTGTTTGGCGTCAGCCATTCCCAGGGCCAGGACTGGCAATTCGTGTATTGGGTGAAGTAACAGAAGAGAAACTAACAATCGTTCGTGAATCTGATGCGATCCTGCGTGAGGAAATTGCGTCTGCTGGATTGGATCGTGATATTTGGCAGTATTTCACGGTACTTCCTAATATCAGAAGTGTTGGCGTAATGGGAGATGCCCGTACGTATGATTATACGATTGGTATTCGTGCAGTAACTTCCATTGATGGAATGACATCTGATTGGGCCCGGATTCCATGGGATGTTCTAGAAAAAATTTCAACGCGAATCGTCAATGATGTACAGCATATTAACCGCGTCGTGTATGATATTACAAGTAAGCCGCCTGCAACGATTGAGTGGGAATAATTCACTAAGAGCATTTGAAGTGAAAACGTTGATTTGACTGCATTTCGATGGTACGTAAAATGGATAAAACAATTAAAAATGAATTGGTTCTCCGCCAAAATTCCGCCAAAGGAAACGGAGAAAAATGAGGGATATTGTGTAAAAGCAATATCTCTTTTTTATAATCTCACTTATTTTGAAGTCATTATTTATCAGGGTTTTTTGTACATTAGTTATTTGAAAGTGAGATAAAGCATTAATAAATTTATCAGTGCACCTAAGCGACCTTTGAAGGCTATCTCCGCCAAAAGTGAGTTTTTTTAGTTGTGACTAAGATTTGGAATGGTAGAAGATGAAATATAACATTATTTATGCTGATTCACGACGGATATTGATAAAGGTGGAATGAGAAAAGTTTTTACTCCCACTCCGTTTTGATTGTACTGCATATAAGCAAATATACAGTACAATCAGGGAAATTGGGACAATATCAAAACATATAAAACCTATTAAATAAAATAAAAAGTGCAATCACAGTGCAATATCTGTACTTAATCAGATTTGTTTATATCTTAAAAAATACACTTCCAAAAATCCAATATTCACAGACTTAAGACGTTCACGAATGGGAGTCTTTTTTAATTGAATGCTATTGATCTATCAATGAAACAGATTTTTTGATTTCGAGCATTTAAGTATATGCAAAATTGGTTTTATCAAAATTTTAAAAACACTTTAGAATCAGTTTTCCGATGTTTTAATCAAATCTAACATTTCCTTAGTTTTCAAAATAACGGCTTATTTAATATTAATTTTTTTGGAAGTGAGAGCCTGTCCAATTAAATAAACTCCTCAACTTATGTTTGAGGAGCTTAATGTCATTACTATCTAACAAATGACATATCTGGTGAAAACTCAACTAGATGAAAAAAAGCGGACACTTATTGATATTTTTGGCCGTAATGCTGAGATTGTTTTCCTCGTTTTTAATATGAAGTTTATTTCTGCTTATATTGTAAGCAACTTATTCTTTACAATTTTAAACAAATCTGCAAGGATAATTATATGTTGAAAAATTATTTATAATGGTATAATATTTAAACTGATATGGTAAAGAGGTGTCGCAGTGAATATAGAATACTTCGGAAACGATAAATATAGAGTTTTGGCTTGTATGGCAGAACGCCAAATATCACTTAATGATAAAAATGTTGTCAAGTTGTCTCAACAGGAGATAGCTGATATATTAAAACTTAGCAAAGTCAAAGTCAATGCAATTATTGCGGAACTTAAAGATAATTGCTACATTACTCAAAATAGTCCTCGAGGTAAATATACTCTCACAGGAAAAGCTGTCAAAGCATTAGAAAAATTAAAAGCATAAAAAGGATGTTAAAAATTAGATGCAGTTATTGGATTTTATTAAGTTAACACAACTGAATACTTGTACTGAGGTAGAGCGTGCAAAGCTTCTTTGTTTCTATCATTATAAAGAAACAGGTGAGACTCTTTTTACAATGTCACTGATATCAAATCTGATGAAGCAATGCGGTTATAATGCTCCAAACTCCTCCCGGCTTAGAGATAAATTATTAAAGGGAAAAGATAAAGTTTTTCTATCAGAAAAAAGTTATAACAATAAATTTAGTTTTATCCCAACTAAGTTGCAGGAGTTGATGAAAAATCTAAACGGTGCATGGAGTGATACAGAAACCATTGAATCTTCTAGTGAGTTATTAGAAGAATCAAAGTTTTGTGGAAAAAGAAAGTATTTAGACAAGTTGATACAACAGATAAATCACTCATATGCTCATAATTGTTACGATGCTTGTGCAGTTCTTATGAGGAGACTTTTTGAAGTAGTACTTGTGCTTTCATATCAACACCTTAACATAGATGATGATATAAAAAATAATTCTGGTTCAGGATATATAATGTTAGATGGAATAGTTAAAAATGCGAAGAATAATAATACTTTAAAGTTATCTCGTATAAAGAATGAGTTTGATACATTTCGAAAAGTCGGAAATTTTTCTGCTCACAATATTACTTATACGGCAGGAAAAAAAGATATTGATGATATAAAGCTTAATTATCGTGTAATGCTCGAGGAATTATTTAATAAAGCTGGTTTACCAGTATAAGGAGTGACGAAGTGGAGAATCGTGTGAAATTTAAGATTGGTGAAATTGAATTTGAGGCAGAAGGGTCTGCTGAAACAATAGAACGCGAAAGGAATATCTTCTTGAACTCGTTACTTCCTGCTGCCGTTGACGCTATTGTACGTACTCGTGGAGACGTTCAAGCAACACCATATATTGAAGCAGTTAATCAACCTACTGCGCTTTTAGAACCTGAAAGTAAAGAGGAGCTACATAGCATTTCTCCTACTAAGGACTTATCACGGACAAGCTTAGTGTCATTCTTAAATAATTTCGGAAAATTGTCAGATCAAGATTTTGCATTGATTGCGGCTTATTATTATGAAAAGAAAGATGGAATAAAATCTTTTTCATCAGAAAATGTTAAGCAATATTACACTGATGCTAGGAGAACAAAATATTCTAATAACAGTGAATTACTGAAACAATTAGCGCAAAAAGGTTTTATAATGGATGATTCAAATGCAGAAAAGGCTATTCCAAAACAATATGTGTTAACTGATGAAGGTTTGCGATACGTTGAAAACTATCAACCAAAAGAAGATAGTGAAGAGAAACCAAAAACTACAAGTCAGAGGAAGAAACGTAATAAACAAACCTCTATATATTCATCTCTTAGTGCAGATGATTTAAATCTTAAAAATTATCCAGAAATAAAAAGGCAAAAAACATTCAAAGAACAAATGTTACTTACTCTTTATATTGTTACAATGGAAGGTAAGGGGGAAAATTTCTCGGTAGTAGATGTTCAATGCTTAATGACTGATATTTTAGGATTACCCTCTTCGTCTAACCAGATTAGTGATGTTTTTAGTAAAAATAGAAGTTGGTTTAAGTCAGAACAAGACCCTAGTAATAAAAAGGCATACAGTCGTAAGTTGTTACAAGGTGCAAAAGATTTTGCACAATCAATTATTGCAAAAACAGCAGAATAATTGTTCGCTTTCATTGTTATGAAAATTAAAAAAGTAAATGATATCTATGATTCGTAAAAAATGTCACAAAATCGGCTGATTTGTGATAAAGATAACCTACTTTAGGTTTGATTAATTCCATTTCATATAAAAAATGTAATAGAGGAACTAGACTTATAAATATAATAACTATGTTAAGCAAGTATTATGGTACTAACTGTAACTAAATTCTGCTTGTTTGTTCAGCGAAACAAGGTAAAAATCTATTTCCAATCAATAAGGCACTCATTTTTTGAGTGCTTTTTTGAAAAAAGATAAGAAAGTATATAATTTTACCCCTACCACGGTGTTATTCATTGTGGTAATTTTAATATATGGAGAAAAGTATTTTAAAGCAAATTTTCTTTGATAAAAATCAGCATTGGGAGTCAGGATATAACAGTGTTTTAGAGTCACCTGCAATCTTTGAGTGGGAGTAAGAGAGCTATTGACTTAAATAAGCAACTTAATACGAACAATATTAAAGGATTTAATAATATTGTTCGTATTTTATTGACATACTAGCCATTTGGGATTATTATAATAGTATATTTTAAATAGAATTGCGTATAATTTAGGGGATATGGCCCAAAGTTTCTACCAGACCGCCGTAAATGGTCTGACTACGCAGATAAAGTAATTCAGGTAATGGTAGCACGTTTGCTGTCTAGTAAATGGCTTCTCTTCTCTTCTCTTAATTACTTTTCCTGCATAGTTAAGGTAGCGCTTTTGGTCTAAGTGATCAAGGGCTCTTTTTTGTTTTAGAAGATAATTCAAAAAGTCCGGTAAATGAAGCATCGAATTTAGCTGGCGGCTCTTTTCACCAGTTTTGTTGCCTTTAATTCTCGCAGTTGATATAAACTGCGACATAATAGCAATGTTGATTTCCGCTACGGACCGCTGCTTTCCATGGGCACGGCCTCAGCCTCCTCAGAAGCAAAGAACGCTTCTTCCGGGGTCTTCGGACACGTGCTGTTCCCATAGGATAAGGAATGCTTCAGCGAAAATCCCTCGCACGAAGAAAATTGATTTTATTTTCGAGGAGTCTACGTATTCTGCCTACGCTGATGAAGGTTTTCTAATCTTCTATCTGTGGAAATGCAAGACGCCCTAAAAATACATCCGCATTTTCTTCGTGTGATGTAATACGGCCGAAGCTTTACTGCGGGTCTTCAGTTGATGCTTTCCACAGGGGTTGACTGTCCTACGTTCCAATCAACAATCACAAATAGCGCGTATTTATTCACTAAAACAATAGATAAATATTATAACAAGCAAAACACCAGCGTAGTGTATTTTCCGTAGTGGCAACTAACAATCTATTTCAGAGTTACGTCGTCTTTTATAGGTTTTGTGTCAAAATAACAGCTATTTTTAGTGGGGCGAGTAATCGCAAAAATGCTTCATTGAAATGCCGCTATGCTTTTGTACCGAGTAATCGCAGGTACAGGTACAGTCCCACTCTTTTAGGAAATATCCCTAGTAAAAACAAAGGAGAGAAAGTGATGAAAAAGTATTTTCGCTTTGAAGAATTAGGTACAAACTATAAAACAGAATTCATGGCTGGAATGACAACATTCCTAGCAATGGCATATATTCTTTTCGTTAATCCATCTGTATTGGGTGAGGCAGGAATGGATCAGGAAGCTGTATTTGCGGCAACAGCGATTGCGGCAGCTGTCGGTTCCTTATTAATGGGAGTTATTGCGAAGTACCCGGTCGTACTTGCACCAGGTATGGGATTGAACGCATTTTTTGCATTTACAGTTGTTATTGGTTATGGTATCCCTTGGGAAACAGCACTATCTGGTGTTTTAGCTTCTGGTGTTATTTTTATCATTTTGACGTTAACTGGGATTCGTGAAACAATTATTAATGCTATCCCAGCTAATTTAAAACTGGCTGTTGGAGCTGGTATCGGTCTGTTTATCGCATTTATTGGTTTTCAAAATGCTGGAATAATTGTTGGAAATGACGCAACACTTATAGCTCTTGGTGATTTAACATCGGCTACTGTATTGTTGGCTGTATTTGGTATTATTATCTCGGTAGTTTTACTGACAATAGGTATTAAAGGCGGTATTTTTTACGGAATGATTATTACTGCAGTAGTGGGGATAATTGTGGGGTTAATCGATCCGCCTCAAGGTCTTGGTGGAGTTGTAGGGGAAGTTCCAAGTATGGCACCTACCTTTGGTCAGGCATTCCTTCACTTTGGAGATATTTTCACCATGCAAATGCTTGTCGTTATTTTAACCTTCCTATTTGTTGATTTCTTTGACACAGCTGGAACTTTAGTGGCAGTGGCTACACAAGCAGGGCTGATGAAGGATAATAAATTACCACGTGCAAGAAAAGCATTATTCGCAGATTCTGCTGCAACTGTAGTTGGTGCAACAGTTGGTACATCAACAACAACATCTTACGTAGAGTCTACAGCGGGTGTTGGAGCAGGTGGGCGTTCTGGGTTTACGGCAGTAGTGGCAGCAGGGTTTTTCCTCCTGGCATTATTTTTCTCACCGTTATTAAGTGTAGTGACAGCTGAAGTAACTGCACCTGCATTAGTTATTGTAGGTGTACTGATGTCGTCCGCATTGAAAAACATTGACTGGGATCAATTCGAAATTGCTGTACCAGCATTTTTAACCATTGTCATGATGCCATTAACGTATAGTATTGCAACAGGTATTGCAATTGGATTTATTTTCTACCCAATTACAATGATTTTAAAAGGTCGAAGGAAAGAGATTCATCCGATCATGTACGGCATGTTTGTAATCTTTGTATTGTATTTTGTGTTTTTGAGTTAATTTATAGATTTAAAAAAGGCTGATGCATCTGCATCAGCCTTTTAAGATGGAGTTCTTTTATTTATTTTGATTTTCTATGAACAAATACTTCTTTTCCATATGGCAATATATGATAAATAGTCAGTAATATCGTTCCTACTAATGCAAGGCTTCCCATTCCGAAGTACAAGGTTGCTCCACCAGCTGTATCAATTAGCGCACCACCCGCGAGAGAGCCGATGATTCCTGATAATCCAAAAAATGTTGCGAAAAAAATAAGGTGACCAGTAGACTGCAGTAATTTTGGTATTAGCCGGGATACATAGTTAAATGCTGCTAAATAAAATACGCCAAATGTTAATCCATGCATGAATTGAAGGCCGATAATGTGCATCGGGTTATCCACCGCCGCGTATAGAAACCAACGGATGCTGTAAATGATTCCTGCGACAATAATAAACACTAATGGGTGGTATTTCTTAAACCAGAAGCCTGCAGTTGCAAATACAAGGGCCTCTGTTAAAACACCTACAAACCATGCCAACCCAACTAGTCCTTCACTACCACCAAGCTGTGTGATATATAATCCCATAAAGCTATCATTTGCCCGGTGGGTAATAGTAAGGAACATAATGAACAACAGAAAAATAACAAATGGTTTATTTTTAATAATTGCTGTAACATCACTCAGTTTAACTGGTTCTGATTCTACCTTTACATCAGTAAGCTTGAAGGTTACCAGCAGGGCGATAAATCCGAAGAATAAAAATGGAATAATCATATATTGAATCCCGACTCTGGTCAGCACTTCTCCTATAATTAAGGAAGAAGTTGCGAAACCGACAGAACCCCACATCCGTATTGCCCCAAAAGACACACCTAAGTCATCTGCCCGCCGTTGTGCCAGGCTATCCCCTAGGGCGCCAATAGGCGTAACAAAGAAATAAAAAATGGCACCCATAACAAGAATTGCAATTAATGTATCCATTTGGAAAAATATTACACTAAAGACTAGAAGTCCAATGATACAGATTTGAATCATAGTTTTTACGGTTTTATATTTATCACTCATATACCCCCAAAACGGCTGTGCAAATATAGAAGCGAGAGGACCGATGGCTAAAACCCAACCAATTTCCGTCCCGTTCAGACCTTTATATTTCAAGTATAATGGCAAGTAGCTTAGAATAATCGTGTTTGTTGCATGAAAGCTGAATAACAGCATTTTTAATGGTGTTAATGAATTACTTTTTGACAATTTGTTCGTCCCCTATCTAGGTGTCCTTAAGTTATATTAAATAACTATATCATTTTTCGAGTTGTTTGTATGGACTCGAGGTTAACTTAGGAAGCATTAATTGTAGTAGACAGAAGTTCCAGGGGCAATTAAACTTAAGAAAAGTATACTGATTATCTGAAGGGGGAGATTGAATATGAAACCAGTAATTGGACTTACTTCTTCAATGGAAGTCGATAGATCATATTACAAGGTAACTAATAATAATGTAAAAGCAATCAGCCAAGCAGGAGGAATGCCTATTGTCCTGCCCTATCTTCTAAAAGATGAAGATATCGAACAAATTGCGGTTCAAATTGACGGGTTATATGCTACTGGAGGGTATGATATTGATCCAACACTTTTCGGCGAAGAGCCGCATCCGAATCTTGGAACGATAATTCCCGAACGGGATACATTCGAGATTCTATTAATGAAAAAATTACTCGAAATGGGTAAACCGATTTTGGGTGTCTGTCGTGGCTGCCAAACGCTAAATATTGCTGCGGGTGGAGATATGTATCAGGATATTTATGCTCAAGTTGACGGACAATTGCTTCAACATAGGCAAAAGGCGCCGATTGATTACGGATCGCATTTTGTGAACGTTACACAGGGTTCTTTACTTCATCAGTTAACAGGATCAGAAAAGATCCGCGTAAATAGTTTGCATCATCAAGCAAACCGACGTGTCCCTAACTCTTTTCAAGTAGGAGGAAAAGCCAGTGATGGGGTAATTGAGGCTGTAGAGAGTAACGAGCATGCCTTTGTACTTGGTGTGCAATGGCATCCTGAAGGAATGGTTGGTTCAGGAGATGAAGCCTCGTTGAAGATTTATAAAGGGTTTATTGAAGCATGTAAAGAGAATAGAAAGAACTAAAGTAAACGTGCATATAAAAGCACACGGGTTTTCATAAGAGAAATCTCGTGTGTATTTTTATTGTGAACTTAAGTGTGAGTTGTAATATTTAGTAAATTCATATAAGGGAATATGGGTATTTATGTTAAAATAAATACAGAGTTTGTGAAAGATTACACTACTAACGGGGAGTTTAATGGAATAAGGATTGCTGAAATAATCAAACTTATTTATAAAAATTAAACCTAAAAACTTGGTGTGAGGAGATTTATCTGATCATAATAACGAAGTGTTCGAACAGAGATATTTCGCTGTTTAGATACCTGTCCTATTATCCATCATTTCATTTGATTCCTCCTGAAAATAAAGATTGTAGGTGACGTAACGTCATCTAATATAATTGAAATATAACAATGGATATTTAACCTTTTGAATAATCTGGAATTTTCTAAGTAATAATGTGGATTTTAATGTTAAAATAAAAATATATTATTAAGCTAACGAGCAGTAAATAGAATAAAATTAGTATCAAATAATGGAGGGGTGTCTGTGCAAACAAAACAAAGTGAAAAGGTAATCCGTTCAATTGAAAAATCATTCAGAAAACAAGTGCAAAAAGACAAAAAGGTAAAGAGTGCATTTTTACTTGTTCATTCAGAAAAGAAAGGTATCCATTTACATATCGCAGAAGGGTCAATGAATCCAAAACAGCCAGCATATATGGCAAGTGTAGGAAAAATATTCACGTCCGTTTTGATTAGTATTTTATACGAAAACGATCAAATATCATTCGAGGACGGTATAACCAAATATTTAGATCGAGAATTAGTCAAACACCTTCATGTTTATAAAGGTAAAGATTATACGAATGAAATTAAAATTAAACATCTACTAAATCAAACGTCTGGTTTGTATGATAATTTCCGTCCATTACTAGAAAAACTTCTGAATGATCCAAACTTTACTATAAGCCCAGAAGAGGCAATAACTTGGGCAAAAAAACAGCAAAAACCTCATTTTCCTCCAGGTAACGGCTTTAAATATACCGATACAAACTATCATCTTTTAGGGTTAATCATAGAAAAAATAACAGGTCTACCATTTCATGTAGCTATGAAACAACATATTTATCAGCCCCTTGGTATGGTGAATTCATCTGTGCTACACTATTCTAATCCATTAGACAAAGATACCCAACATTTAGCAGACTTTTATGTTAATAAAAACAATATAACAAATCACAAAGGATATGCAGGTCTCGACTATGCAGGCGGTGGAGTAGTATCTACTGGAGAAGATATGTTGAAGTTTATGAAAGCGTTAGTATCCTATCAATTGGTGAAAAAGGAAACGCTTGAGAAAATGATGAATGATAAAGCGAAGTATGGTGTAGGAATTGAATATGGTTATGGCATTATGCTGTTTAAAACAGTTCCACTACTCATGCCAAAAATATTTAATGTTTGGGGACATGCAGGTGCCACAGGAGCCTATTTGTTTTATCATCCTAAGATGGATACCTATTTAATTGGTACTTTTAATGACTTTTCTTATGAAAGAAAAGGTGTCAGATTTATGTTAATAAAAGTAATAAACCAATTGGCAAAAATTAAATGAAATAAATGCGATTTCTTATGCAACTAAAGGGTGCCGCTCGACAAGTTCTGTTATAAGTGCTGCTAGCATGAAAAACAGAAGGTAACTTATATTATTTATCTTAACTTTACAACCGAGAATGGGAATGATAGAACCATGTTTCTTGAAACCATTCCGTCAATACTCCTGATAAAACCATCAATAGCAAGCTCTAAATCAGGAATCTTATCTTTCATCGAACCGTGAATGAGTGTTTCTATATCAAAATCGGTATCTGTTGGATCTTCTAGTACCTTGTCAATGATCTTCATAGAACTTTTACCAAAGGTATCTGATACAACAGATGCAATCTGGATATTAGAAACGGTTAAACTGTTTTGAAATCGATTTTTCTCGCTGGATGTAAAATTAGTCAGTTAAACCGATAACGCATCAGATCATGCAACTGTCGAATAGATAGTGGAGGCATAAAGCTTCTAGCTACAAGATCATGTTTGAATAAATCAGCATTCCATTTAGCATCCTTCTTATCCGTCTTTTTACCGCGTATAGCTTTAACATATTTAGGATGCGCTAAAGTGATGTTGCAGGAATCCTCTAAAACATTAAACACGGAAATCCAGTATTTCCCGGTAGATTCCATACAAACATCTTTACAGTCATTTTCACAAAGCCATTGTGACAGCTCTCTTAGCCCTTTTGTGAAGGTAGAAAAGCGACGGCGTTTGTAAATAGTAACCCCTTTATTGTTCGTAGAAGCAATACACGCAACAACAAAGGTTTTGTGGACATCGATTCCACAACAAATGGGATAAACAATTTTAGACCCATAGGGAATAGCTCCTTTCTAAGATATATAGGGATAGCACAGCATTGACTGATTGCCCAACAATAAACGAGTAAGTGTGTTTTGTGCCTGAGCGAAGCGAAAGGAATGGTTATAATTATGAGAAAGTTAGTATTGTTTATTGCAACGAGTTTGGACGGATACATAGCAACAAAAGATGAGTCTTTAGATTGGCTATTTAATTCCGAAGGCGAAGGGGATAATGGTTATTCAGAGTTTTATGATACTGTTGATACAGTTTTGATTGGCAAAAAAACTTATGATTGGATAATTAAACACGAAACTGGAGATTTCCCGTATAAAAACAAGGAATGCTATGTTTTTACAAGGTCTTCTATTAAGGATAACGAAGATGTAAGTTTTATTAATGAAGATATAGCTAGTTTTACAGACCAACTTAAAAACCAAGAGGGAAAAAATATTTGGATTGTGGGTGGGGGAGAATTGCTACAATCTTTTGTAGAGGAAAAGTTAGTTGATGAAATTATTCTAACAGTTGCCCCAACTGTAATCGGAAAGGGAATTCCATTATTTAGAGAAGGTGATTATCAACTAGACCTATCATTAAAGGGTACTAGAAAATTCAATCAGTTTGTAGAGCTACATTATACGGTTAAAAATCTATGCTTGTTGAACTAAACGGTGCTTTAACACAATAAGAAGATCGTCAATATGGCGGTCTTTTTGAACTATAGTTGAATGTAAGAATTGGTATTATGATATATATACTAATCAGTGGGGTGGAACGTAATGACTGTTGGGAAAACCTTCATTTCACAGCATTTCTATAAATAAATGATTGATATTTTGATCAATCTTTTTTATAAACATCGCAATTTTTTACAAATAATCAAACTTTATCTAAATACACATCTAGTGTCTGTCCCCCATTAGGAGGAGGGGAACAGGCACAATAGACACTTAGTATCTTTTGCGTAGGGGAATGATTTGCCCTCTAATTTCCCCACCAGGATTTTGTTCGGTATGAGCATTTACATACGTCAATTCTTTTCGCATTAGTATGAGTAAGTCATTGACATTTTTTACACCTGCGTCATTAGGAACGATGTCCTTATCTGTAATAATTCCTGTAACTACTCCTCTGCGAGTGGTTATCCCATTTTGATCTTCTAAAGTCGCTAGGTCAGCCCCGAAAAGGAAGACGAGAACGGGTCCATTTTCATCACGGGCTCCAAAGTGAATATGCGCTTGAATAAAATTTCTAATATTGTTGACTTCTAGCTCAAATTTAATTTTTGTGCAATCCTTATTAGCGAGAAATTTAGCTACTCCAAAAGCATCTGTCCTTACTGGAGGTACTTCGTTTACCCCTCTTAACTTAGCGATAAATCTCTCCATAAATTTCACCTCCTTAATATAGGGTATGTAAATCGAAATAACTTTGTATAGGTAAGAGGATTACGTGCTAAAAAGGAGGCAAATGAAGAGATTATAAAATTCAAGTAACAGACGATTTTTTTATCTTAAGGGCAGAAGCCGAAGCTGATCCTAGAACTTCAAGAGGTGGAGGGAATGGAGCAATTATAAGGGAGGATATGGTCGTTAATGTTGAAGTTAAATGGTGTGATAATGAGGAATTTTCTGAATTAGATGAAAAAGAGTGATTGATTACTAATTTACTTGGTACTTTAATCAAGTAGGGGCTGTCCAAAAGTCAATGTTGACAATGGTACATTCCTATCTATGCTTCGTTCAGAATGCTTTTACTTATTCGCTTCAAATGCTGCTGTTTTTTTGCTCCCGATTAGATACAGCAACAAAATAATAATCATTAAAGCAGCAGAATAGCTAAAGGTCATGCCATATCCTGCAAATTTTGCTAAGAATCCAAGCCCAATTGATCCAATGGCCAAACCAAAATCAATAAAAATAAGCAGCATTGAATTGGCTGTTGCTTTTTTCTCGGGTGGAACAAGGGTTAATGCCCAAGCTTGTCCAATTGGATGGATTATGGCAAAAGCGATTCCGAATAATGCCCCGGAAACGAGAACCATCACCATATTAGTAGAGAAGCCTAATAAGATCAAGCCTACAGCCCCTGAAATAGCAGCTGGAATAATAAGGATTCTGTGACCGAATCGATCAAAAATTTTACCGGAGAAAGTACGAACTAATACCATTGCAATCCCCTGTGCGATGAAGAACTGCGAAATACTTCCGCCAACATTGATCTCATTACCAAACGCCCCCATAAAGTTTACCGTTCCAGCAATTGTCATGTAATTTAACGATACCAAAATACACGGAAGAAGGACGCGCTTATCGAACATGTACTTATAGAAAGGTTCATTAGCGGTAGTCTGTGGAATTTCCTTTTCTTGTTTAACTGTATTCTTTGTAAAAAAACTGCACACAAGTGAAAAAGACATAAGGCCCAGAGTCAACATCATCAACGACTGGAAAGAATAATTTGCAAGATAAGCAATAGCGATTAGTGGTCCAATTGTCGTCCCAACGCTTGTAGACATTGCGAAAAAAACAATGCCCTCACCTAATCGAGATTTAGGAACAATATTACTTGATATCGTAAAGACCAACATCGTAAGCATACTAAAACCAATACCTTGTAGTGCTCTAATGAATATTAAAAATCCGATGGACTGATTTACAAAAGTAAGACCGATTGTGCCCAAAAAATAAATGAGGGAAATAATGAGGAGTAATTTCATGTTAACTTTTTGGATAATTACACTTGCAAAAAAGCGTGTAATTAGTGATGCTGTCATTAAGGTTGTGGTCATTATTCCTGCAATCGCAGGATTATCATTAATGGCTGTTACAAAGATGGGGAAACCTGCAGTAATCATATAAAAAGAAGCGAACATGACTAAAGACAATAATATAATAATTAAATACTGGTGTGTCCATAGTTTAACTTTTACCTTACCCATGGTATATAAGACCGCCTTTCAATGGCTATATCTAAAAGTAGTGATGATTTAAACGAGGAAATTGCTTTTTAAATCATGCCAAATGTATTCTTTCCTTATTTTTAAAAAATATTTAGAGTTGTTTTCAATCAAAGCAATTAATAATAAAAATACTATCCTGTTGAAGACCACCTTATTACCCGAACTTTTCAATCATTGAACATGCAAGCGAAGAAGAGAACGAGAAGGAATTTAATCAGAACATAATATCGCACATGGTTCTAAAAAAGTAATGTTAAAGGATTATTTCCAACATAATAGGATTATAGACATAAGGAGTGTTTTTACTAACGGGGAAGGAAGAAGCACCTTTCTGTTGAATTTATGCAGGATGTTTAGCTTAAGAAGATTAAGCATAATTCAATAAAGTGGATAGAATAAGCTTAAGGTTATTGAAATAACAAGAAAAATTACGATTATTCTCATAGGTCTTATAGTAACTTTTTCTATCCCTGGTATAAGCTTGGCCAAAAATGAGGAACAAAAATTAGATCAGCCCGAGAAAAACGATTAAAACTATTAGAACCAGATAACCCAGTAAATATTTATCGTTCTGAGTATGAACCTCCTTTTCCTCCAGAGGCATATTCCATAAATGAAGTAATAAAATCTGGACAAGTTATTCCGTTTCAGGTTACAAGTAATTACTGTTATGTATTCCGATGCACTTCCAAGTTTGACGGAGTGGTATTTCGTGCCATTTAGTTTAATAACAGATATTAGATAGAAAAAATGGCTTGGAGAATTATCCAAAGCCATTTTTTACTGTGAATTTATTAGTGAAAATTATGTGATTATAGCGTGTTTAACTTGTGATTTACTTTTTTGCACCTCACACAAGTAAACCCGTTAATACTCAATGCACTAGACCAATATTATTTCCATATCTTTTCTGCAAATTCATCTCTACCAGATTTAGCACGATCTTCTTTATAATGGGTTTCATTCTTTTTATAGTAATCCTGATGATATTCTTCGGCAGGATAGAACCTGACCGCTGGAAGGATTTGCGTTACAATCGGTTTAGAAAATTTACCACTGTCTCCTAATTCCTTTTTGGAAGCTTCAGCAGCACGCTGTTGTTTTTCATCATGATAAAAAACGGCAGTTCGATAGGAGTCTCCCCGATCGTGAAATTGGCCACCGTCATCAGTGGGATCAATTTGACGCCAAAACACTTCCAAAATAGTTTCATAGCTTATACTGTTTGGATCATAGGTTATCTTAACAGCTTCATAATGACCAGAAGAACCAGCCTTAACATCTTCGTAAGTAGGATTTTCTACATGTCCGCCGGTATATCCGGAAACAACGCTATGAACCCCATCCCAACGGTCAAATGGCTTTACCATACACCAGAAGCAGCCACCGGCAAAAGTTGCTGTTTTATGCTCAGTCATTTATTTTCCTCCAATCTTCAACTAAAATAGTTACAATTTATAATATGTTTAGTAAGATAGCGTTAGATAATAATTTACTATAACATAACTAAAAGCAGGTGACACAATGGAAGAACCGCATGTACATAAAATTTTTACGGGTAAGGTGAATCAAGTTGGTGAGAAGAACTCTCCAGATCGTATGAACAGACCATGGGAAAGTGGAATGTTTAAAAGTGAATTTGATGAAAAAATATGGTTAAGTCAATCAGGACTTTCAGGAGATGAAGTTGCTGATAAAAAGAATCATGGAGGCCCGGAAAAAGCAATTTTCGCCTATCCGTTAAAGCATTATATGAATTGGCAGGAAGAACTTAAGATTGATTCAATTGGTATGGGATCGATGGGTGAAAACTTTGCTGTTCTTGAAATGGATGAGTTTACCGTATGTATCGGTGACACATATAAAATTGGCGAGGCAATTATCCAGGTTTCACAGCCCCGCCAACCATGTTGGAAGCCAGCTCGCCGTTTTCAGGTGTTGGATTTTGCATTGAGAATTCAAAATAGTGGAAGAACCGGCTGGTATTTCCGAGTGCTAAAGGAAGGCCATATCCAGGCACCCGCAGATATGGAATGTATAGACCGCCCATATCCCCAGTGGTCCATCGCTGCCTGCAACGAGATAATGCACGTATATAAAGATGACCTGCGTCTGGCAGATGATCTTGCTTCATGCGATCTCTTAGCTGAAAACTGGAAACGAACACTGGGTAAACGGTTGCGTGGCCAGGATGCCAATGTAGAGAAACGTGTTTTCGGTCCAAATAAATAAGTCTTTTTAATTATGCCGCCTTTTATAGATTCGTTTATCATTATAGAAAAGTTGCCTAATTATAATGCTACTCTCCTTCTAGTACATGCACATTTACTCTATGCTTTCGGCTTGTATCAGAGATTAACCGGTGTAGCTGGATGTACATAAGCCCACTCTTATATGTTGCTTTTATTTTATCTGACCGTACTGGAAAAGGCAGGGAGATGGTTCTATCAAAGACACCTTGTAATATCTCTTCTTGCACAACTGTTCCTCCTGCATTTTCCATGTCGATCGAACCTTTTAACTCCAAGGTGGCATAATCGACATAGATATCAATCTTATGCATATCATCTAGACCAGGCATATTTACAATACAGGTTAATTCATTGTCTGATTTATACATGTTAATTGGGGGAATTGTGGGTTTAATTGTTCCTTCGAATTCAGTCCAGAATTTATCACCGAAAAAGTGATCCATATTCTTTTTCCAATCACTCATTTGTTTAAATGGATCCATAACCTCACCTCATCGTTTGGATTAATTTATATATAATATGCCCAGAATCCCAATGTGGTGAGACGATAACTAAAGAGGGAACGCATGCACTGTTTCCGGCAGCAGTGCAAACAATATGTACATTGTGCATGCCATCATAAATAGTTTCATATGAATTAGAATTAAGGTATTCTAATAGGAAGAAGTAGGAGGGTTAGCTTTGCTGAGTAACGCGTTTGTAATGGTTGCAATTATTCTGTTGATCAATATTGTGTATGTATCTTTATCGACTGTTCGTATGATTCTAACATTAAAAGGACGACGGTATATAGCAGCATTTGTTAGTATGTTTGAAGTTGTCATCTACGTTTTGGGTCTCGGTTTAGTATTAGACAACCTGGATCAAATCCAGAATTTAGTGGCATATGCAGTCGGCTTCGGTACTGGAGTTATAATTGGAACGAAAATAGAAGAGAAGCTTGCATTAGGTTATATTACTGTAAATGTAATTTCATCTAATCCGGATATTGAATTTACCCGTAAATTAAGGGATAAGGGATATGGTGTAACAAGCTGGTTTGCATATGGGATGGATGGCGATCGTTTGTCCATGCAAATATTAACGCCAAGAAAATATGAATTAAAACTTTATGAAACCATCCAGAATATTGATCCTAAAGCATTTATCATCTCCTATGAACCGAAGCAAATTCATGGCGGATTCTGGGTGAAGCAGGTGCGTAAAGGCAGATTAATGAATCCGAAGAAAAAGAATCCTGTTGAAAAACAACCAGAGACCCCACGTGAAGAACAGCAGGTCTCAGATAGTAAGGAAGTTCAGAAATCCGACCCTAATGAAACAAAGGAATAACTAGTAGTTAAAAATGAGTAGATCCAAATGGTCTATTCATTTTGTTTTATTCGCAGTTTTCGTATAAAATGAATAGAAGATACTGAATCTTTACAAATTAAAGAATGATAGTACTGCCATCATATTTAAGTGATAAGTATAATAATTAAAGTAGTAATAATTTCCTATAACTCCGTACAAATAACAAAAGCGTTAAACTTTATTTATTTTCCATTAATAATCCACATAGTTATAAATTGGAATAGTTAATTGTCGAGGGGGGACAAAAATGCGAAATATACCAATTATTCAAAGTCAGCTTACACCACCACCTATAAGAGACAGGTTTGTACGACGTAATAAATTATCCAAAAAACTTATGGCTATACAGAAGAAGCCATTAACCTTATTAATTGCTGGGGCAGGTTATGGAAAAAGTACGACGCTCTCTTTGTATATGCATGATGTAAATACGGAATCATGCTGGTATTCGATATCTCACCGTGATGATGACATTCTACCCTTCCTTACAAAGTTATTACAATCCATTAGACAAAAGCATCCTATGTTCGGTGAGTCTATAATGAAAGAATTGGACACGCTTGACAACTATATAAGTAGTGAAATAATCTATTCGTTTGCCTCACATTTTATTAATGAAGTTATGGAACTGGAAAGTCAAATCGTGATAATTTTAGACGACTTCCATCATGTTATAAACTCCAATGATATTGAAATGTTTGTATTATACTTAGTTGATCACGTCCCCTCTAATTTACACATCGTAATATCAAGTAGAAATAAACCTAAATGGGATGCGATGGCTAAGCTGAAAATGGAAGGAGAATTGCTGGAAATCACCCAAACGGATTTGTCATTATCACCCGATGAAATGTATTTTATTTTGGAAGATATATATCACTTACGTGTGAAAGATGAGGATATTGATAAGATTTATCAGTTAACGGAAGGATGGACGATCGCGTTTAACATGTTGGCTCAGCAATTAAATGGGGATACAACTGTTGAGAAAGTCATTCAGAATCGACAGAGCTCACTGGAGGATTTGTTCGACTACCTGGCCTCAGAAGTTTTGTCAAAACAATCACTAATTATGCAGCAATTTCTGCTTCAATCCAGCGTGATGGAGATTTTATCTCCTGTAGGTTGTGATCATATCCTGCAAATTAATGGCTCAGGAGAAATTCTAGCAGGATTGGTTGAGCAAAATTTATTTATTGTGTCTGGAGAAGGGCATTATTACCGTTACCATGCATTATTTAAAGCCTTCTTAGAAAACCGTTTATTTAAAACCTACAAGAATGAGTATGAAGGTCTGCATAAGAGAGCCGGAAATTACTATGAAAGAGAAGGAAACATAGAGGCAGCCCTTTATCATTATCGAAAAATTAAAGAATATAACACGATAGCCTATTTATTAAATAAGCATGGACTGCAGATATTGCAATCTGGTAGACATCAGAATTTATATGAAATGCTGTTGGTTTTACCAAATGAATATAAGAATATATATCCATTGCTTTATTTTTTTCAGGGTGAGATTGAGCGTTACAGATCATTATTTGAACAAGCAGAAAAAAACTATGAAAAGATATTAGCCATCATATCTGAGGATGATCAATCCTATTATTACCTTGCAGGACTTGCGTTGGAAGGTAAGGCAAGAATCTATCTTGATACGATTCAACCTGACAGAGCGGAAAGGTTCGTGAATCAAGCTATCCATATGCGTGAAAAAGCCAATGCCCCTAAAGAAAAAATGTCACAATTATATCAACTGATGGCGGAAAACCTGTTGAATGCCGGCCAGGCAGTAAAAGCAGAGAATTGGTTTAATCGTGCAAAATTACTGGACTTGCCAATGGAAGAAAGTAACTTACAAGCAAGAATCTATCTGCGTACAGGAAGATTGGCGAAAGCTAAAGATTTTTTAATGAAACAAAAGTTAACTAATCAGGAAAAAAATAAGAAGCATTTATCGCAGTCGCATAGGGAAACGGATTTGATACTATCTATTATTGAAGCGTTTATGGGTAACGCGGATGAAAGTAAACAGCTGGCTTCGGATGGAATTCAATTGGGTCTATCTATTCAGTCACCTTTTGTGGAAGCATGTGGTTGGATGAGAATGGGGCATGCGATACAGTTAGTTGATTATTATGATATGGATCTGGCAATTCAATGTTATGAAACGGCTCTTCAATTAATGGGAGAAATTAATGTCTCAAGGGGAAAAGCAGAACCCTATATGGGTTTGTCTATTTTATATGGAAAAAGACTTGCATATGAAACAGCAATTGAAAACGCCAAAAAAGGATTAATAGAAACTGAAAAAGTAAATGATCGCTGGCTAAGTGCTTTTATCAAAATAGGGATAGGAATAGCAGAAGTGTATAACAAAAATATGAATGCAGCAATAAAAGTTATTGATGGAGCACAGGCGGATATGCTTGCCTGCGGTGACCGATATGGAATAATGGTTACTGCGTTTTGGGGAGCGTATA
The DNA here is from genome assembly GCF_036026595.1 of Virgibacillus tibetensis. Lineage (NCBI taxonomy): Bacteria > Bacillati > Bacillota > Bacilli > Caryophanales > Bacillaceae > Virgibacillus > Virgibacillus tibetensis. The sequence goes on along the minus strand of NZ_JARZFX010000017.1, from coordinate 12,725 downwards.
TTTCATTGGAAAAGGGAGATGAGCGTAAATTTAAGCTTGAAATGGAAGTGTTCCTTCAAGAAGTTCAAGCAGAGGAATTTTCCTTTTTCCTAAAAAAACCAACTGCATTTGGACCGACAGATTTGCAAAATATTGCCCCTATGTTATTAAAAGCAAAAGACCTTGAAATCGCTCCTCAATTTACTGCTCAATTAATTTATGAGCTTGGCTTTGCAGGAAATATAAAAAGGCATCCTGGCTATACACTGGTTATTCATACACTAGGCCAATTAAATGTATGGAAAGGAACAAAAAAGATAGAACATCAAGAATGGCAACGAGAAAAAGCGAAGGAACTTTTTGTGCTTTTTGTTACAAATAGAAGCAAGCTATTATTAAAGGAAGAAATCTATCACTATCTCTGGCCAAACGAAGAGGAAACAGTTGCTGAAAAGAAGTTCAAAGTAACTCTGAATGCACTTTTAAAGGCATTGGATCCACAAAGAAAGGCGAGGGAGGAATCGTTTTTTGTTTTTCGAAAAGGCAGTGGATATAAGTTGAATCCACATGCTGGGTATGAGCTGGATATAATTATATTTGAAGATTTCATCTCTAGAGGGTTAAAAGAAAAAGAGCCAAAGCGTTCTGGTGAATTACTTGAAAAAGGATTGAAGCTATACCGGGGTGACTACCTGGAAGATTTTCGCACATTAAGTTGGAGCGCAGCGGAGAGGCATCGCCTGCAATTGTTATTTTTGCGAGGTGCAGAAAAGAGGGCGCAGTTAGCTGTTCGATTGCTTGAGTTTAATTTGTGTATTGACTGGTGTGAAAAGATTTTAGAGAAAGATAATACGTGGGAGGAAGCCTACCGGTTGATCATGTATAGTTATTATCAGAATAACAACCGTCCACAAGCTGTCAGGTGGTACGAAAAGTGTTGTGACATTTTGGAAGAAGAGTTAGGTGTTGAACCAATGGATTCAACAAGAGAAATGTATCATTTGATTATTGGGTCGGAAGAGTTGGATGTGTATTGATTAGGAGGCAGGCTTTTATGAAAGAGCTAATAGTGATAGTTAGATGAGAAAAACCTTGGTCCTAGTAAGAAACTTGCAATGGCTATAGTTGAAAATGTGTTGATATTTTTAGTATGAGTTAGATCATTGCTAGGTCACGATCAATGAAATCCACTTAGTCGTTATTTATTTTGTAGAAGTCTTTGAAAGTAATTCTTCTGGTCTCATAAGACGAAAAACGGTTAGCACTATAACTTCCTAGTGGAAGTGTGACTCCAATAGTTGACCTAATTTGGGCGAGAATGCTCCTTCCTCAATACGCGGCAGCGTTAGGGTGGGAGGATGCCCCAATATCCATGAATTAGCTCATATAGTTCATTCAAATCCTGCCACCTTGATTACCTCTGCTGTCAAAAAACGCTATTTCCTCCATTTAATCCACCACCTCTAAAGGATCTCTGTTTGTCATTCTTAACCTACCATCCTAGTGTAATCCTACCAAAAAAAAGATAGTTGCAAAAAAAATCAAAAAAGGCCTTGATAATTATTAGAAAGTTCTATATAATTTAAAAGTGAGAGGTGATTCATGTGTCAGAATTAAAGGGGATTCAGTTAACAAAAAAAGGCATGAAGACTAGACAGAAAATATTGGATACGGCAGAAGAAGTGATTGGTGAGAAGGGTTATTTCGATACGTCAATCGTAGAAATAACAGTAAAAGCAGGGGTAGCTCAAGGGACTTACTACAATTATTTTCCAACAAAAAAGGCGATTTATGATGAATTGGTTTATCAATTAAGCTCCAGCTTGCGTCATCATATCAAATTGTCCATGGAAGAAAAATCATCATTTAATGAAAAGCAACGTGCTGGATACTCGGCCTTTTTTGACTGGGTGATTAATCACCGGAATTTGTATAGCATTATCCAACAGTCTGTATTAGTAGATAAGCAATTATATCGCTGGTATTACGAAAAGCTGGCAAATGGGTTCATTCAATCGATTGAGAAGGCAGTTTCCGATAAAGAATGTAAACCGCTTAATCCAGAAACAGTTGCCTACTGTTTAATGGGAATTGGGCAATTTCTCGGGATGCGTTGGGTGTATTGGGAAGAGGAGTCTGTACCAGCTCATGTATTTGATGAAGCAATGGAATTGATCTTTAACGGATTAGCTGATAAGGAGGTGAAATAATTGGAGAATATAGCCTATTGGATTCATAAACGGGCTTTGATCACACCAGTTAGAGTTGCGGTAATTAGTAAATCCAGTCAAAGTACCTATCAGGAATTATCTCGAAAAATTAACGAAATGGCAGCTGCCCTACGTCATACATATTTTCTGGAAAAAGGCGACCGAGTAGCTATTTTATCGCAAAATCGTGAAGAATATGTGGTTGCTTATTTTGCGATTGCTCAGCTAGGACTAGTCGCTGTCCCTTTGAATATACGGCTAACTACATCAGAATTAGCGTTTCAAATTAAGGATAGTGGAGCGAAAACGATAATCTATGAAGAGGAAACAGAGAGTTTATTCCAAGAAATTTGTCATCACACCGACTTTGAAAGCGCTTACCAGTTTGATCGAGTTGAGAGGGATTATTCCAATAAACCTTTGCTGGTTGAGGAGATTGATGTTAAAAATGACCCATTTATAATCTGCTATACCTCTGGAACAACGGGAAGGCCTAAGGGTGCTGTGCTAACACAGGAAAATATGTTCTGGAATGCCATAAATAATCAATACGCAATTGAGATAACGTCATCAGATAAATCAATTGTTCTCTTACCGCTTTTTCATATTGGTGGGATAGGATTATTTGCATTTCCTACGTTGCTTGCTGGAGGAACGATTGTCATACCAGGGAAATTCGATCCGGGAAATGCTATACGTGCCATTGAAGACTATCAAGTAACAATAGTCATGGGGGTTCCTGCCATACATGATGCCATCAGAAGAAATTCTTTATTCGAAACTGCCAATTTCGATTCGGTAAGATGGTTCTATAACGGGGGTGCACCATGTCCGAAAGAATTAATCAATGCATATCTAGACCAGGGTCTGCCATTTGGTCAAGGCTTTGGTATGACAGAAACATCTCCCACTATCTTTATGTTATCAAAAGAAGATTATAAAAGAAAAGTAGGATCCATTGGAAAGCCTGTTCTGTTTTGTGATATTTCCATTGTGGATGATAAGGGAGAAGCCGTTGAACAGGGGGAAATTGGCGAACTACTAATTAAAGGGCCAAATATTATGAAGGAATACTGGGGTCTTCCTGAAGAAACAAAGGAAACCATACGCGATGGATGGCTATATTCAGGTGATTTGGTGAGACAAGATAACGAAGGATTTATTTACGTAGCCGGCCGGAAGAAAGATATGATTATTTCTGGTGGAGAAAATATTTATCCATTAGAGGTGGAACAGGTCATTAAAGAACTTCCGGGAATCAATGAGGTTGCTGTTATCGGTGTAGAGGATGATAAGTGGGGAGAGGTACCTATTGCCTTTGTCTCTTTAAATGAAGGGTCAGTCCATGAAGCGGAGATTAAGAGATTTGCCTTAACGAAGCTTGGTAAATATAAGGTCCCTAAAAGGATAATCATCATGGATGAGCTTCCTAAAAATGCAACAGGCAAGATTAACAAAAAGGATTTATTCAGTAAAGGGGTGAATTAAGGTGGAGTTTTCAATTGGACAATCTGCTCAATTTTCAAGAACAGTAACCGAAACAGATTTTATTCTCTTTGCAGGATTAAGTGGTGATTATAATCCTGTTCATGTGGATTATGAATACGCTAAACGAACATATTTTGGCGAAAGAATCAGTCATGGTTTATTAACTGCAAGCTACTTATCCAGATTACTGGGTATGCATTTACCAGGGCCAGGGTCCGTATATGTATCTCAAACCTTATCATTTGTAAGACCGGTATATATAGGAAATACGATTACAGCAAAAGCAGAAATTACTGACATAGATAAAGAGAAACGATTACTAACCTTACACACAACATGCAGGAATCAGGATGATCACATCGTTTTGGATGGTGAAGGGGTAATGAAGTTACCAAAGGAGGAGTTAGATAGATGATCGGGATAGAGGCAACTAGTATTTTTGAACCTGAATATATAGAGACAGCGGCCGATTTGGCAAAGAAAACATCCATTCCTGAAAAAGTGATTATAGAGAAGTTTGGACTCCGGCAAAAAAGAGTAGCACGTGAGAGTATGCATGCATCTGATCTGGCTGTTGCAGCTGGGAGGGGAATATTGGAGAATATCGATCCGAAAGCAATCGATGTCGTTATTTATTTCGGTAGTCCTTTCAAGGATTATCAGGTTTGGACTGCATCCTCAAAAATTCAATATGAACTAGGGACTATCAACGCTTTTTCATTCGAACTAATGAATGTTAGTTCATCCTTTCCGGTTGCACTAAAGGTTGCGAAGGATATGCTTTATTCGGATAAGGATCTGAAGAATATTTTATTGGTTGGGGGATCCAAGGAATCTATGATTGTTAATTACGAAAACCCTCGTTCTAGGTTTATGTTTAACTTTGCCGATGGGGGGGCGGCTGCATTAGTAACAAAGAACCCAACGAAAAGTGAAATCCTGAGTTCTTCCATCATTACAGATGGCTCATTCAGTCAGGATGTGCTTGTACCAGGTGGTGGTTCTGTAAAACCGGTAAGTAAAGAAGTAGTTGAAAAGGAGGAACATTATATTGATGTGCCAGATCCGTTACGTATGAAGGAGAGATTGGATCCTGTATCAATTCCTAATTTTACCAAGGTTATTAAGCAGGCATTAGAAAAAAGTGATGCCAGTCTTGAAGATTTAAAAATGCTTTTACCACTTCATACTAAGAGATCTATGTTTACTGAAATTCTCGGGAATCTCGGACTATCAGATAAACAGGCTATATATTTAAATGAACACGGGCATATGTCGGCATTAGATCCTTGTTATGGCCTTTATTTGGCCGAAGAGAGAGGCTTGCTTAACAGTGGTGACATCGCTGTTGTTGTTTCAGCGGGAACAGGCTATACATGGGCAGCTACAGCAATTCGCTGGTTAGCATAATAGATTTGTAACTTCCTTGTAACCGTTACTATTTATTATTGTATTTAAGTTAGAAGAAAACTATAGGGGGTAAAAATAATGAGATGGAAAAGTAAAGTTGGTTTGATCGTTGTGATGATGTTCACCTTACTTATTGTAGCAGCTTGTGGAGGCAGTGAAGAAGCTTCAGGTGGTTCAGAGGATACTAAGGATACCGAGGATACCAAGGATACCATTAAAATTGGTGTGCTTGCTTCAGTAACTGGGGCATTGGAAAGCTATGGTGCACAGACCCAACGAGGATTTGAATTGGGATTGGACTATGCAACAGATGGCACAATGGAAGTCGCAGGTAAGAAGATTGAATTTATTGTGAAAGATACCGAGACAGATCCTACCGTTGCTCGTCAAGCTGCAATAAGTCTGCTTGAAGATGAAGAAGTGGATTTCCTGGTAGGTTCATCTAGTTCGGGGGATACATTGGCTGTAACTCCTTTAGCAGAGGAATATGAAAAGATTATGGTTGTTGAACCAGCAGCAGCAGATAGTATTACTGGTTCTGAGTACAATGATTATGTCTTTAGAACAGCAAGAAACTCATCTCAGGATGCCGCTGCAGCAGCTGCAGCCGTTGCCGGTGAAGGTGTCACCATTGCAACTCTTGCACCAGACTATTCATTTGGACATGATGGTGCTAAAGCTTTTATCGAAGCAGCAGAGGCATTGGGTGCAGAACTAGTTCTTGAGGAATATGCAGATCAAGCTGCTACAGACTTCACAGCTAATATTCAAAAGGTTATCGAATCAGACCCTGATTTCTTGTATGTTGTTTGGGCAGGGGCAAATACGCCATGGAACCAAATTGTGGACATGAGAGTACAGGAGCAAGGCATTATGGTTACAACAGGGGTGGCTGATATTGCAACACTTCCTTCCATGGCTCCACTTGTTGGCATGAAGGGATTCACCCTTTATTACCATACCTTACCTGACAATGAAGTAAATGACTGGTTAGTAGAAGAACACCAAAAAAGATTTGATGGTGCAGTTCCAGATCTCTTCACAGCAGGTGGAATGAGTTCAGCAATCTCCATTATTCATGCGCTTGAATTAACAGAAGGTGATACAGATACAGATCTTTTAATCGAAACGATGGAAGGAATGAGCTTTGAAACACCAAAAGGTACGATGACATTCCGTGCAGAGGATCACCAGGCATTACAGGAAATGTATTCCGTTACCTTAGAAGAAGGGGATGAATACCCTGTTCCAGTTCTGGAGCGTGTATTAACACCAGAAGAAACAGCACCACCAATTATGAATCAGTAGTTTAGGATAGTGGATAACGCAAAAACAGTGGTTGAAAGGGATCCAATAGGTGTTCACGGTGCTTCCAACCGGAATCCGGGAGGAATACTCCCACAAATGAAACAGCGCTGCTTGAATCAATAACACCAGGGGTCTGACCTAAAAACTACAAAAACTTTTAAATATCTAGAAAATGCCCTTGCCCTTTATGTAAGGTGAGGGCTTTACCTATTGTAAGGAAGGGGGATAAAGATGAAAGCTATTTTAGAAACAAGGGATTTAACTATCGCCTTTGGGGGGCATTTAGCTGTTGATAGAGTATCTATAGAGATACCAGAGAAAAAATTCACCTCGATTATCGGGCCGAATGGTGCAGGTAAAACAACTTTTTTCAATCTTCTCAGTGGTCAGTTATCTCCTACTAAAGGATCCATATTTTTTAAAGGAAATGAGATCACAAAGCTTTCGACGACGGAACGTACGCGCATGGGAATTGGGAGATCATTTCAAATCACCAATGTTTTTCCTAATTTGACCGTTCTGGAAAATGTTCGATTGGCCGTACAATCGGAGGCTAAAGTTCGTTATCAACTGTTCGCTCATTTTCTTCACTATAAGGAGTTCGTGGATAAAGCCCATGAATTATTAAAAACGGTATTCCTTGAGGGTAAAGCAAGTCAATTAGCGGTAAATTTGGCGCATGGAGAAAAAAGAAAGCTGGAAATAGCTATGCTTTTGGCACTTAATACGGAGTTATTATTGTTGGATGAGCCCACTGCTGGGATGTCGTTGGAGGAAGTTCCTGCAATCATTGACGTTATTAAGAAAATAAAACAGGAAAAGAATCGAACCATTATTTTAATTGAGCACAAAATGAATATGATTATGGACATGTCAGATGAAGTATTGGTCTTATATCATGGTGAACTGCTGGCAAAAGGAACACCAGAGGAAATCGTTAATAATGAAGCCGTTCAAACTGCATATTTAGGAGGTGAGTATGATGCAGAGCTTACTTAAATTAAATCAGGTAGAAGCATTTATACAAAAGTTCCATATTTTACATGACATTTCTTTTGAAGTTCCGAAGGGGGAGGCTACCGTACTGCTTGGAAGAAATGGAGCGGGTAAAACGACTACATTACGTACTATTATGGGGCTAAATCAGGTTTCTAAAGGCTCTATCACCTACAAGGGAGAAGACATTGGTAATATGAACCCGTACCAAATAGCAAATAAGGGAATTGGATTTGTACCTGAAGACCAAGGGATTTTCGGTGGTTTAACCATTGAGGAGAATATGAGAGTTGCAATGAAAAAAGAAGATGAAGAAACGACAAAACGGATGGAATGGGTACTAGAGCTATTTCCGGATTTAAAGAAATTTTGGAAAAAGGCTAGTGGACAATTAAGCGGTGGACAAAAGCAAATGCTTGCTATAGCAAGAGCCTATGTAAATGACAATGATTTATTACTAATCGATGAGCCAAGTAAAGGACTAGCACCAATTGTAGTCGAAAAGGTTACGGAATCTATTCAACAAATGAAGGAGCAAACAACGATTTTGCTTGTTGAACAGAACTTTATGATGGCAAGTAAAATCGGTGATCAGTTCTATATTATTGATGATGGGCAGATGGTTCATAGTGGTCAAATGGAAGAGTTGAAGGAAGACAAAGCAATAATGAAAAAATACCTTGGTATATCGTAGGAGGGGGGATCCTGTATGGAATTAATTTTTAGTTTAGTAATAAATGGTCTTGCTACAGGTATGTTAATATTCCTCCTTGCTGCAGGATTAACACTCATATTCGGCTTAATGCATGTATTGAACTTTGCACATGGTGGGTTATTTATATGGGGAGCATACACGGGTGTTTGGATTTTTCAAATGACTAATAGCTTTTTACTTGGTATTGTCTTAGCCATTATTATGGGATTACTACTTGGACTTGTTACAGAACGGTTAATTATCCGACCTGTATATGGAAATACCATACAACAAATTTTAATCACCTTAGGATTTATGCTTGTTCTCCAGGAAATGGTAAAGGTTGCTTTTGGACCTGATCAAAAGGCAGTTTTCCCACCTGAGTATTTACAGGGAAGCTTTCTGTTAGGAGATATCGTTCTAATCAAATACAGGCTGTTTATTATTGCAGTAGGGCTACTCGTATTTCTTGTTGCAACATTTATTTTAAAGCGTACCCGAATTGGATTAATTGTTCGTGCAGGTGTCATGGACAATGAGATGGTTCAATCACTTGGTATTAACATCAAGCTTGTGTTTATGCTTGTATTTATGGTTGGTTCTGCATTAGCATCACTTAGCGGTATACTATTTGCACCGTACTCTGGGGTGATTTATGCAGAGATGGGCTTGGAATTTTCCATATTAGCTTTCATTGTGGTCGTTATTGGAGGAATGGGTAGTTTTTCAGGATCCTTGCTTGCAGCATTATTGGTTGGATTGGCACAAGCGTTTATGGCATATTATGTACCGGCATTATCGCTTGCAGTAAATATGTTATTAATGCTCGTCGTTCTTATTTTCAGACCACAAGGCTTGTTTAGGGTAAAGGAGTGAGATGAACAATGAATTTACGTAACGTGAATACAAGCACCTGGATCTATTTAGCCATTTCCTTACTATTATTTATTGTTCCATTTATTGTAACGGGGCGAAGTATGCAGTTCATTATTATACAGATATTTATATTCGGCATTTTCGCGATGAGTTATGACATTATACTTGGCTATACAGGAATCATCTCATTTGGTCATGTGATGTTTTTTGGGATTGGGGCATATTCAACGGCCATTAGTATGGATCGTCTTGAACCAACGATAGGTTCTTTATTAATTGCAGTAGTCATTGCGACTATTATAGCTGCAATAGTGAGCTTCATTATAGGTGTTCTAACTCTGAGGCTCAAGAGTCACTTTTATGCCATGCTTACCTTGGCACTCGCAGGTTTGTTTCTTGTAGCGGCAGAAAAATGGCGATCTCTTACAAAAGGTAATGATGGATTTACCTTCTCATTACCAGAAGTTCTTCGTGATTCACAAAACTTATACATGCTTTGTGCGTTGTCCTTGATTGTTATATTCTTTGGCCTTAGGCGTTTTACACAGTCCCCTTTTGGCAAGGTTTTAACATCTATTCGGGAAAACGAAGGTCGGACCGAATCATTAGGCTACAACGTCTTACACTATAAGGTGATTGCTAGTATAGTCTCAGGCGTGGTAGCTAGCTTCGCTGGTGTGTTATATGCATTATCCCTTCGATTTGTTAACACAAGTGTATTCGCGACAGATGTGACGATCGACGTACTCTTAATGACAATTATTGGCGGGGTTGGAACATTGATAGGACCAATTATAGGTGCTGGACTAATAGAGGTTGCCCATCATTGGCTATCGAATTTATCTAACGTGCATTGGATATTTGAACGTTGGATCATTCTATATGGAATCGTTTATATATTGGTAGTAATATTTTTTCCTTTAGGGATTGTAGGTACAATACAGTCTAAGTTTACTAAACGCACTCCAAAAAAAATGAAAGTTAATAATAAACTAAAAAAGACTGGTTAAAAGAGGGGATCAATAGTGCAATCAGTTGGAATCGTAAGTACAGGAATATATTTGCCGGAAAAAAGAATGTTATCTCATGAAATAGCTGAACAGGCAGGAATTCCGGTAGAAGTTGTTGAACAAAAGATGGGTATAAAAGAAAAAAGAATACCAACTAATGATGATCATACAGGAGAAATGGGTGTTCGGGCTGCAAGAAAGGCTTTAGAAAAGGCGAATATAGATCCCAAAGCTATTGATCTGGTTATCTATATCGGAGAAGAGCACAAAGAGTATCCGTTATGGACAGCAGGAATAAAACTTCAACACGAGGTCGGTGCAGTAAACGCCTGGGCTTTTGATACTGCTTTGCGCTGTGGGACGACGATTATGGCCTTGAAGATAGCTAAAGATATGATGACAGCTGATGAAGAGATTAAAACGGTTTTGCTTGCAGGTGGCTATCGGAATGTTGATTTTATTAATTATCAAAATCCGCGCACACGCTTTATGTTTAATCTTGGAGCAGGTGGGGGGGCGGTCATTCTTCAAAAGGACTATAAGAAAAATGCCCTGCTTGGATCCCATTTAATAACTGATGGTGCTTTTTCTGAGGATGTGGTTGTAACGACAGGTGGTACAAAAAATCCAATTACCACAGAGTCCTTAAATGCAGGCCTATACCAGTTAGATGTCCTGGACCCCTCAGGGATGAAACAGCGTTTAGAGCAAAAGTCTATGGATAACTTTATTACCTGTATTGAAAAAGCGTTGGAGAAAAGCGGGTATACGAAAGATGATATAGATTATGTTGCTATGCTTCACATGAAGCGATCTGCACATTTATATATTTTGGATGAGCTGGGCGTGGATCATGATAAGTCTATATATCTGGAAAACTATGGACATATTGGGCAAATAGATCAGCTGTTATCATTGGAACTCGCTGAACAGCAGGGGAAACTTAAAGCAGGAGATATTATTGTATTTGTTTCTGCGGGCATTGGTTATGCGTGGGGAGCTAATGTTATTCAGTGGGGCGAGAATAGGGAGGGTTTATAAAATGCCAAGTATTAATTTGAAAAAAGTATCTTTGTCTAATGGGGAAGAGATAGCCTACCGGGAACGCGAAGGAGGAAAAGATGCTATTTTATTGGTGCATGGAAATATGACATCATCGGTGCACTGGGATGTAGCAATAGAAAGGTTATCACCAAACTATAAAGTATATGCTGTTGACTTACGTGGTTTCGGTGAGTCCAGTTACCATCATCCGATTTCATCTATTAAAGATTTTGCTGATGATTTGAAACTAGTAGTAGATGCAATTGGGCTGAGGGACTTTTCTCTTGCGGGGTGGTCTCTTGGTGGAGCGGTAGGTCAGCAGTTCTGTGCAGATTATCCAGGCTATTGTAATCGATTATTCTTACTGGTCTCAGCTTCTTCAAGGGGATATGCTTATTACCGTACAGGTGAAGATGGACTTCCAGATATAAATAATCGTATCGAAACATTAGCTGAAATATTTGAAGATGGCAAAAGGAAAAATGTTCAAACAGCCTATGATACATTGAATTATGATTTTCTTAGACAAATGTGGGATATGGTGATTTATAACAATAACAAGCCGGAAGAAGAAAAGTACCAAAAGTATTTGGCTGACATGACTAGCCAAAGGAATCTGGCCGAATGTTATCATGCATTGAATTATTTTAATTTAAGTGACGTTCATAATGGCCTGGTTGAGGGTGAAGGTAAAATTAAAAATATCAATGTACCTGTCATGATTGCTTGGGGAGAAAATGATATGGTGGTTACTAGGCAAATGACTGATGAACTCATAGAAGATTATGGTGAAAAAGCAGTCTATAAAGAGTTAGATGGTTGCGGTCACTCACCTTTTATTGATGACCCTGAGCAACTCCTTAACGTAATGGAACAATTTTTCTCAAACGAGATAGGTAAGGAGGTTGTATAGATGAATAGATTAAAAGATAAAGTAGCTGTTATTACAGGTGCAGCGAATGGAATTGGATTTCAAGCTGCTCGAACGTTTGCAAGAGAAGGTGCAACTGTTGTTATTGCTGATTTTGATCAGGAAAAAGGTGCAGAGAGCGAAGAACAATTAACTGCTGAAGGTATGAATTGTAAATTTATTCAAGTGGATGTTGCTGATCGCCAAAGCGTAGACGAAATGGTAGGCAAGGTAGTAGCTGAGTATGGTAATGTAGATATTTTAATTAATAATGCAGGAATTACCAGGGATGCCATGCTATCCAAAATGAAGCCTGAGCAATTTAAACAAGTGATTGATGTCAATTTAACTGGCGTGTTTAATTGTACGCAAGCAGTCCTTCCTTCAATGATTAGCCAAGGGAAAGGGAAGATTATTAGTACTTCGTCTGTTACAGGGGTATATGGCAATGTTGGCCAAACAAACTATGCAGCAGCAAAAGCCGGGATAATCGGTATGACAAAGACGTGGGCTAAGGAGCTTGCACGTAAAGGAATTAATGTGAATGCAGTTGTACCTGGATTTACAGAAACAAATATGGTAGAAGGTGTTCCAGAAAATGTTCTGGAAAAAATGAAAGCACAAATTCCAATGCAGCGACTTGGTAAACCTGAGGATATAGCGAACGCTTATTTATTTCTATCTTCAGATGAAGCAGATTATGTAAATGGTCATGTGCTGCACGTTGATGGCGGAATAATGATGTAACCAGATCCTTACCCAACTATTCATCGTTGGGTGAGGATTTTTTGAAAGGTAAG
>NZ_JARZFX010000016.1:0-66316 GCF_036026595.1 Virgibacillus tibetensis | reverse complement strand
TCTGGTAGTAATAGCGGAGAGGTCACACCTGTTCCCATCCCGAACACAGAAGTTAAGCTCTTCAGCGCCGATGGTAGTTGGGACTTTGTCCCTGCAAGAGTAGGACGCCGCCAGGCAAAGGTAAAACAGCTAAGTCATGTCTCATGTCTTAGCTGTTTTTGTATTTATTAAAGCTTTTATAATCTGTTTTATGATAAATACCTTCCTTTCTATGCCTCTTTCGAATACTTCATCTAGTCAGACATAAAAACCTTACTGTACAAATAAGTTGAAAAGAGCAGCAGTATATTAATTTAGAAAATTGCAAACATAAATGCTAGGTGTTTTCATAATTTTAATGTAAAATAAATAGATATGACTAATTTTAATGGGGTGCGGAAAGTGAGTGCGTTTTTTGATCAAGTAGTTGGGGAAGATTTCCTTTTAATAATGGTTCGTGTATTAGTCGCTTTAGTTTTATCAGGATTGATTGGTTTTGAACGTGAATTAAAAAATCATTCAGCAGGTTTCCGCACTCACATACTAGTCGGTGTTGGAGCCTGTTTAATGATGCTATTATCTTTATTCGGGTTTGAAGAATTTATTGAAAGGTACGGGAATGTTCGATTTGATCCAGCAAGAATTCCATCTTATGTTATTAGTGGTATTGGTTTTCTTGGTGCAGGAACAATCATTGTTTACGGAGGGACAATCCGTGGACTGACTACAGCTGCTTCCATCTGGACAGTGGCAGGAATAGGTTTAGTTGTAGGCGCGGGAATGTATGGGGCGGCTGTTTTTACAACGTTGGTTATCTTATTAAGTTTAATTTTCCTGAATAACTTTGAAAAGCTGTTTACAAGAGGCAAAGGTAAAACAACAAACAACTTAATTGAAATTGTAGCGTTACCGGAGCTTAAAATTAATAACGTTGTTGCGATCTTTGAGGAGTATGAAGTAACTATTAAAAATGTGGAAATTGTAAAAGTGGAAAATAATGTGCGGAATATATTTATAAAAATAGAAAGAAAGCCAGAATTAGACCGAGTGTCATTATTTTCGGAGATTTCTAAAATAGATCATGTTAAAAATATCTCTGAATTACAGTAATAAAACCAAAAGTATCCCTGTACTAAGTGGAAAAATAGTTTTCATCGTTTTGAATTACATTTTTTTGTCTAAAATGTATATAGATCAATGTATTTGCATCTTAGATAATTTGGCGTATAATAAAATCATAGTCAAAGATAGTCAAAGTCAAAGGTCAATATGGAGAGAGGGGGAGGGCTCATGAGTAACATATCAGATGTGATAGAAAGTTATTTGAAAAAAATACTGCAAGCCAAAGACCAAAAAGTGATCGAGATAAAGCGAAGTGAAATTGCTGAACAGTTTCAATGTGTCCCCTCACAAATTAATTATGTGATTAAGACGAGATTTACTGTGGAAAAAGGGTATATAGTAGAAAGTAAACGTGGTGGCGGTGGATACATTCGGATAATACGCGTTATACATCAAGAGAAATCAGAAATGATTGATGAAATTATAAAGATGATCAACCCAACTTTAACACAGCAAGCTTCTCTCGATGTGTTAGAAAGACTGCTGGAAGAAAAGTTGATCACAGAACGAGAGGCAAAAATTATGCTGAGCGCCATTGATAGAAACACGCTGGCTTTTCAGTTGCCGTTACGTGATGAAGTCCGTGCTCGTGTGTTAACTGCAATGCTAACAACCTTAAAATATTTGAATAATTAAGGTGAATTTATAAGTCGTAAAGGGGGAAATAGAGATGGAATGCCAAGAATGTCAGCAGCGACCAGCCACACTTCATTTTACGCAAGTTATCAACGGCAATAAAAAAGAAGTCCATGTCTGTGAAGTGTGTGCAAAGGAAAAGGGCTATATGACTTATCCGGAAGATGGGTATTCGCTTCAAAATTTACTATCAGGTCTATTTAACTTTGATTCTGCAAAAATAGAAAGTCAACACGGTAAATCCTTTAATCAAGTTAAGGAATTACAGTGTCCTAAATGTGAAATGACATTTTCGGACTTTAAAAGTACTGGGAAATTTGGATGTGCAGCATGTTATGATACGTTTTCTAAACGACTTGAGTCTATATTCCGCCGTGTGCATTCCGGAAATACAAAGCATTATGGGAAAATTCCAAAGCGTAAAGGTGGCGACTTGCACACAAAGAAGCAACTGGAAGGGTATAAGGCTGAATTGCAGAGTCTGATTGATAATGAAGCGTTTGAAGAGGCAGCAAAGGTAAGAGATAAAATTAAAGAATTGGAAAATACGAAGAAAAATGAGGGAGCAGGTGATGATTCATGACCTTACAGCACTTCATGAATGATGCAATTAGTCCTTGGATGCGTGAAGAGGGCCCGGATAGTGATATCGTTTTAAGCAGTCGAATTCGGCTGGCGAGGAATTTTGCAGATGTTTCGTATCCAATTCTTGCAGAAGTTGAAAAATTGGAAGATATCCGTGGTTTTTTTGAAAAAGAGTATGAGAATAAGTCCTTTCATGAATATAAGGATTTTGCTTTTTTAAAAGTTAAAAATTTAACAGCTGTAGAAAAACGCGTTCTGGTAGAAAAGCATCTTATCAGCCCTCATCTGGCAAAGCATGCTCAAACCGCAGCAGCACTAATATCTAGTAACGAACAAGTTTCTGTTATGATTAATGAAGAAGATCACATTCGGATTCAGCTTTATTTTCCAGGGTTCCAATTAAACAAGGCTTTAGAAGAGGCATTTAAAGTAGATGATTGGCTGGAAGAGGAGATCAACTATGCCTTTGATGAAACAAGAGGATATTTGACGAGTTGCCCTACAAATGTTGGCACAGGTTTGCGTGCCTCTGTTATGATGCACCTTCCAGCTTTAGCTATGACGAAACAAATTAATCGTATGATTCCTTCGATAAATCAATTGGGGCTTGTTGTTCGAGGTATCTATGGAGAAGGAAGCGAAGCTGTAGGTAATATATTTCAAATATCAAACCAGATTACACTGGGTAAATCAGAGGAAGATATTGTTGAAGATCTGCAAAGTGTCGTAAAACAACTAATTGATCATGAACGAAGAGCTAGAAGCAGAATTATGGAACAATCCGGTACAACAGTGGAAGATCGTATTTACAGAGCATATGGTGTTTTGGAATATAGCAGAATTATTGAATCAAAAGAAGCTGCAAGATGTTTATCCAATGTTCGATTAGGGATAGACTTAGGAATCATAAAGAATGTTTCCAGAAATATACTGAATGAACTTATGATTTTAACACAACCTGGTTTTCTGCAACAATATGCGAAGAGGACTTTGACGGCAAATGAACGTGATGTTCTGCGTGCGTCACTTATCCGTGAACGATTACAATTAGAGAAATAGACAGGAGGAAATACTATATGATGTTTGGACGTTTTACTGAAAGGGCACAAAAGGTATTAGCACTTTCCCAAGAGGAGGCCGTACGCCTTGGACATAATAATATAGGTACAGAACATATTCTATTAGGTCTAGTACGCGAAGGTGAAGGAATTGCGGCAAAAGCATTGCAATCACTTGGCTTGGAAGTTCCAAAGATTCAAGAAGAGGTTGAAAAGTTAATCGGAGTAGGTAAACAACCGATGCAATCGATTCACTATACTCCACGAGCTAAGAAGGTAGTTGAGCTCTCGCAGGATGAAGCAAGAAAGCTAGGACACTCTTATGTAGGTACAGAACATATTCTCTTGGGGCTTATCCGTGAAGGAGAAGGGGTAGCTGCTCGCGTATTAAATAATTTGGGAGTCAGCTTAAATAAAGCCAGACAGCAAGTGTTACAGTTGTTGGGCAGTAATGATTCTCAGGCAGGAAGACAGGGGCGTGGGCAACAATCAAGCGCCACTACCCCGACACTTGATTCATTGGCAAGAGATTTAACTGTTAGTGCAAAAGAAGGAAACATAGATCCAGTTATTGGGAGAGGCAAAGAAATTGAACGTGTTATTCAAGTGTTAAGCCGTCGTACAAAAAACAATCCGGTTTTAATTGGGGAACCTGGTGTTGGTAAAACAGCTGTGGCAGAAGGGTTAGCGCAGCAGATTATTGATAATGAGGTACCAGAAACATTACGGGATAAACGGGTTATGACTCTTGATATGGGAACCGTTGTAGCTGGGACGAAGTATCGTGGTGAGTTTGAAGATCGTTTGAAAAAAGTGATGGAGGAAATCCGCCAGGCAGGCAACATCATTCTATTCATTGATGAGCTGCATACATTGATCGGGGCAGGAGGAGCTGAAGGAGCTATTGATGCTTCAAATATTTTAAAGCCATCTCTTGCCCGTGGAGAACTACAATGTATAGGTGCTACGACACTGGATGAGTACCGTAAGTATATTGAGAAAGACGCCGCCCTGGAGCGCAGGTTCCAGCCTATCCAGGTTGACGAACCAACATTGGATGAAACGATACAGATATTAAGAGGATTACGTGATCGATATGAAGCACATCATAGGGTCACCATTACGGATGAAGCTGTTGAAGCAGCAGTGAATTTCTCTAACAGGTACATTACTGACCGCTTTTTACCAGATAAAGCAATTGATCTTATTGATGAAGCTGGTTCAAAGGTACGACTTCGCTCCTACACTGTTCCGCCTAATTTAAAGGAATTGGAACAGAAGTTAGAAGAAGTGCGGAAAGAAAAAGATGCTGCAGTACAAAGTCAGGAATTTGAAAAGGCAGCATCATTACGAGATTCTGAGCAACGTCTTCGAGAAGAGCTGGAAGAGACGAAAAATAAATGGAAAGAAAAGCAAGGGCAAACAGATTCAGAGGTAACTGTGGAGGATATTGCCAGTGTTGTTTCCATCTGGACTGGGGTACCTGTCTCCAAGCTTACAAAGGATGAAACAGAGCGTCTATTGAATATGGAGGAAACACTTCATAACCGTGTTATTGGTCAGAAAGAGGCAGTAAATGCGGTATCGAAAGCTATCCGCAGAGCACGGGCTGGACTAAAAGATCCGAAGCGTCCAATTGGCTCCTTTATTTTCCTAGGTCCAACAGGTGTAGGGAAAACAGAGCTGGCACGTGCATTAGCTGAGACGATGTTTGCTGATGAGGATGCAATGATTCGTATAGATATGTCGGAATACATGGAGAAACACTCCACATCACGTCTGGTTGGATCACCACCTGGATATGTCGGGTATGAAGAAGGTGGGCAACTTACAGAAAAGGTCCGCAGAAAACCCTATTCGGTCGTTTTACTTGATGAAGTAGAAAAGGCACATCCTGAAGTGTTTAATATTTTGCTGCAGGTTTTAGAGGATGGACGGCTAACCGACTCCAAAGGACGCCTGATTGATTTTCGTAATACTGTTCTCATTATGACATCCAATGTGGGAGCCAGTGAACTGAAGCGGAATAAATTTGTTGGCTTCAATCTTGGAGAAGAAGGACAGGAATATGATGATATGAAAGCGAAAGTAACGGATGAGATGAAAAAAGCATTTCGACCAGAGTTTTTAAATCGTATTGATGAAATGATTGTCTTCCACTCACTAGAAAGAAAACATATGAAGGACATTGTTACACTAATGGTTAACCAATTACAAAAGCGTTTGAAGAACCAGGATATTGACCTGACATTAACAGATAAAGCAATCGAAAAAATTGCAACAGATGGATTTGATCCTGAATACGGTGCACGGCCGTTACGCAGAGCTATTCAGAAAAATATTGAAGATTTATTATCTGAAGAGCTGCTAAAAGAAACAATTGCCATAGGTGAAAAAGTTAAAGTAGGTCTGAATAATAAAGGTGAATTTATTATTCTTCCATAGACGTACACGTAACTAAACGAAAACCGTCAGAAAAAGCTAGAAGATAGTACTCTTCTAGCTTTTTCCTAATTAACGAATCAAATTACTCAGGCTGAAACTGGTAATTGTGGCATTAATAAGGAAATGTTTTTATAAATTGATAGAAATCTGTAACTTTCTGGTTATGCAAATCGTATACAATAGATAAATGAAGGGATAGAGAAACTTGGCCAAACGAAAAACGAAATATGTATGTCAGGATTGTGGTTACGAGGTTGCAAAATGGATGGGAAAATGTCCAGGTTGTGATGAATGGAACACCTTGGTTGAAGAAATGGAGTCATCTGACAAACGTAATAAGCATACATTTAATGTGGGCTCAAAATATTCGAGTAAGCCCGAAAGTATCACAGCCATTGAATCAGAAAAGGAACCGCGGATAAAAACAAAAATGGAGGAATTTAACCGCGTTCTTGGCGGAGGCATTGTTCCTGGTTCACTCGTATTAATTGGTGGTGACCCTGGTATTGGAAAGTCAACATTACTTCTGCAGATATCCTCTCAACTAGCAGAAAAAGAATTACCAGTCCTTTACATTTCAGGGGAAGAATCAACGCGCCAGACAAAGCTCAGGGCCGATCGGCTGAACGTAAAAGCAGAGTTATTATATGTTTTAGCTGAAACAAACTTATTTGATATCGCAAAACAAATTGAGGAAATAAAGCCATCTTTTGTAGTTATCGATTCCATCCAGACTATCTTCAAAGAAGAGATTTCGAGTGCACCTGGGAGCGTCTCACAAGTCCGTGAATCGACGAGTGAATTAATGAAAATAGCAAAATCCAATGGAATACCTATATTCATCGTTGGTCATGTAACAAAAGAAGGTTCTATTGCGGGACCTAGAATACTGGAACATATGGTGGATGCGGTTCTTTATTTCGAAGGCGAAAGACACCACACGTACCGTATTTTGCGTGGGGTGAAGAATCGTTTTGGAAGTACAAACGAAATGGGCATTTTTGAGATGAAGGAAGAAGGATTAAGGGAAGTCATGAATCCTTCAGAAATTTTCCTGGAGGAGCGTTCACAGGGCGCCGCGGGTTCTACTGTTGTAGCCTCCATGGAGGGGACAAGACCTGTACTGGTGGAAATCCAGGCATTAATTTCTCCGTCAAGCTTCGGAAATCCAAGGAGGATGGCTACAGGTATTGATGCGAATCGTGTTCCTTTGTTAATGGCCGTCTTGGAAAAAAGGGTAGGTTTAATGCTTCAGAATCAAGATGCATATATAAAGGTAGCTGGTGGAGTTAAGCTGGATGAACCAGCTATTGATTTAGCGATTGTTGTAAGTATTGCTTCTAGTTTCCGCGATCAGCCAACCCAGCCAGAGGATATTTTTGTAGGTGAAGTAGGGTTAACGGGGGAGATAAGGCGTGTATCACGTATTGAACAACGTGTTCAGGAAGCGGCCAAACTTGGTTTTAAACGTGTTATCTGCCCACAAAGAAACATGGATGGCTGGACTGTTCCAAAAGGCATTCAAGTAATTGGTGTAAATACGGTTCAAGAAGCATTGGATATAGGAGTTGCTAGATAGAGGGTAAATTATTGAAATAAACGATTGTTTATGTTAAAATTTTATGTTTTCATTATTGAATGTTGGTCATTCGTGTGCTACGATTTATTTGTTATTATAGCTTTTTCTTATTTAGTAGGATTATTTTTATTCTAAAAAGGTAATAATACAGGTTAGGAGGTGACAGTGGTGCTAAAAAAGATCGTTCATCTATTCTTTCTGATTATAGGTGGTACCATTGGGTATTTATATATACCAGAAATTATTAATTTATTAGATTTTACAGAGGCGCGTTGGGTAGCATCGCCATATCTAGGAAGTATAGTAGGTGCAATTATATTATTTCTATTTTCCTACTGGCTTGTAGATTATATTGTAGGATTTTTAAAATGGATTGAGGAAGCACTTATTAAATTACCGGTTGGAGATTTATTTTTTGGTAGTCTTGGATTAATGGTTGGTCTCATCATTGCTTTTTTAATTAACATACCATTAAAAGACATTCAAATAGAGCTAGTTTCCCAGATGATACCGCTCTTTATTACAATTTTATTAGGGTATTTTGGTTTTCAGGTTGGCTTTAGACGCAGAGATGAGTTTGTTAATTTACTAAATATCAGTAAAAAGGAAAGAGACAAACGAAGGGTTGATGAGGAAACAGAACCAATGCAACCAAAACCAAAGATTTTGGATACCAGTGTTATAATCGATGGTCGTGTTGCTGATATATGCCAAACCAGCTTTCTCGAAGGCACGATTATAATACCGCAATTTGTGTTAGGAGAATTACAGCATATTGCTGATTCCTCAGATGTATTAAAACGTAACCGTGGACGCCGTGGGTTGGATGTACTGAATCGGATTCAAAAAGAATTGCCGGTCAAGGTAGAAATCTATGAAGGTGACTTTGAAGAAATACAGGAAGTTGATAGTAAACTGATTAAGTTAGCGAAGGTTATTAACGGTGTTGTGGTTACGAATGACTTTAATTTAAACAAAGTTTGTGATCTGCAAAGCGTTGCTGTGTTGAACATTAATGATCTGGCAAATGCAGTTAAACCAGTTGTACTACCTGGCGAAGAACTGATGGTGCAAGTCATTAAAGATGGAAAAGAACATAATCAGGGGATCGCTTATTTAGATGATGGTACCATGATTGTTGTAGAAGAAGGCCGGGATTATATTGGTAAGACCATAGAAGTATTAATTACAAGTGTGCTTCAGACCTCAGCTGGCCGTATGATCTTTGCAAAACCAAAGTTACTTGAAAAAGCCTTGTAAAAAAGGTATAACTTATAGTGACTATAAAAAAGTGATAACAGTAATTGTTATCACTTTTTGTTATACTTAGGTAAAGAGGAATTGTAACGATAGATTTAGCTTTGAAAATCGAAAGGGGTAACCTCATGACAAAGGAAGTTCGTGTACGTTATGCACCAAGTCCAACAGGAGATTTACACATTGGAAATGCACGTACAGCATTGTTTAATTATCTATACGCCAAACACTATAATGGAAAGTTTATTATTCGAATTGAAGATACGGATGACAAAAGAAACGTAGCTGGTGGAGAAGAAAGTCAGCTGATGTTCCTGAAATGGCTTGGTATTGAGTGGGATGAAGGGGCCGATGTTGGTGGTAATTATGGTCCATACCGTCAATTGGAGCGATTGGATTTATATAATAAGTATGTTGATGAGTTATTAGAAAAAAACTTAGCTTACAAATGTTATATGACAGAGGAAGAGCTTGATGAAGAGCGAGAAGCACAGCGAGCACGTGGACAAGTTCCTAAATATTCTGGAGCACACTGTGATTTAACTGCAGAGCAAATTGCCCAATTTGAAGAAGAAGGCCGTCAGCCAAGTATTCGCATGCGTGTACCAGCAAATCATACGTTCACATTTAATGATCTTGTTCGTGGCAAAATTACATTTGAATCAGCTGATTTTGGTGATTGGGTTATCGTAAAGAAAAATGGTATTCCAACGTATAACTTCGCGGTTGCTGTTGATGATCATTTAATGGAAATTACGCATGTACTTCGTGGCGAAGAGCATATATCTAACACACCGAAACAAATGATGGTGTATGATGCATTTGGATGGGAAGCACCAACGTTTGGTCATATGACATTAATTTTAAATGAAGAACGTAAAAAATTAAGCAAACGCGATCAGCATATCTTACAGTTCATCGAACAGTACCGTAACTTAGGTTACTTGCCTGAAGCGCTGTTTAACTTTATTACATTGTTGGGCTGGTCACCAGTCGGTGAGGAAGAGATCTTTACCAAAGAAACGTTAATTGATATATTCGATCCGGAACGATTATCTACATCAGCAGCAATCTTTGACAGACATAAGTTAAAGTGGATGAACAACGAATATATTAAAGCTGCTGAACTTGATAAAGTGATTGAGCTTGCAATGCCACATTTGGTAGAGGCCGGTAAGGTCCCTGAGAATATGGATGCGAAACAGAAAGAGTGGACAGAAAGAGTGATCGCTCTTTACCGCGAACAATTAAGGTATGGAGCAGAAATTGTAGAGCTGACCGAGTTATTCTTTAACGAAGAAATCTCCTATGATGAGGGCGCGATGGATGTACTGCAGGAGGAGCAGGTACCTGAAGTACTTCAGGTGTTTGCTGATAAACTCATTCATTTAGATGACTTTACAAAAGATGATATTAAAGCACAATTCAAAGCTACGCAAAAAGAAACTGGGCATAGAGGCAAAAAGCTATTTATGCCGATCCGGGTGGCTACGACGGGGCAAACCCATGGACCGGAACTCCCGCTGGCGATTGAACTGCTAGGAAAAGAAGTTATATTAGCTCGTCTGGATAAAATTTTGAAGCAATTGGGAGCTTAAATGATTCACAATCAAACGGAAATGTAATATAGTAATAATACAAATTAGAACGTTGATGAGGGAAAGTAGAAGATATATACCTTATTCAGAGAGGATCACCTAGGCTGTGAGTGATTCTAAGGATTATTTTTGAAGTGCCCCTCGGAGTCTGTTATGGAATTACAGTACATAACAGCGGAACTCTTCCGTTACCGAGAGCACAAGTTGGGAGGAGGAATCCTCCAAACAGAGTGGAACCGCGCCAAAAGCGTCTCTGTGTATTTTTTACACAGAGACGCTTTTTTAATTTCTGCCAGTAAAGGAGGTTTTACAAATGGGCTTTTTTAAAAGGATAAAGGAAGATATGGATGTTGTATTTGAACAGGACCCAGCAGCAAGAACCTATTTCGAAGTGTTTCTAACTTATTCGGGATTACATGCAGTTTGGTTTCATCGGATTGCTCACGCTTTTTATAAAAAGAAACTTTTTTTCCTTGCACGTGGCATTTCCCAAGTAAGTCGCTTTTTTACAGGAATTGAAATACATCCAGGTGCAATAATAGGCAAGCGTCTGTTTATTGACCATGGAATGGGTGTTGTAATTGGAGAAACATGTGAAATCGGAGAGAACGTCACCATTTTTCAGGGAGTGACTCTGGGTGGGACAGGAAAAGAAAAAGGAAAGCGCCATCCAACCGTTAAAGACAATGCCCTCATTTCAACAGGAGCTAAAGTGCTTGGATCCATAACAATCGGTGAAAATTCAAAAGTTGGTGGCGGGTCTGTCGTACTGAGGGATGTGCCAGATAACTCTACTGTTGTTGGGATACCGGGCAGGATAGTTATTCAAAATGGTGAAAAGGTACGGAGAGATTTGGATCATCATAAAATGCCGGATCCAGTTGAAGAACAATGTGCCAATCTGCAAAAAGAAATTGACCGATTAAAAATAGAAATAGCTAAATTAAAGGAAGTGACTCACTATGACAATAAACATATTTAACACACTCACCCGTCAGAAGGAAGAATTTAAACCACTACAAGAAGGAAAAGTCAGTATGTACGTTTGTGGCCCTACTGTCTATAATTATATTCATATTGGAAACGCACGTCCCGCCATTGTCTTCGATTCTGTACGCAGGTACTTTGAATACAAGGGCTATGATGTGGATTATGTGCTAAATTTTACAGATGTTGATGATAAAATTATTAAAACTGCAAAGGAGTTAGGGGAAGAGGTCCCGGCTATCGCGGACCGGTTTATTAATGCTTATCTGGAAGATGTAAGTGCATTGGGAGTTAAGGAAGCAACACATAACCCACGTGTTATGGACACGATGAATGATATAATCAGCTTTATAAAAACGCTTGTTGCCAAGGAATTTGCTTATGAAGCGGATGGGGATGTCTATTTTAAGCCTCGCTCATTTGAAGGATATGGAAAGCTATCTCACCAGTCGGTTGATGAACTACGCTCAGGTGCGAGAATTCAAGTAGGAGAGAAAAAAGAGGACCCACTGGATTTTGCTTTATGGAAGAGTGCAAAAGATGGGGAAATTGCATGGGATTCGCCTTGGGGTAAAGGACGCCCGGGATGGCACATCGAATGCTCTGCCATGGTAAAGAAATACCTTGGAGACACGATTGATATTCACGCTGGAGGTCAGGACTTAACCTTTCCGCATCACGAAAATGAAATTGCCCAATCAGAAGCGATGACAGGTAAATCCTTCGCGAAATATTGGATGCATAATGGGTATATTAATATTGATAACGAAAAAATGTCAAAGTCATTAGGTAACTTTGTCCTAACCAGGGATTTAATTGAGAAGCACGATCCCCAGGTTTTGCGATTCTTTATGTTAAGTGTTCATTATCGTAATCCAATTAATTTTACGGAGGAGTTATTGGAGGGTGCAAAAAATGGTTTAGATCGTATTAAAACAGCATATATTAACCTGGAGCACCGTAAAAAATCTAGTATGAATTTAGCAAACGACACCGAGCAGTGGTTGAAAAAAACAGCTGCATTCAAGCAGCAATTTGAAGTAGAAATGGATGATGATTTTAACACGGCGAATGCAATTTCAGTTTTATTCGATATAACAAAGGAAGCTAATGTTTATTTGCAATCCAAGCAGACTTCAACAGCTATTATTGATGCTTTTCAAGACTTGATTCTATCATTGGCTCATGTTCTAGGTATTAACATAGCGGAAGAGAGAGAGTTGCTGGATGGAGAAGTTGACAGCCTGATCGATGAGAGAAATGAAGCCAGAAAAAATCGGGATTTTGTTCGTGCTGATGAAATAAGAGATTTACTGAAAGAAAGAGGTATTATTTTAGAAGATACGCAACAAGGGATTCGCTGGAGAAGAGGCTGATCATGGACTTAAATGTAAAACAAATGAAAAGCTTAGCTCTTGCTTATATGGGGGACGCGGTTTATGAGTTACATGTTAGGGAGTACCTCGTACAAGCAGGTCAGGTCAAGCCAAATGATCTTCATAAAAAAGCGATTCAATTTGTATCAGGGAAAGCTCAAGCTGAGGTTATATTGTACTGGCTTAAGGAAAAAGTGCTTACAGAAGAAGAAGAACGTGTAGTTGCAAGGGGGAGGAACGCCAAATCAGGTTCCATCCCTAAAAATACAGATGTTATAACATATCGATACAGTACTGCATTTGAGGCGCTTATTGGCTATCATTATTTGATGAAAGATAAGGAACGGCTAATGGAATTAGTACAAAGGGCAGTTCAGTATACAGAAGGGAGGAACGTATAAAATGGATCAGGAAATGATTATCGGAAAAAATCCGGTTATTGAAGCATTAAAGTCAGGACGCTCTGTAAACAAAATACTTATTTCAGAACAGCTTAACTCTAACACGCAAGGAAAGTTTCATCAGTTAGGGAAAGAAGCGGGGACAATTGTTCAAAAGGTACCAAAAGTAAAGCTCGAACAGCTTACAGGCGGAGATGGAAATCATCAAGGTGTTATTGCCTATGTGGCTTCTTATCAATATGCATCGCTGGACGACTTATTCCAAAAGGCAGAATCAAGAAACGAGGATCCTTTTTTTGTTATTTTAGATGAATTGGAAGACCCGCATAATTTAGGCTCAATTTTACGTACAGCAGATGCTACAGGAGCGCATGGTGTAATTATTCCCAAGCGACGCTCAGTTGGATTAACTGCTACAGTGGCGAAAACAGCTGCAGGTGCTATAGAGCATATTCCTGTTACACGAGTTACCAATATAGCAAATACGATAGAAGAATTGAAGGAACGAAATGTATGGGTAGTGGGCACAGAAGCTGATGCCACAGAAGATTACCGGAAGCTGGAAGGTACACTTCCTATTGCTCTCGTGATCGGAAACGAAGGAAAGGGAATGAGCCGATTAGTGCGCAAGAAATGCGATTGGACGGTAAGTCTACCCATGAGAGGTCAAGTATCATCATTAAACGCCTCTGTCGCATGCAGCCTATTATTATTTGAGGTATACCGCAAAAGGTTTCCGGTTGGTGATTAATGATGATTGTTCTACTGGTGGACGGCTATAATATCATTGGCGCTTGGGATGAACTTCAGAAGTTAAAGAAAACAGACATTGGACAAGCTCGTGACAGGCTTATCGAAATGATGGCAGAGTACCAAGCATATTCCGGACATCGTGTTATTGTTGTATTTGATGCGTATTACGTTCGGGGGATTGCGAGTAAATTAGAATCCTATAAAGTAGAGATTATTTTTACCAAAGAAAAAGAAACGGCTGATGAGTGTATTGAGAAGCTCGTTAAGAAGATAAAAAATATTAAAACACAGGTCTATGTGGCTACATCAGATTATGCGGAACAGCGTACTATATTTGGGCAAGGGGCGTTAAGGAAGTCAGCACGAGAACTGTTTATTGAATTAACAAATATAGAAAAAGAAATTAAAAAAAGTATAGATCATCATACAAAAGTTCAAGCACAATCAAAAATTATACTCAATCAGGAAGTTCTGGATAAATTTGAGAAATGGCGGCGAGGAGATATGTAAGTTGGTACCCACCCGCCCAATTGACTCGCTATGCCTGATAAACGGCCATTTTAGCTTTCAGATCTTATATTGACTAAGAGGAAGCGCTTACGGTATAATGTGTTAAAGTGACTGCACTGTAGTCAGGGGGGCATACTTGGTGAATGTCAAGCAGTTAGAGACAGATAATAAAAGCTTAAAAATGCTTGATGATGACGAGATATTACAGTTGACTCATCAAGGGGATAGTCATGCGCTTGACTATTTAATACATAAGTACCGTAATTTTGTCCGAGCCAAAGCACGCACCTATTTCTTAATTGGTGCAGATAAAGAGGATATTATACAAGAAGGAATGATTGGACTCTACAAGGCGATACGTGATTATGACGGGGACAAGCTGTCTTCATTCAAGGCATTTGCTGAACTGTGTGTCACCCGGCAGATAATCACTGCAATTAAAACCGCAACAAGGCAAAAGCATATTCCACTGAACTCATATGTATCATTGGATAAGCCAATCTATGATGAAGAATCAGACCGCACATTGCTGGATGTTATTGCTGGATCAAAAGCAATTGACCCGCAAGATTTACTTGTAAACAGGGAAAATTTCGGAGATATGGAAACGAAATTATCGGAATTATTAAGCGAGTTAGAAAAGGAAGTACTGCATTTATACTTAGATGGACGTACCTACCAGGAAATTTCCATAGAGTTAAAGCGGCATGTTAAATCCATTGATAATGCACTCCAGCGTGTTAAACGGAAATTAGAACAAGTAATGGAAGCTAACGGAGTAAACTTCTAAAGGAATAACCCCGGAACACATGGAAGAAGCGTTGACAGGTACGTGTAACCATGCTACATTAAAAGTAATAAAAACCCTACGGTATGGGGTGATAGAATGAGTAAAAAGGTATCCTTAGCGTGTTCAAGTTGTTCAAGCAGAAATTACACAACCAGCAAGAATGTATCCACACAACCTACGCGCTTGGAAGTAAATAAATATTGTAAAGTATGTGGGAAACATACCTTACACCGCGAAACGAAATAATAGAGTAGTATTTTCTGGTAGAGTTTAGGGGGTACAAGCATGTTCAAGTTTCTAAAAGATGTATCAAGAGAAATGAAAAAGGTCACATGGCCTAAAGGGAAAGAATTATCAAGTTACACGATAACTGTTATTGCAACAGTAGCCTTTGTGGCACTCTTTTTCTTTGTAATAGATCTTGGAATTACACAGGTTTTAAACTTGTTTTAAAGGCTTTAGACGATTAAATGAATAATCACGATACAATTATGCTATAATGAGTTTAATATCTTTAAATTTAAAAAAAACCCGGATGACGGGTTTTTTAATATTGGATTAAAATTCTATAGTAATGTAAACAAGTGAAATGAAACTGCAATAAAGGGAGGGAAGGGCAGTTACGTTGTCCTGATTAAATGGAGAAAAACTGGTATGTTGTTCATACGTATTCTGGGTACGAAAATAAAGTGAAGTTAAATTTGGAAAAGCGTGTGGAAACAATGGGGATGGAAGATAAGATTTTTCGTGTCATTGTCCCGGAAGATGAAGAAACTGAAATTAAAAATGGCAAAAAGAAAGTAACTAAGAAAAAATTCTTTCCAGGTTATGTGTTAACAGAAATGATTATGACAGATGATTCCTGGTATGTTGTGAGAAACACGCCTGGAGTGACAGGGTTTGTCGGCTCAAGTGGGTCAGGTTCAAAACCAACGCCTTTGTGGCCGGATGAAATGGATGCCGTATTGAAACGTATGGGTGTGGCGGAATCTGTTGTACAATTTGATTTTGAGTTAAAAGAAAATGTCCGTGTTACAGATGGTCCATTTAATGACTTTACAGGTTCGATTGAGTATATTGATACTGATAAACAAAAAGTAAAGGTACATGTTAATATGTTTGGTAGAGAAACACCTGTTGAGCTCGACTTCTCGCAGATTGAAAAGCTGACATAGTTGCTGAAAAGTAATCGAATGAGGAGATAACAGCAAATAAGGACTTGCATTATTTTAAAATACATGCTAAAATTCTTTTGTTATTCATGTCCTCAAATATAAGGAAAAATGAGTAAATATGAGTGGGAGGGGAAAACCCCTATTACCACATCACGGACTTTAAGGAGGTGTGTCTCGTGGCTAAAAAAGTTATCAAGTTAGTGAAATTACAAATTCCAGCTGGAAAAGCTAATCCGGCACCGCCAGTAGGACCTGCACTAGGTCAAGCGGGTGTTAATATCATGGGATTCTGTAAGGAATTCAACGCACGTACTCAAGATCAAGCGGGTATGATTATCCCTGTTGAAATTACGGTATTTGAAGACCGTTCATTTACATTTATTACAAAAACTCCACCTGCAGCTGTTCTGTTGAAAAAAGAAGCTGGCATCGAAACTGGATCTGGGGAGCCTAACCGTAATAAAGTCGCTACTATTAAACGCGACAAAGTAAGAGAAATCGCAGAAACAAAAATGCCTGATCTAAACGCCGCTGATGTAGATGCAGCGATGCGCATGGTTGAAGGAACTGCACGTAGCATGGGTATCACAATCGAAGACTAATCTTAAAAAGCGGAAGTGACCGTTTTGCGACTAGTCACTGAAGAATTCTAATACGGCATAGGTTGCGATGGCTTGTGCCATGACTCGCAACCTTTTTCGTGAATAGGATAGTACGTTGAGGAAAACCTTTAGATAATTAGTAACCTGTAAGTTTTATAAAAGCTGTCTTGCTTTTATAAGTGGGAGGTATAACCGTTATAACCACAATAGAGGAGGAAATAAAATGGCTAAAAGAGGTAAAAAAATTCAAGAAGCGTTAAAGCTTGTTGACCGCACTAAGTTATATGAAGTAAAAGAAGCTGTTGCTTTAGCAAAAGAAGCTTCTAAAGCGAATTTTGACGAAACAGTTGAAGCTGCGTTCCGCTTAGGGATAGACCCTAAGAAAGCAGATCAGCAAATTCGTGGCGCAATGGTACTGCCACATGGAACGGGTAAAACACAACGTGTCCTTGTATTTGCAAAGGGCGAAAAAGCAAAAGAAGCTGAAGCGGCTGGAGCAGATTATGTGGGAGAGTCAGATTACATTAATAAAATAAACCAAGGATGGTTTGAATTTGATGTGATTGTAGCAACTCCTGATATGATGGCTGAAGTTGGTAAACTTGGTAGAGTACTTGGACCAAAAGGACTAATGCCAAATCCAAAGACAGGAACAGTTACATTTGAAGTAGAAAAAGCTGTTAAAGATATTAAAGCTGGTAAAGTTGAGTATCGTGTAGATAAACAGTCTAACATTCATGTTCCTATTGGAAAGCTTTCATTCGACAACGATAAGCTAATCGAAAACTTTATAGCTCTTACAGAGCAACTTGTGAAAGTTAAACCACAAGCTTCTAAAGGGACATATATGAAGAATGTTTCTATCTCTTCAACAATGGGTCCTGGAATTAAGGTTGACGTATCAGGTTTTCGTAAATAGGCATTGACTTATTTTAAACAATTAGTTATACTAAGTTGCGATATATAAATGAATAAATTGTACCGTAGACAGTAGGGGTGAGTTATCGCTTAATATCCTGCCGAGGTGTTTATAAACAAATTGGATAATCCGTTTTGATTGTCAATTGTTATATTAAGCTCCCATGTCTGCATGGGAGCTTTTCTCATGTCTGGTTATAGTCAGGAAGCTTTCGCTTTCGAACGGTATAATTATGAATGCTAATAGGAGGTGGAACAATGTCTGGTATTATCGAAAAGAAAAAACAGATTGTAGAAGAGATCGCTGAAAAATTCAGCGCAAGTCAAACAGCTGTAGTTGTTGACTATCGAGGACTTGACGTATCCGAAGTTACGGAATTGCGTAAAGAACTTCGCGATGCAGGTATCGATTTCAAAGTCTACAAAAATACAATGGCACGTCGTGCGGTGGAATCTGTCGAGTTAAATGATCTAAGTGAGATACTAGTTGGACCAACGGCTCTTGCATTTAGTAATGATGATGTAGTCGCGCCAGCTAGAATTCTTAATAACTTTGCGAAGAAACATGAGGCATTGGAAATCAAAGGTGGAGTAATTGAAGGTAAGGTAGCATCACTTGAGCAAATCAAGGAACTTGCAGATCTTCCGAATTACGAAGGTATGGTTTCTATGTTGCTTAGTGTACTTCAAGCGCCAGTACGTAACTTTGCTTATGTTACAAAAGCTATTTCAGAACAAAAAGAAGAACAGGGCGCATAGGGTTAACCCAACGTTGCCTAAATTAATTTTAATATAAAATAGGAGGAAATATATCATGACTAAAGAACAAATTATTGATGCAATTAAAGAAATGTCAGTATTAGACTTAAATGATTTAGTAAAAGCAATTGAAGAGGAATTTGGAGTAACAGCTGCAGCTCCAGTCGCAGCAGCAGGTGCTGGTGGCGCAGAAGCTGCTGAAGAACAATCTGAATTTGATGTAGTACTTACGGGTGCTGGACAATCAAAAATCAAAGTTGTTAAAGCAGTACGCGAAATCACAGGACTTGGTCTTAAAGATGCAAAAGACATGGTTGATAACGCACCAAAAGCAATCAAAGAAGCAGTATCAAAAGAAGATGCTGAAGAAGTTAAAGCTAAGCTTGAAGAAGCGGGCGCATCTGTAGAAGTTAAGTAATTTCATCAAAAGAGCTCGTCGTAACAATTTGATACGACGGGCTTTCTATATATCAATAAATATGACTGACGCAAACGGACTCCCTTTTTAAATTTTCTAGGGGGATACCATTGCTTTAATTTTTTGCTTGCGCTTTTCATATCTTCTTAATTATATTAAAAAGTAGGTGCCAAATGTCTGAGCATTACTTTTCGAAAAAACCTCAATCAAAAAGTTCACCAAAGACATGGAAATACCAGTTAAGAGAAAAAGAATATACGTTTACCAGTGATGTCGGTGTGTTCTCGAAAAACGAAGTGGATTTCGGGACCAAGTTGTTAATTGAACAATTTAAGGAACCGGCTATTCCAGGAGATGTTTTAGACCTTGGTTGTGGCTATGGGCCTATTGGGATTACATTGGCAGATCAACTAAGAGACCGAACGATTTTAATGGCGGACATTAATGAACGGGCGTTAGCGCTTGCGAAACAAAATGCAGCTCATAACCACGTTAAAAATGTTGACTTTGTCTATAGTGACCGGTTTTCAAATTTATTGCATCGTAGATTTGCAGCTATTCTTACAAATCCGCCTATCAGAGCGGGGAAGAAAGTTGTCCACAATATGTTTGAAGAATCAAAAACAGCATTATCTGAACAAGGTGAGCTGTGGGTTGTTATTCAAAGGAAACAAGGTGCACCTTCGGCAATACAGAAGTTGGAAGAATTATTCGGTGAAGTAGAAGTAGTAACAAAGTATAAAGGTTATTTTATTTTGCGGGCCCGTAATATTTGACCCGAAAATATTCTTGTGATAAGATAGGAAAATGCTAACATGGGGATTCTTCTGTCAAGAGGAATTTTTATGAAATTTGAAACGTATATTTCGTTGGCGAACGGAGACACTGATAAAATCGAGAAAATTTAAAGACCGGGTTTTTAATAAAAAAGCCTTTTTTCTATTTCTTTTCAAAACTTTGTCAGCGTCATATAGTTGATTTCTTGCCAATCTAATATAGGTGGAATTGGCTTGTGATAACTTCTTATTGCAAGTTTGTTCAGCATGTTTTATCAGACTGTTGAACCACATATGGTAGGATGCGGAAAACAAAACTGAAATCAGGTATTTCAGTACGTTTTTCTAAATATAATAACCATTTTAAGTAGATAATAATCTGCTTTAAAATGCTTGATTTAAGGGGTGAAGCAGTTGACAGGTCAACTAGTTCAGTATGGACGGCACCGCCAACGCAGGAGCTACGCGCGTATTAGTGAGGTATTAGAGTTGCCAAATCTAATCGAAATTCAAACAGCTTCTTATAATTGGTTCTTAGAAGAAGGTTTGAGGGAAATGTTTAAAGATATTTCTCCTATTGAAGACTTTACAGGGAACTTATCACTAGAGTTTATAGATTATAGTTTAAGTGACCCTAAATACCCTGTTGAGGAATCAAAGGAAAGGGATGTCACGTATAATGCTCCACTTCGCGTGAAGGTTCGTTTAATTAATAATGAAACCGGCGAGGTAAAAGAACAAGAAGTGTTTATGGGAGATTTCCCACTGATGACAGATACTGGAACATTTGTGATTAATGGAGCAGAACGAGTTATTGTATCACAGCTCGTGCGTTCACCGAGTGTCTATTATAATGAAAAAATCGATAAAAATGGAAAACGAGGCGTGGCTGCTACTGTAATTCCAAACCGCGGTGCGTGGCTGGAATTTGAGACAGATGCCAAAGATGTCGCATATGTCCGCATTGATCGAACTCGAAAATTGCCAATAACCGTGTTGTTGCGGGCCCTTGGTTTTAGTACAGATCAGGAAATCATTGATATCTTAGGAGACAATGAGTACCTGAAGAATACACTTGAGAAAGATAACACTGAAACAACTGAAAAGGCATTATTGGAAATCTATGAGCGTCTGCGTCCGGGTGAACCACCTACCGTAGAGAATGCAAAGAGTTTACTTGTATCACGCTTTTTTGATCCAAAACGATACGATCTTGCGCATGTAGGTCGTTATAAAATGAACAAAAAATTACACATAAAAAATCGTTTATTTAATCAAGTGTTGGCAGAAACAGTTGTCGACCAGGAAACTGGTGAAGTTTTAGCTCAAAAGGGTGACAAACTAGAGCGTAAACTATTAAATAAACTTATTCCATATCTGGAAAATCAAGAAACAAGACTTGGAGAGAAAATTGTAAAGCCTCAAGAGGGTGTTCTGAATGATGAGATTACTCTTCAATCGATTAAAGTTTTAGACCCAACTGACCCAAGTGGTGAGAGAGAGCTAAACATTATTGGGAATGGACATGTCGAATCAACAATTAAAAACATAACACCAGCAGATATTTTATCAGCAATAAGTTATTTCTTTAATTTACTCCATCATGTTGGCGATACAGATGATATTGACCACTTAGGTAATCGTCGGCTTCGTTCAGTTGGAGAATTGCTGCAAAATCAATTTCGTATTGGTTTGTCGCGCATGGAACGCGTAGTGCGTGAAAGGATGTCAATACAGGATACATCAAGTATTACACCACAGCAGTTGATCAATATCAGACCTGTAATTGCTTCTATTAAAGAATTCTTTGGTAGTTCCCAATTATCCCAGTTTATGGACCAAACAAATCCCTTGGCAGAACTTACGCATAAACGTCGTTTATCTGCATTGGGACCTGGTGGATTAACGCGAGAACGTGCAGGGTTTGAAGTTCGGGATGTTCATTATTCCCACTACGGCCGCATGTGCCCGATTGAAACTCCAGAGGGACCGAACATCGGGTTAATTAACTCCTTGTCAAGTTATGCAAAAGTAAATAAATTTGGTTTTATTGAGACACCTTATCGCAGAGTTGATCCGGACTCAGGGAAAGTAACGGCTCAAATTGATTACTTAACAGCAGATGAAGAAGATAACTATGTTGTTGCCCAGGCAAATGCCAAGTTGGGAGACGACGGTAACTTTGTTGATGATGAAGTTATTGCGCGTTTTCGAGGGGAAAACACGATTGTTCCACGTGATCAGATTGATTATATGGATGTTTCTCCAAAACAGGTTGTGTCTGCTGCAACAGCATGTATTCCATTCTTGGAAAACGATGACTCAAACCGTGCCTTGATGGGTGCGAACATGCAACGTCAAGCTGTTCCATTAATGAATCCAGAGGCACCAATTGTAGGTACTGGTATGGAATATGTTAATGGGAAGGATTCGGGAGCTGCTATTATCTGTCGCAATGATGGTGTAATAGAGCGAGTCGAAGCAAAAGAAATACTCGTACGACGCATTTCTGAAGTAGACGGTAAAGAAGTCGAAGGTGATTTGGACCGGTATAAACTGCAAAAGTATATCCGTTCAAACCAAGGGACTTGTTACAACCAGCGCCCGATCATAGCAGAAGGCGACCGTGTTACTAAAGGCGAGATACTTGCTGACGGACCTTCTATGGAAGACGGAGAACTTGCGTTAGGACGTAACGTTCTTGTTGGCTTCATGACATGGGAAGGCTTCAACTATGAAGATGCGATTATTATGAGTGAACGACTTGTTAAAGATGATGTTTATACATCTATTCATATTGAAGAATACGAGTCAGAAGCTCGCGATACAAAGCTTGGACCCGAGGAAATTACAAGAGATATCCCTAATGTAGGTGAAGAAGCACTGAAAAATCTTAATGAGCATGGAATTATCCGTGTTGGTGCAGAAGTTACAGATGGAGATATCTTAGTTGGTAAAGTAACTCCTAAAGGTGTAACAGAATTATCTGCTGAAGAGCGATTATTGCATGCCATTTTTGGTGAAAAAGCCCGTGAAGTACGTGACACGTCACTTCGTGTGCCGCATGGCGCAGGTGGGATTGTCTTAGATGTTAAGATATTCAACCGTGAAGACGGTGATGAACTGTCTCCTGGTGTGAATCAATTGGTTCGTGCGTATATTGTTCAAAAGCGTAAGATACACGAAGGCGATAAGATGGCGGGACGTCATGGTAACAAAGGGGTAATATCCAAACTATTGCCTGAAGAAGATATGCCATTTTTGCCAGACGGTACGCCAATTGATATTATGTTGAACCCACTAGGTGTTCCATCACGTATGAATATCGGACAGGTATTTGAATTACATCTGGGTATGGCTGCAAGAGAGCTGGGCATTCACGTTGCTTCACCAGTTTTTGATGGAGCTACAGAGGATGATGTTTGGGACACACTGGAAGAGGCAGGAATGCCGAAAGATGCTAAGTCCATTCTTTATGATGGAAGAAGCGGAGAACCATTTGATAACCGTGTGTCTGTGGGTGTAGCTTATATGATTAAACTTGCACACATGGTTGACGATAAGTTACATGCACGTTCTACTGGTCCTTACTCACTTGTTACGCAACAACCGCTGGGTGGTAAAGCTCAATTTGGTGGTCAGCGCTTTGGAGAAATGGAAGTTTGGGCACTGGAAGCATACGGGGCTGCATACACACTGCAAGAAATATTAACTGTGAAATCAGATGATATTGTCGGCCGTGTTAAAACGTATGAAGCCATCGTTAAAGGTGAAAACGTACCGGAGCCTGGAGTTCCGGAGTCATTTAAAGTGCTTATTAAAGAACTTCAGAGTCTTGGTATGGATGTTAAGATGCTCTCAAGTGATGAACAGGAAATTGATATGCGTGAACTAGAAGAGGAAGAGACACAGGCAGCAAGTAAGCTCAATTTAGAAGTAGAAGGAATTTAATAAGTTTGGAAAGTTGATCCTATGACGGATCAACTTATCCATCTTTTTATAGAAATACTGTCGATCAAAACTTGTGGTCAAATCGGACACTAAAAGGGAGGTAGCCCCTTGCTAGATGTAAATAACTTTGAGTATATGAAAATCGGTTTAGCTTCTCCTGAGAAGATTCGCTCTTGGTCATACGGTGAGGTAAAAAAACCAGAAACAATTAATTATCGTACATTAAAGCCAGAAAAAGATGGCTTGTTCTGTGAAAGAATATTTGGACCGCAAAAAGACTGGGAATGTCATTGCGGAAAATACAAACGTGTACGTTATAAAGGTGTTGTATGTGATCGTTGTGGTGTCGAGGTTACCAAAGCCAAAGTACGTCGTGAACGTATGGGTCACCTTGAACTAGCAGCGCCAGTTTCGCATATTTGGTACTTTAAAGGTATCCCCAGTCGTATGGGCCTTGCACTGGATATGTCTCCACGTGCCTTGGAAGAGGTTATTTATTTCGCAGCTTATATTGTTACAGATCCTGGCAATACGCCTTTGGAGAAGAAACAGTTATTATCTGAGAAGGAATACAGAGCATATTATGACAAATACGGAAAGACTTTCAAAGCTCAAATGGGAGCAGAAGCAATTCGTAAACTTCTTTTAGACATTAATCTCGAAAAAGAAGCTGACATATTAAGGGAAGACCTTAAAACAGTGCAAGGGCAAAGAAGAACACGAGCAATCAAGCGCTTAGAAGTGTTGGAAGCGTTCCGTCATTCAGGAAACGATACGTCGTGGATGATCCTTGATGTGTTACCAGTAATTCCGCCAGAAATCCGCCCAATGGTGCAGTTGGATGGTGGACGATTTGCAACTTCTGATTTGAATGATCTGTATCGTCGTGTTATTAACCGTAATAATCGCTTGAAGCGCTTATTGGATCTCGGTGCACCAAGCATAATTGTTCAAAATGAAAAAAGAATGCTGCAGGAAGCTGTGGATGCTTTAATCGATAATGGTCGTCGCGGACGTCCGGTTACTGGACCTGGTAATAGACCATTAAAATCCCTGTCCCATATGTTAAAAGGAAAACAAGGCCGTTTCCGCCAAAACTTACTCGGAAAAAGGGTAGACTACTCTGGTCGTTCCGTTATTGTCGTTGGACCCAACCTGAAAATGTATCAGTGCGGTCTGCCGAAAGAAATGGCATTGGAGTTATTCAAACCATTTATTATGAAAGAGTTAGTGGCTAAAGGTATTGCTCATAATATTAAGTCGGCCAAACGTAAAATTGAACGAGTACACCCTGACGTTTGGGATGTGTTGGAAGAGGTAATCAAGGAACATCCTGTTCTGCTTAACCGTGCACCAACCCTTCACAGACTAGGTATTCAAGCATTTGAACCGACATTGGTTGAAGGTCGTGCGATTCGTCTGCACCCATTAGTTTGTACGGCGTATAACGCTGACTTTGATGGTGACCAAATGGCAGTTCACGTACCACTATCAGCCGAAGCGCAAGCAGAAGCACGAATTCTAATGCTTGCAGCTCAAAATATTTTGAATCCAAAAGACGGTAAGCCAGTAGTGACACCTTCTCAGGATATGGTATTAGGAAACTATTACCTAACACTGGAACGAGAAGATGCAGTAGGTGAAGGCTCGGTGTTTAAGGATCTTAACGAAGCGATACTTTCATATCAGAACGGTTACGTACACTTGCACACGAGAGTTGCAGTGCAAGCATCTGGTTTGAAAAACAAAACATTTACGGAAAAACAAAATAATCAATTGC
The DNA here is from genome assembly GCF_036026595.1 of Virgibacillus tibetensis. NCBI lineage: Bacteria > Bacillati > Bacillota > Bacilli > Caryophanales > Bacillaceae > Virgibacillus > Virgibacillus tibetensis. The sequence continues at coordinate 40,861 of NZ_JARZFX010000016.1, read as the reverse complement.
TGATAACTTCAGTAGGTAAACTTATTTTTAATGAGATATTACCAGAATCGTTCCCTTATATAAACGAACCTACGAAAAGTAATCTGGAGATTAAGACACCAGAGAATTATTTTGTAGAAAATGGAGCGAACATAAGAGAAGAAATTAAATCACGTGATATTATTAATCCGTTTAAGAAAGGCTTCTTAGGGGATATTATTGCGGAAGTATTTAAACGATTCAAAATTAGCGAAACGTCAAAAATGCTTGATCGCATGAAGGACCTTGGCTTCAGCTATTCAACTAAGGCAGGTATGACAGTTGGTATCTCAGATATCGTTGTACTAGCAGAGAAGAAGGAAGTTCTGGAAGAAGCCCAAATTAAAGTGGATAATGTACTGAAGCAATTCCGCCGTGGTCTGATAACGGATGAAGAAAGATATGACAGGGTTATTGCTATATGGTCTAAGGCTAAGGATACAATCCAAGAAAAGCTAATGAAATCGTTGAGTAACCGAAACCCTATCTTTATGATGAGCGACTCTGGAGCAAGGGGTAACGCGTCCAACTTCACCCAGCTTGCAGGTATGCGTGGTCTGATGGCCAACCCGGCAGGTAAGATTATCGAACTTCCGATTAAATCAAGCTTCCGAGAAGGGTTAACAGTTCTTGAGTACTTTATATCAACGCATGGTGCACGTAAAGGTCTTGCGGATACAGCATTGAAAACTGCTGACTCTGGTTACTTAACCCGCCGACTAGTTGATGTTGCACAGGATGTTATCGTTCGCGACGATGACTGTGGAACGGATCGAGGCTTAAGTGTATCTGCATTAGTAGATGGAACAGAAATAATTGAACCACTTATCGATCGTTTAATTGGCCGTACAGCCTTTCTTGCTGCAGTACACCCTGAGACAAATGAAGTTATTGTTGAGAGTGATTCTTTAATTTCCGAGGATCAAGCTAAGCAAATTGTCGAAGCTGGTATTGAATCAGTGACTATACGTACTGTGTTTACATGTAATACTAACCATGGTGTCTGCAAGAAGTGTTATGGTCGTAACCTTGCAACAGGCGCGGATGTAGAAGTTGGTGAAGCAGTTGGTATTATTGCCGCACAATCCATTGGAGAACCGGGTACACAGTTAACAATGCGTACATTCCATACTGGTGGAGTTGCCGGGGATGATATTACCCAAGGTTTACCTCGTATTCAAGAGTTATTTGAAGCACGTAATCCAAAAGGTCAGGCTGTTATCAGTGAAGTCCTTGGTACAGTTCATGAAATCAAAGAAGTTAAGGATAAGCAGGAAATCATTGTGCAAAGTGATGTCGAACAGCGTGCTTATGCAGTCCCTTACAATGCACGCATGAAGGTATCTGTAGGTGATGAAGTAATCGCCGGGCAGGAACTGACGGAAGGTTCTGTTGATCCAAAAGACTTGTTACGCGTAAGAGGTGTTGAGGGCGTACAGGATTACCTGTTACGTGAAGTTCAACGCGTTTATCGTATGCAGGGTGTTGAAATTGGCGATAAGCACGTCGAGGTCATGGTACGACAAATGCTGCGAAAAATCCGCGTAACTGAATCTGGCGATACAAAAGTACTTCCTGGTTCATTACTTGAGTTGCACCAATTCAAAGACGCAAACCATACAGTCTTAAATGAAGGACGTCAACCAGCTGTCGGGAAACCTGTATTGCTTGGAATCACAAAAGCGTCTCTTGAAACAGATTCATTCTTATCGGCAGCATCCTTCCAAGAAACAACACGTGTTCTAACGGATGCAGCAATTAAAGGTAAACGTGATGAGTTATTAGGTCTGAAAGAGAATGTAATTATCGGTAAACTTGTGCCAGCAGGTACAGGAATGCAACGGTACCGTAACATAAACGCATCTCTGGACAGTCTGGCAGATGTTACAGACGAATCAGAAGAGGTCGAACCAGTTAAATAAAAAAGTGTACTGTTTTAAGGCGCTCATAGAAGTGCAAGCGATAGATAATGCAATTTAAACAAGTGATAAAAATGTTCGGGAGCACCAAAAATATATCTATATATATATTGACATACAAATATGTGGGTGATAGAATATTCAAGGTGCTTCCGATTTATGCTTGTTGCTTTGGAGGATAGAATAAATGTCTTATGAAAAAGTGGCTCAAGTTCAATCACGCATAATTATCGGGACAAAACAAACACTTAAAGCCATGAAAAATGGTGAAGTAAGTGAAGTGTTTATTGCTGATGATGCTGATCAACAAATAACACAAAAAGTAGCTAGTTTAGCAAATGATCTAGCCATACCATGTGAGCATGTAGAGTCTATGGAAAGATTGGGCGCTGCCTGTGGTATAGAGGTTGGAGCATCAACCGTTGCTGTAAAACGACAGTAGTTTTGGCGAACTATTCGCGAAAGCTTTGTTTTTTGCAAAAAGATGAACCACCTGGCTATGTGGTCTTACAATAACCTAAACTATTGGGTGGTTACTAGAACACAATCTGAGATTTAGAAAGGAGGATATTCAATGCCTACAATTAATCAACTAGTACGCAAAGGTCGTATAAATAAACCTAAAAAGTCTGACTCTCCAGCACTTAATAAAGGGTATAACAGTTTCAAAAAGAAACTTACTAACCAAAACTCTCCGCAGAAACGTGGGGTTTGTACTCGTGTTGGTACATTGACACCGAAGAAGCCAAACTCGGCACTTCGTAAATATGCCCGTGTTCGTTTGTCAAACAACATGGAAGTAACAGCATATATCCCTGGAATTGGTCACAACCTACAGGAACATAGTGTTGTACTGCTTCGTGGTGGACGTGTTAAAGACTTACCTGGTGTACGTTATCACATCGTTCGTGGTGCGCTTGACACTGCAGGAGTAGAGGGACGTGCACAAGGACGTTCAAAATACGGAACAAAAAGACCAAAAGCAAAAAAATAAGTAAAATAATAATGATGTGAAAGGAGGAGGACATATGCCACGTAAAGGACCAGTACCTAAACGCGATGTCTTGCCAGATCCACTTTATAATTCAAAATTGGTGACTCGTTTAATTAACCAAATCATGGTAGATGGTAAGCGCGGAATTGCCCAAAAAATTCTTTATAATGCATTTGAGCTTGTAGGACAAAGAAGTGGTGAAAATGCTATGGAAGTTTTTGAACAAGCAATGAAAAACGTTATGCCAGTACTTGAAGTTCGTGCACGCCGTGTTGGTGGTTCAAACTACCAAGTACCGATGGAAGTTCGCCCTGAACGCCGTCAGGCACTAGGCTTGCGTTATATCGTTAACTATTCACGCTTACGCGGTGAAAAGACAATGGAAGAACGTCTTGCTAATGAAATTCTGGATGCTTCTAACAATACAGGAGCTTCTGTCAAGAAACGCGAAGAATTGCATAAAATGGCTGAAGCAAATAAAGCATTTGCTCACTACCGTTGGTAAGATAAATCTAACAAAGCTTTTAAGAGGAAGGAGAAGAATACATGGCTAGAGAGTTCTCCTTGGAAAAGACGCGCAATATTGGTATTATGGCACACATTGATGCAGGTAAGACCACTACTACTGAGCGTATTCTTTTCTACACAGGACGTATTCATAAAATTGGTGAAACACACGAAGGCGCTTCACAGATGGACTGGATGGAACAGGAGCAAGAGCGCGGAATCACAATCACTTCCGCTGCAACTACTGCTGCATGGAAAGAACATCGAATAAATATCATTGATACACCTGGACACGTGGATTTCACAGTAGAGGTTGAACGTTCACTACGAGTGCTTGATGGAGCAGTAACTGTTCTTGATGCGCAATCAGGTGTTGAGCCTCAAACTGAAACAGTGTGGCGTCAAGCTACAACATACGGAGTGCCACGAGTAGTCTTCGTTAATAAAATGGACAAAATTGGTGCAGACTTCCTGTATTCTACAGGAACTCTAAAAGAACGTTTAGGAGCTAACGCACATCCGGTTCAGTTACCTATCGGCGCTGAAGATAACTTCGAAGGTATTATTGACCTAATTAATATGGAAGCACATTTCTATTTAGATGATCTTGGCACAAAAGATGAATCTCGTGAAATTCCTGCAGAATATATGGATAAAGCGAATGAGTTACGCGCAAACCTAATCGAAGCCGTATCCGAACTGGACGAAGACTTGATGATGAAGTTTTTAGAGGGAGAAGAAGTCTCTAACGAAGAACTTAAAGCTGCTGTTCGTCAAGCTACGTTAAATGTGGAACTTTACCCAGTATTCTGTGGTTCAGCTTTTAAAAACAAAGGTGTCCAATTAATACTAGACGGAGTTATTGACTATCTACCTGCTCCAACAGATGTTGCATCTATCGAGGGAATTGTCCCTGGAACAGAAGATAAAGTTGCTCGTCCAGCTGATGATAAAGCACCATTCTCGGCATTAGCGTTTAAAGTAATGACAGATCCATACGTTGGAAAGTTAACATTCTTCCGTGTATATTCTGGAACTTTAGATTCTGGTTCCTATGTGAGAAACTCAGTAAAAGATAAACGTGAACGTGTGGGACGTATCCTGCAAATGCACGCAAACTCCCGCCAGGAAATCTCAACAGTTTATTCTGGTGAAATTGCGGCAGCGGTTGGTTTGAAAGATACTTCAACTGGGGACACACTGTGTGATGAGAAAGAACTTGTTATCTTAGAATCTATGGACTTCCCAGAGCCAGTTATTGGTGTCGCGATTGAGCCAAAAACAAAAGCAGACCAGGATAAAATGGGGATTGCTTTAGCAAAACTTGCAGAAGAAGATCCTACTTTCAGAACAGAAACAAACGTTGAAACAGGTCAAACGATCATTTCTGGTATGGGTGAACTTCACCTTGATATCATTGTTGACCGACTAAAGCGTGAGTTCAAAGTAGAAGCAAATGTTGGTGCTCCGCAAGTTGCGTACCGTGAAACTTTACGCTCATCAGCTGAAGTTGAAGGTAAATTCGTACGTCAATCCGGTGGTCGTGGACAGTATGGTCACGTTTGGGTGAAATTTGAGCCAAACGAAGAAGGTGCAGGCTACGAGTTTGTAAACAAAATCGTTGGTGGTACGGTTCCACGTGAATACATCCCATCTGTTGATGCAGGAATTGCTGAATCAATGGAGAATGGTGTGCTAGCTGGATATCCGTTAATTGATGTAAAAGCAACATTATATGACGGTAGCTATCATGACGTTGACTCGAATGAGATGGCGTTTAAGATTGCTGGATCTATGGCTTTAAAAGCTGCTAAGACCAAATGTAACCCAGTACTTCTAGAGCCAATGATGAAAGTTGAAATCGTTATTCCTGAAGAATACATGGGAGATATCATGGGAGATGTTACATCTCGCCGTGGACGTGTAGAAGGAATGGATTCACGCGGTAACGCTCAAGTAGTTAGAGGTTTTGTGCCTTTAGCTGAAATGTTTGGTTATGCTACGGCATTACGTTCAAACACGCAAGGGCGCGGTGTTTTCACAATGCATTTCGATCATTATGAAGAAGTACCGAAGAGCATTTCTGAAGAAATCATTAAGAAAAACGCTGGTGCATAATTGATTTTTTAGTTATGATCACGTATAACTTTTAATGAAGGCTTAGAAAAACAAATCTATGTTATTTCTAAGTTGAGCATACTATTAAAAAATACTTTTATTTATTTAAAGGAGGAACTATAAATGGGTAAAGAAAAATTTGATCGTTCGAAAAGTCACGTAAACATTGGTACTATTGGACACGTTGACCATGGTAAAACTACATTAACTGCTGCAATTACAACTGTAATGCACAAGAAATCTGGTAAAGGGTCTGCGATGGCTTATGACCAAATTGATGGTGCACCAGAAGAAAAAGAACGCGGTATTACTATCGCAACATCTCACGTAGAATATGAAACAGATACTCGTCACTATGCACACGTTGACTGCCCAGGTCACGCTGACTATGTTAAAAACATGATCACTGGTGCTGCACAAATGGATGGAGCTATTCTAGTAGTATCTGCTGCTGATGGCCCAATGCCACAAACTCGTGAGCACATTCTTCTTTCACGTAACGTAGGAGTGCCTACAATCGTAGTATTCCTTAACAAAACGGACATGGTGGATGATGAAGAATTACTAGAGCTAGTAGAAATGGAAGTTCGCGACCTACTAACTGAATATGATTTCCCTGGTGACGATGTACCAGTAGTTAAAGGTTCAGCTCTTAAAGCTCTTGAAGGCGATGCTGAATACGAAGAAAAAATTGTTGAACTAATGAACGCTGTTGATGAGTATATTCCTACTCCAGAGCGTGATAAAGAAAAACCGTTCATGATGCCAATTGAGGATGTATTCTCAATTACTGGACGTGGTACTGTAGCAACAGGACGTGTTGAGCGTGGAGAAGTTAAAGTACAGGATGATGTAGAAATCATCGGTCTTAACGAAACTGCTACGAAAACAACCGTAACTGGTGTTGAAATGTTCCGTAAGCTTCTTGATTATGCTGAAGCAGGAGATAACATTGGAGCACTACTTCGTGGTGTTGCTCGTGAAGATATTAACCGTGGTCAAGTACTGGCTAAGCCTGGTACAATTACACCACACACTAACTTTAAAGCTGAAGTTTATGTACTATCTAAAGAAGAAGGTGGACGTCATACTCCATTCTTCGCTAACTATCGCCCACAGTTCTACTTCCGTACGACTGACGTAACTGGAGTTGTTCAACTTCCAGAAGGAGTAGAAATGATTATGCCTGGAGATAACATTGAAATCTCTGTAGAATTAATCTCACCAATTGCAATTGAAGACGGTACTCGTTTTTCAATTCGTGAAGGTGGACGTACAGTTGGATCTGGTGTTGTAACTTCAATCCAAAAATAATAATGTAACTAAAAACAGGCAGCGTGACGACGCTGCCTGTTTCCTTTATGATAATAAAATACAATAATAATAGAGCTGTAGAGAATGCAGTAGAATTAGTGCAAAGCGAGATAAGGCTTGCTTCTGTGTACTTCACAGACAAAATAACGCTATTCATTTTCAACATGTGCCGGGTACCGGCAATGATGTAATACACATTAATTTCACTCTTAATATAAAAATTTGCATTATCCCCTTGCATTCACTGGATAATATAAGTATAATATGTAAATGTGCAATCAAGATGTTTACTTTTCTTTCATATACAGAATACAAATCATAGTCGTGAAAGATTAAGAAGAAACAAAGAATACTGCTGTATTTTGGCAGTATATGAGGGTAAAAAAGGGTTGCATCTACCAATTATTTTCTATATAATGAGAATGTTGGTCATTAAAGGCGATGAAACGGAAGGTTGTTGGCACACCCGGCCCCTTTGCCATGGCGGGATGCCGAGATATTTTCGTGGAGAATGTCTATAATAATATGGGCGAAAAGGAGGGAAAATAATGGCAAAAGAAAAGATTAGAATCCGACTAAAAGCATATGATCACCGTATTTTAGATCAGTCTGCTGAGAAAATAGTAGACACGGCGAAACGTTCTGGTGCAAATGTATCTGGACCGATTCCGTTACCTACAGAAAGATCTGTTTACACTGTATTGCGTGCGGTGCACAAATACAAGGATTCACGTGAACAATTCGAAATGCGTACACATAAACGTCTTATCGATATTGTTAACCCAACACCACAAACAGTTGATTCACTAATGCGTCTTGACTTACCATCTGGTGTGGATATAGAAATTAAACTATAAAATTAATGTTTTAATAATAGGAGGTGTAACGGATGACGAAAGGAATCTTAGGTCGTAAAATCGGCATGACTCAGCTATTTTCTGAGACTGGTGAATTAATCCCTGTTACAGTAATTCAGGCTGAGCCAAACGTAGTTCTACAAAAGAGAACATTAGAGAATGATGGTTATGAAGCATTGCAAATCGGTTTTGCTGATGAAAAGGAATCACGTACTAACAAGGCGAAAAAAGGTCATGCTGCAAAAGCAAGCACAGCTCCTAAGCGCTACGTTCGTGAAATCCGTAACGCAGATCTTGACGCACATGAAGTTGGTCAAGAAATCAGCGTTGAAGTTTTTCAAGCCGGAGATAAAATCGATGTAACTGGAATCACAAAAGGGAAAGGTTTCCAAGGGTCTATTAAGCGACACAATCAAAGTCGTGGACCAATGTCCCACGGTTCTCATTTTCATAGATCTCCAGGTTCACTAGGTGCGGTTGACCCTATGCGAGTATTCAAAGGGAAACCACTTCCAGGACAAATGGGTGGCACACAAATAACTATTCAAAATCTTGAAGTAGTTAATGTAGATGCAGAACGTAATATCATTTTAATTAAAGGTAACGTTCCTGGTCCAAAAAAATCATTCGTAAAAATCACGAGTGCAATTAAGTCTAACTAATCATATACACGAAGGGAGGATATGTCATGGCTAAAGTAGCACTATTAAAACAAGATGGTTCTCAAGCTGGAGATGTGGAATTAAATGATTCCGTTTTTGGTATTGAGCCAAACACTCATGTATTACATGAAGCAGTAGTAATGCAACGCGCATCGTTGCGTCAAGGTACACACGCTGTTAAAAACCGTTCGGACGTTCGCGGTGGTGGCCGTAAACCATGGCGCCAAAAAGGAACAGGTCGTGCGCGTCAAGGTACTATTCGAGCTCCACAATGGGTAGGCGGCGGAGTTGTTTTCGGCCCGACACCACGTAGCTACAGCTACAAATTACCAAAGAAAGTACGTCGTTTAGCACTTAAATCTGCACTTTCTTCTAAAGTGAAAGAAGAAAATCTGGTAGTTTTAGAAAGTCTTGCATTTGATGCGCCTAAAACAAAAGACGTAGTGAAAATGCTTGAAGCGCTTAATGTTGATACGAAAGTATTAATTGTTACTGCTGAAAAAGATGAAACAGTGATTCGCTCAGCAAATAATCTTCAATCAGTGAAAGTATTGGCTTTAGATGAAATAAATGTACTAGACTTGCTTATGCATGACAAGCTGATCGTAACGAAGGATGCAGCTGAAAAAGCAGGGGAGGTGCTTGCATAATGAAAGATCCACGTGATATTATTAAGCGCCCTGTCATAACTGAGAATTCAGCTGACTTAATGGCAGAGAAAAAATATACGTTTGAAGTAAGTACAAAAGCAAATAGAACTGAAATTAAAGACGCAATCGAGTTGGTCTTTGGTGTTAAAGTTTTAAAAGTAAACACAATGAATATAAAAGGTAAGTTTAAGCGAATGGGTCGTTATGGTGGATATCGCTCAGATCGCAAAAAAGCTATCGTACAACTTTCTGAGGACAGTAAAGATCTAGACTTCTTTGAAGGTTAATAACGAGAAATTCGTGAAGGAGGGAAAACAAGATGGCGATTAAAAAATACAAACCAACATCAGGTGGTAGACGTAATATGTCTGTATCTGACTTTGCGGAGATCACGACAGATACTCCAGAGAAATCCCTGCTAAGCCCTTTATTTAGCCGAGGCGGACGTAACAACCAAGGGAAATTGACTGTTCGTCATCAAGGTGGCGGTCATAAGCGTCAATACCGCATTATCGACTTTAAACGTGATAAAGATGGTATACCAGGACGCGTTGCTACGGTCGAATACGATCCAAACCGTTCAGCAAACATCGCATTGATTAATTATGTTGATGGGGAAAAGCGCTACATTTTAGCTCCAAAAGGACTTAAAGTCGGTCAAATGATCGAATCTGGAGTAAATGCAGACATTAAGGCAGGAAATGCACTTCCACTTGCTAACATTCCAGTAGGTACAATCATTCACAACGTAGAATTAAAACCAGGACGTGGTGGACAGCTTGCTCGTTCAGCGGGTGCTGAAGCACAAATTCTTGGTCGTGAAGATAAGTACACACTAGTACGTTTAGCTTCAGGAGAAGTACGTTTAATATTAACTACTTGCCGCGCTACAGTTGGTCAAGTTGGTAACATTGAGCATGAACTTATTCGTATTGGTAAAGCAGGACGTTCTCGTTGGTTAGGCAAACGCCCAACTGTTCGTGGTTCTGTTATGAACCCTAACGATCACCCACACGGTGGTGGTGAAGGACGCGCTCCAATCGGACGTAAATCACCAATGTCACCTTGGGGTAAACCTACTCTTGGTTACAAAACGCGTAAACGTAACAAGCCAACAGATAAGTATATTGTTCGTAAGCGTAAAAAATAAACTAAAGTAGTGGACGGGAAATAAGACCCGTCTCTCAATTGCGAAAGGAGGTTTATCCATGGGTCGTAGCTTAAAAAAAGGACCTTTTGCAGATGACCATCTATTGTCAAAGATCGAGAAATTAAACGAAACTGATAAGAAGCAAGTTGTTAAAACTTGGTCTCGTCGTTCAACTATTTTCCCTACTTTTATTGGTCATACTGTTGCTGTATATGATGGACGTAAACACGTACCTGTTTACATTACAGAGGACATGGTCGGACATAAATTAGGTGAATTCGCGCCAACTCGTACGTACAGGGGACATTCTGGCGATGATAAGAAAACAAAACGGTAAATGAGAGGAGGCACTCAACATGCAAGCAAAAGCCATTGCAAAATCGGTCCGTATTGCTCCTCGTAAAGTACGTTTAGTCGTTGATCTAATTCGAGGAAAAAACGTTGGTGAAGCAGTCGCGATCCTACGTCATACACAACGCGGTGCTTCTCCAGTCGTAGAGAAAGTTTTGATGTCTGCAATTGCAAACGCAGAACACAACTACGAAATGGACCCAGATAATCTAATGATATCTGAAGCATATGTTAATGAAGGTGCTACAATGAAACGTTTTCGTCCACGTGCACAAGGACGTGCAAGCAAAATCAATAAACGCACAAGTCACGTTACAGTAGTTGTAACAGAAAAGAAGGAGGGATAGTCAGTGGGACAAAAAGTAAATCCAACAGGTCTTCGCATAGGTATCATTAAAGACTGGGAGTCAAAATGGTATGCAGGCAAAGACTATGCAGACTTACTACATGAGGATATTAAGATCAGAGAATATCTTGAAAACCGCTTACGTATTGCTGCTGTTTCTTCTATCGAAATCGAGCGTGCAGCAAACCGTGTAAACATTACAATTCATACTGGTAAACCTGGTATGGTTATTGGTAAAGGCGGATCCGAAGTAGAAGCTCTACGTAAATCATTAAATAGCTTAACTGGCAAGCGTGTTCACATTAATATTGTTGAAATCAAGAAAGTAGATCTTGATGCAACATTAGTTGCTGACAATATTGCTCGTCAATTAGAAAACCGTATCTCATTCCGTCGTGCACAGAAGCAAGCCATTCAACGTGCAATGCGTGGAGGAGCTAAAGGTATTAAAACACAGGTTTCCGGACGTCTTGGTGGCGCAGATATCGCCCGTGCGGAACATTATAGTGAAGGTACAGTACCACTACACACATTACGTGCTGATATTAACTACGGTACAGCAGAAGCTGATACTACTTATGGTAAATTAGGTGTTAAAGTGTGGATCTATCGTGGAGAAGTCCTTCCAACTAAATCAAACAAATAAGGAAGGGGGCAATGCATTATGTTAATGCCTAAACGCGTGAAATATCGCAGACAACATCGTGGTAAAATGAGAGGCCAAGCAAAAGGCGGTACAACAGTAGCTTTTGGTGAATATGGTCTGCAAGCAACGGAGGCTTCTTGGATTACAAGTCGTCAAATTGAGGCAGCTCGTATTGCAATGACTCGTTACATGAAACGTGGCGGTAAAGTTTGGATCAAGATCTTTCCTGACAAACCATATACAGCAAAACCCCTAGAAGTTCGTATGGGTTCTGGTAAAGGTGCTCCTGAAGGATGGGTAGCAGTAGTAAAACCAGGGAAAATTATGTTTGAAATCGCAGGTGTGCCAGAAGAAGTTGCACGTGAAGCGTTACGTCTTGCTTCTCACAAGCTTCCGATTAAAACTAAGTTCGTAAAACGTGAAGAAATTGGTGGTGAAATCAATGAAGGCTAATGAAATCAGAGAACTAACCACTGCCGAAATTGAACAAAAGGTTAAGACGTTAAAAGAAGAACTATTTAATTTACGTTTCCAACTTGCAACTGGCCAATTGGAAAACACAGCACGAATTCGTGAAGTAAGAAAGGCTATTGCACGTTTGAAAACGGTAGTTCGTCAACGTGAACTAAGCGTAAATAACTAGAATCCCGAGAGGAGGTTAGCCTCAAAATGACTGAGCGTAATAATCGTAAAGTATACACAGGTCGTGTCGTATCAGATAAAATGGATAAAACAATTACTGTTTTAGTTGAAACATATAAGTTTCATAAGTTATACGGTAAACGTGTGAAGTACTCTAAAAAACTCAAGACACATGATGAGAATAACCAAGCAAAAACTGGTGATGTTGTTAAGATCATGGAAACTCGTCCGCTATCAGCAACGAAACGTTTTCGTCTAGTTGAAGTTGTAAAAGAATCCGTAATTATATAATTTAAGTTCGCTCGGAAGGTATCCGAAGGGAGGTCACAGCGATATGATTCAGCAAGAAACTCGTTTAAAAGTTGCAGATAACTCTGGTGCACGCGAAGTACTAACTATTAAAGTACTAGGTGGATCAGGACGTAAAACTGCCAATATTGGTGATGTAATTGTTTGTACAGTGAAACAAGCAACACCAGGAGGCGTTGTCAAAAAAGGTGAGGTTGTTAAAGCCGTCATCGTACGTACTAAATCTGGTGCACGTCGTAAAGATGGGTCATATATTCGTTTTGATGAAAATGCAGCGGTAATTATCCGTGATGACAAAAGTCCAAGAGGTACACGTATCTTCGGACCGGTTGCACGTGAGTTACGTGATGCTAAATTCATGAAAATCGTATCTCTAGCTCCAGAAGTTTTATAAGCTAAATTTAGCCTTGCAAGGAGGTGCGTCAAGCATGCATGTAAAAAAAGGTGATAAAGTCAAAGTTATAACTGGTAAAGACCGTGGTAAACAAGGCACTATTTTAGAAGCATATCCGAAGAAAGAACGGGTTCTTGTTGAAGGTATCAACATGATAAAGAAACACGCAAAACCTTCACAGGATAATCCGCAGGGCGGAATTCTTAACCAAGAAGCGCCTATTCATGTTTCTAACGTAATGCTAATAGATTCTAAATCCGGTGAGCCAACTCGTGTTGGGTATGAAGTACGTGATGGAAAGAAAGTCCGCATCGCTAAAAAATCCGGTGAAGTAATAGATAATTAATTTAGCGACGAAAGGAGGGCGACATGATGAATGAACTAAAACAAAAATACCAAGATGAAGTACTACCATCTTTGATGAATAAATTTAATTATGAATCTGTTATGCAAGTACCAACAGTTGATAAAATTGTAATCAACATGGGTGTAGGTGATGCAGTTCAAAATTCAAAAGCACTAGACAGTGCTGTAGAAGAACTTGCACTAATTTCTGGTCAAAAACCAATGGTAACTCGTGCTAAGAAATCAATTGCTGGTTTCCGCCTTCGCGAAGGTATGCCGATCGGTGCAAAAGTAACACTTCGTGGCGAGCGCATGTATGAATTTTTACAAAAACTCATCGCGGTATCACTTCCACGTGTACGTGACTTCCGTGGTATTTCTAAAAAAGCATTTGATGGCCGTGGTAACTATACATTAGGTGTTAAAGAACAGCTAATTTTCCCAGAAATCAACTATGATAAAGTAAATAAAGTCCGCGGTATGGATATTGTTATTGTAACAACTTCTAATACTGATGAAGAAGCTCGTGAACTTTTAGCTCAGCTAGGCATGCCTTTCCAAAAATAAGCTTAGAAGCTAATAAAAGGAGGGAAAATTGTGGCTAAAAAATCGATGGTCGCGAAACAAAAGCGCCCACAAAAGTATCAAGTACGTGAATATACACGTTGCGAACGTTGTGGCCGTCCACATTCTGTAATTCGTAAATTTAAACTTTGCCGTATTTGTTTCCGTGAACTTGCCTATAAAGGTCAAATTCCTGGTGTCAAAAAAGCAAGCTGGTAAACCCCGATTCGGGAAGGAGGTAATTAGTAATGGTTATGACAGATCCAATCGCAGATATGCTAACTCGTATTCGTAATGCTAACATGGTGCGCCATGAAAAGTTAGAGCTTCCGGCTTCTACAATGAAAAAGGAGATCGCTGATATCCTAAAACGTGAAGGTTTTGTTTCTGGTTATGAGTTTGTTGAAGACAACAAACAAGGTGTTCTGCGTATTTTCCTTAAGTACGGTGCAAAAGAAGAGCGAGTAATTACAGGTATCAAACGTATTAGTAAGCCAGGACTACGTGTTTATGCTAAAGCTAACGAAGTACCTCGTGTACTAAATGGCTTGGGTATAGCTATCGTTTCAACATCAAAAGGAGTGCTATCTGATAAAGAAGCGCGTTCTCAAGCTGTTGGTGGCGAAGTTCTAGCGTATGTTTGGTAATTAACATTTTTAAGACAGGAGGTGCATGGAATGTCTCGTATAGGACTTAAGCCAATTGAAATTCCACAAGGTGTAGAAGTGAAACTTAATGATAATACTGTTACTGTTAAGGGACCTAAAGGTGAATTAACCAGAGATCTACACCAGGATATGAAGATTAATATAGAAGATAATATTATTACAGTTGAGCGTCCAAGTAACCATAAAGATCATCGTGCATTGCACGGTACTACTCGTAGTCTGATCAGCAATATGGTTGAAGGCGTAAGTAAAGGTTTCGAAAAATCCCTTGAAATCATTGGTGTTGGTTATCGTGCACTAAAACAGGGAGACAAAATAGTGATTAGCGCAGGTTATTCACATCCAGTCGAACTTGATTCCATTGAAGGAATCGAAATAGACGTTCCTAAAAACACACAAGTAATTGTTAAAGGTATAGATAAAGAATTGGTTGGAGCAGTTGCTGCTAATATTAGAGCAATCAGACCGCCGGAGCCTTATAAAGGTAAAGGTATTCGTTACGCAGGCGAATATGTACGCCGTAAAGAAGGTAAAACTGCTAAGTAAGATTAGTTAGGGAGCAGAAAGGAGTGACCTATATGATCACAAAGCCTGACAAAAATGTTACACGTAAAAAGAGACATGCGCGTGTTCGTAAAAATCTTTTTGGAACACAAGAACGTCCTCGTCTAAACGTGTATCGTTCAAATAAACACATCTATGTGCAATTAATCGATGATAATAGTGGAGTTACTGTTGCAAGTGCTTCTACGAAAGATAACGAAGTAAATGCCGAAGCTTCTGCTAACACAGAAGCAGCTAAGCAAGTCGGAGAAATGATCGCTAAACGTGCCCAGGATAAAGGTTACAAATCGGTTGTATTCGATCGCGGAGGCTACCTTTATCATGGACGTGTAAAAGCTTTAGCAGATGCTGCTCGCGAAGCAGGTCTTGAATTTTAAACGATAAAGGAGGGACATACATGAGAATAAGCATTGATCCAAATAAATTGGACCTTGAAGAACGTGTTGTTACGGTCAACCGTGTTGCAAAAGTAGTTAAAGGTGGACGTCGTTTCCGCTTTGCGGCATTGGTAGTGGTCGGGGACAAAAACGGTCATGTAGGTTTTGGCACAGGTAAAGCACAAGAAGTACCAGAAGCAATTAAAAAAGCAGTTGATGATGCAAAGAAAAACTTAATAGAAGTACCTATCGTTGGAACTACAATTCCTCATGAAATCAATGGTAGATTTGGTTCTGGAAATGTATTAATGAAACCAGCTGCAGAAGGTACAGGAGTAATTTCGGGCGGACCTGTTCGTGCAATTCTTGAATTAGCAGGTGTTGGTGATATTTTAACTAAATCACTAGGCTCAAATACGCCAATTAATATGATTCGTGCAACATTAAACGGCTTAACCAATTTAAAACGTGCAGAAGACGTAGCAAAACTACGCGGAAAGTCTGTAGAAGAACTGTTAGGATAAGGAGGGAACTGTTATGTCTAAAAAATTAGAAATCACCCTCACGCGCAGTGTTATTGGTGGAAACGATGGGCAACGTAAAACTGTTCAGGCATTAGGACTTAAGAAAATTCGCCAATCCGTAGTTTTTGAAGATACTCCAGCCGTACGCGGTATGATCAACAAAGTATCTCATCTAGTAACGGTTAAAGAGGCTTAATTAATACAAAGCGTAAAGAGGAGGTGCTCGCATGAAACTTCATGAATTGAAGGCATCAGAAGGAACTCGCAAAAATCGAAATCGTGTAGGTCGCGGTATGTCATCTGGTAACGGAAAAACTTCCGGAAGGGGACATAAAGGACAAAACGCACGTTCAGGCGGCGGTGTACGTCCAGGTTTTGAAGGTGGACAAATGCCACTATTTCAACGCTTGCCTAAACGTGGGTTCACAAACATCCATCGTAAAGAGTTTGCTATTGTAAACTTAGATGCGCTAAATCGTTTTGAAGACGGCACAGAAATTACACCTGAGCTATTACTTGAAGAAGGTGTCGTAAGCAAACTTAAAGCAGGTATTAAAGTGCTAGGTAAGGGAGCTATCGAAAAGAAATTGACAGTAAAAGCTCACAAATTTTCTGCTTCAGCTGTTGAAGCAATTGAGGCAGCGGGCGGTAAAACAGAGGTGATTTAATGTTCCGTACAATCTCCAATTTTATGCGCGTAGGTGACATTAGACGGAAAATAATCTTTACATTGCTCATGTTAGTTGTCTTCCGTCTAGGCACTTTTATACCAGTACCTTATACAGATAAGAGTGCTATTGATTTTATGAATCAGCAAAATGTATTTGGATTCCTGAACACATTTGGTGGAGGGGCTCTCCAAAACTTCTCCATATTTGCAATGGGTATTATGCCATATATTACGGCATCCATAATCATGCAATTACTGCAGATGGATGTTGTACCTAAGTTTGCAGAATGGAAAAAGCAAGGGGATATGGGCCGCAAGAAATTAGCTCAAGTCACTCGTTACGGTACAATAGTTCTTGCATTTATTCAGGCGATTGCCATGTCAATTGGTTTTAATGCGATGGCCGGGGGGATGTTAATTGCTGACCCTAACGCAACCAAATTCCTGATGATTGCTATCGTACTGACAAGTGGAACTGCATTTCTAATGTGGTTGGGTGAGCAAATTACAGCAAATGGAGTTGGAAACGGAATTTCCATTTTAATCTTTGCAGGTATTGTTGCCGCAGTACCAAATGGTGTTCAACAATTATACAGCCAGTATTTTATTAATCCTGGTGATGAATTATTTATAAATATAATTATTGTTGCCTTAATCGTATTGGTTGTTATTGCTGTAACTGTTGGAGTTATTTTCATTCAGCAGGCTTTACGTAAAATACCAATTCAATACGCAAAAAAAGTTGTTAATCGTTCACCGGTGGGTGGGCACTCTACTCATTTACCACTAAAAGTAAATGCTGCTGGAGTTATCCCGGTAATCTTTGCAATTGCATTTATTATTGCGCCAAGAACGGTGGCCAGTTTCTTTGAAGGTAGTCAGGTCGCATCAACTATTGAGTTGATTTTTGATTATACACAGCCAATTGGTATGGTAATATATGTTGCATTAATCATTGCATTCACTTATTTTTATACATTTGTTCAAGTTAACCCTGAGCAAATGGCTGAAAACTTACAAAAGCAAGGTGGATATATTCCAGGTATTCGTCCTGGTAAAAATACAGAAACGTATCTAACACGCGTAATGTATCGCTTAACATTTGTAGGAGCAATCTTCTTAGCGGCAGTTTCTGTCCTACCTATTGTTCTAGGTGGTCTTGCAAATTTACCAACCGCAGTACAAATCGGCGGCACAAGTTTACTAATCGTTGTAGGAGTTGCATTGCAAACAATGAAACAACTGGAAAGTCAGTTGGTAAAGCGTCACTACAAAGGATTTATAAAGTAAGATCCGCTGCCAGTGAGAGCGAGGCGAACTTTGTTGAACTTGATATTAATGGGTCTGCCTGGTGCCGGTAAAGGCACGCAGGCTGATAAAATAAACAATAAATATGACATTCCTCATATATCAACAGGAGATATGTTCCGATTAGCTATCAAAGAAGGCACTGCCCTTGGAAAGAAAGCTAAAGAATATATGGACCAAGGCGAACTTGTTCCGGATGAAGTAACAATAGGAATTGTTAGAGAACGCTTGAGTAAAGACGATTGCAAAAATGGTTTCTTATTGGATGGATTTCCTAGAACCATTGCACAAGCTGAAGCTTTACAAGAGCTGCTGACAGATCTTAAAGCATCGATTGATTATGTAATCCATGTAGATGTACCGGAAGAAAACTTAGTGGAGCGTCTGACTGGGCGTAGAATTTGTCCGACATGTGGAACTACTTACCATGTACTATATAACCCACCTAAATCTGAGGGTGTATGTGATAAGGATGACACTAGGTTAATTCAGCGTGATGATGATAAAGCCGAAACTGTTAAGAAACGACTGGCTGTCAATATTGAGCAATCAAAACCTTTGCTGGATTTTTACCAAGATAGAGGCTATCTTGTAGCTGTGAACGGTGATCAGGAGATTGATCAGGTGTTCCGGGATATTCAAACTGAAATCGAGAATTAAGCTGCTTAACTGTATTTTTGACACACAATGGATGCAATTCTATGTGTTAATAGTTATAATATGTGTCGTAAGCAATTGTGAAAACAAGTGGATTACTTCATATAAATGTGGCGCAGTATGAAATAAAGAAGTATCCCTTTTTCGAGAAGGGAAGCAATATAAACTATAGCCTAAGTGAAGGTGATCGTTGTTGAACGAGGATGATTCGATTCCGCTAATAGGTCAAATTGTTCGTATTATGCAAGGACGTGAAGCGGGACAGTATGCGATAGTCATAAAAGTGATGGATGATCGGTATGTTCTGCTAGCAGATGGGGAAAAACGTAAATATGATCGACCAAAGAAAAAGAATTTACATCATATTGAAACGATGGATTACATTTCTCCGGAAGTCCAAAGCAGCCTTCTAGAAACTGGTCGTGTCACAAATGGTAAGTTACGATTTGCCATAGCTAAATTTATCAATGAGGTTGTGACTGATTTGAAGAAGGGAGACCAACACGATGGCGAAAGACGATGTAATTGAAGTGGAAGGTACCGTAAAGGAAACATTGCCGAATGCGATGTTTAATGTTGAGCTTGAAAATGGCCATACGGTCTTAGCACATGTATCTGGTAAAATTCGTATGCATTTCATTCGTATTCTACCAGGTGATAAAGTAACGGTTGAACTTTCTCCGTATGATTTAACCAGAGGACGAATAACGTACCGTTATAAATAAGCGGGCTCCGATATAAAAGGAGGTAAAGATGATGAAAGTAAGAGCATCTGTAAAACCAATTTGTGAAAAATGTAAAGTAATAAAGCGCAAAGGTAAAGTAATGGTGATTTGCGAAAACCCGAAACACAAACAGAAACAAGGCTAATAACCAAGGAGGTGCTAAATATTTATGGCACGTATTGCAGGTATTGATATTCCACGTGATAAGCGTGTAGTCATTTCATTAACTTATATTTATGGAATTGGAAAAGTTACCGCACAGAAAGTCCTTCAAGAGGCAGGCGTTTCAGAAGATACTCGCGTTCGCGATTTAACTGAAGATGAATTAGGCAAAATCCGTAAAGCGATTGATGAATTCACTATTGAAGGGGACCTTCGTCGTGAAATATCACTTAACATCAAGCGTTTAATCGAGATTGGCTCTTATAGAGGAGTTCGTCACCGTCGTGGACTGCCAGTTCGTGGGCAAAAAACGAAAAACAATTCACGTACTCGTAAAGGACCTCGTCGAGCAGTTGCAGGTAAGAAAAAATAACGTGAAGGAGGTAAGCTAATCAATGGTACGTAAAACAAATACACGTAAGCGTCGTGTGAAAAAGAATATTGATACAGGTATAGCACATATTCGTTCTACGTTTAACAATACGATTGTTACGATTACGGATGTTCAAGGAAATGTAATTGGCTGGAGCTCAGCTGGAGCACTTGGCTTTAAAGGATCACGTAAATCAACACCGTTTGCTGCACAAATGGCTGCAGAAAGTGCTGCCAAAACTGCAGTGGAAAATGGAATGAAAACACTCGAAGTTACAGTTAAAGGACCAGGGGCTGGCCGTGAAGCAGCAATTCGTTCACTTCAAGCTGCAGGCTTAGATGTCACTGCGATTATTGATGTAACACCAGTTCCTCATAATGGCTGTCGCCCACCAAAACGTCGTCGTGTATAATTATACCGTATAGAATTTGTCACCCTGTCAATAATGGGTTATGATAGCTAAAAGTGTAAAGGTTGTTAAACCTTTACCAAACAGCATCCAAGAGACAAGAAAGTACGTAGAAATATAATAGTGCAGAAACGCCAACTGCCTATTTGAGGAATTTCGGTTAGACATGGGTCTAACCGGGGTTTCGACGTTTTAAAGGAGGGTTTTATTGAATGATCGAAATTGAAAAACCAAAAATTGAAACGGTAGAAATCAGCGAGGATGCTACATTTGGCAAGTTTGTAGTCGAACCGCTTGAACGTGGATATGGTACCACTCTAGGAAACTCCTTGCGTCGTATCCTGCTATCCTCACTTCCAGGTGCTGCTGTGACTTCAGTTCAAATTGATGGAGCTCTACATGAATTCTCAACAATTGATGGTGTTGTTGAAGATGTAACTACGATAATTTTGAATCTGAAAAAACTAGCTCTAAAGATTTACTCTGAAGAAGAGAAAACATTAGAGATTGATGTACAGGGGGAAGGGAAAGTTACGGCTGCAGATCTAACATTTGATAGTGATGTGGAAGTACTAAATCCAGAATTGCCTATTGCTACCATTAACAGCAAGGGTAGTTTGCATATGAGGATTACTGCTGAACGTGGTCGTGGCTATCGCCCGGCTGAGGCAAACAAAAGGGATGATCAACCAATTGGCGTAATTCCAATTGATTCTATTTTTACTCCCGTAAAACGTGTAACCTATCAAGTAGAGAATACACGTGTTGGCCAAGTTGCCAACTTTGATAAACTTACAATGGATGTATCTACTGATGGAAGCATTCGACCTGAAGAAGCAGTTTCATTAGGAGCCAAAGTCTTTACAGAGCATTTGAATATTTTCGTAGGCTTAACAGACGAAGCGCAAAATGCAGAAATTATGGTAGAAAAAGAAGAAGATCAAAAAGAAAAAGTCATGGAAATGACTATTGAAGAACTTGATTTATCTGTTAGATCATATAATTGCTTGAAACGTGCTGGTATTAATACAGTGCAAGAGCTTTCAAATAAATCAGAAGAAGATATGATGAAAGTGCGTAATTTAGGCCGTAAATCATTAGAAGAAGTAAAAGTAAAACTAATTGACCTTGGCTTAGGCTTACGTGATGATGATTGATACAGACACCTTTAGATATGGAACAAAAGCACAAGCGCCTGTTCAACGGTGTACTTAGGCAGAAATTCCTCTGTTATATAGTTAAAGAAAAGCTCGCGTGATGGCTGGAATGTTCTCTAATGAACAGAATGAAATCTACGTAAGTTTGGCTTTATTGAGGGAATTATACAAGCCGTTAGGCGCTGGAGCTGGACATGGCCCTATGCAGTTGTTCAAATAACCTCGGGGTTTATAATAGATCCTTAGACAACAAGAAAGGGAGGGATAGTCCATGGCTAGAAAATTAGGTCGTACAACAGATACTCGTATGGCACTACTTCGCAATCTTGCATCTGATTTAATTATTCATGAGCGGATTGAAACAACAGAAGCAAAAGCGAAAGAGCTTAAATCTGTAGTAGATAAAATGATTACGCTTGGTAAGCGCGGTGATCTTCATGCGCGTCGTCAAGCAGCAGCATTTCTATATAACCAAGAAGCAAACGAAAATGAAAGTGTTCTTCAGAAACTTTTTGATGACGTTGCTGCACGCTACGAAGACCGTCAAGGTGGATACACACGTGTACTTAAACTAGGGGCTCGTCAAGGTGACGGAGCAAAAATGGCAATAATAGAACTAGTTTAATGCAACAAAATGCGTCAAGGGCAGGACTGAATCTCTTTAACGAGGTGAATCCAAGCCCTTTTTTTGTAGTATTGAAAGGCGAAAGCGACTGTTCAGAAGCTGAATCTAGATCTAGTATTGAAAGGCGAAAGCGACTGTCCAGAAGCAGACGCATAAGCAAGTAGTAGATAAAAGACTCACAGAGGCCGTTTAAGGCGTCTTCTCCCTAAAGATATACAAATGTCCATTTGCAAGGTGTTGCAGCCTCAGAGTATCTCTATTGAGCTGCAACAATTGCCTTAGCACACTCTATTGCTTTTAAAATAGCTAGTAGAGAACTACATAAATAATATTGCGTTTTTTCGATTTTTTTGTAGAATTACATAGTAGGCGAAATCCCAGGCGCAAGCAGAGAGGTAGCGGTGACTTATAATGAGAAAGAAAGTAATAGAGTTTAGAAATGTATCATTCAGATACGGAGATGAGCAGCCCTGGGTATTGAGAAATTGTACGTTTGAAATTTATGAAAAAGAATGGATTGCTATCATAGGTCATAATGGATCTGGTAAATCAACTATTGCCAAGCTGCTAAATGGTTTACTGTCACCCCAGGAAGGTGAAATTATCATCGATGGCCAGCAGGTAAATCAGGATACCATCTGGAATATCCGCAAAGATGTCGGAATGGTTTTTCAAAATCCCGATAATCAGTTTGTAGGTACGACTGTGCAGGATGATGTAGCATTTGGTATGGAGAACAGGGGATTTGTCAGAGAGGAAATGATTAAGCGTATCGACGAAACACTGTCTGCAGTTGGTATGCAGGACTATCTTCTAACAGAACCTCATCGTTTATCTGGCGGACAAAAACAACGTGTGGCTATAGCTAGTGTTCTTGCAATATCACCACAGGTTCTTATTCTGGATGAAGCAACTGCCATGCTCGATCCAAAGGGGCGCAAGGAGATAATGCAAACCGTTTCAGATGTTCAGGAGAAAAACGATCTTACTTTAATTACAATTACACATGATCTGCATGAGGTTGTTCAGGCTGAACGTGTTATTGTAATGAATAATGGAGAAATATGGGACGAAGCACTTCCGAGAGAAATATTTTCCAAAAAAGAAGCACTACGGAAAATAGGGCTTGATGTACCTTTTGTTGCAATTTTAGCAGATGAACTTAAAGAAGTCGGAATAAAAATTACCCAGGAACCTTTAAATCAAGAGGAATTGTTGGAGGACTTATGGACATTACATTCAAGAACGTAACCTATATATATCAACGTAACTCACCATTTGCCCATAAAGCAATTGATGATCTCTCATTTCATATTCCATCCGGTTCATTCGTTGCAGTCATAGGTCATACCGGCTCAGGAAAGTCGACGCTCATACAGCATCTAAATGGACTAGTCAGGCCTAGTGAAGGAGAAGTCTCTATTGGTGATTTTCATTTAACAGCTGAAGAGAAACCTAAGAATATGAAAGAGTTACGCAGCCGTGTGGGTGTAGTCTTTCAATACCCTGAACACCAGCTGTTTGAAGAGACGGTTGAAAAGGACATTGCTTTTGGTCCACAAAACTTTGGGGTAGCCATGGAAGAAATTAATAAACGCATTAAAAAAATTATACCAGCAGTAGGTCTTCCTGAAGATTTACTTAAGCGCTCCCCCTTTGATTTAAGCGGTGGGCAAATGCGCAGAGCAGCAATTGCAGGTGTACTGGCAATAGAACCAGAGGTACTGGTACTGGATGAGCCGACGGCAGGTCTAGACCCGCGTGGACAAAAAGAAATGATGGATATGTTTTATAATTTGCATAAGAACCAGGGCTTAACGACTATTCTTGTCACACACAGTATGGAAGATGCGGTTAAATATGCTGATCATGTCATTATTTTGAACAAAGGTACTAAATATATGGAGGGCAAGCCAGAGGAAGTTTTTATTCAAAGGGAAGCATTGAAAAATGTCCAGCTTGATGTACCAGAGATGGTACAATTTATAAATTTGTTTGAAAAAAGATTCGGTAAGTCTATACGATTTGAACGTCAAACGGTAAGTGAATTAGCTCAAGCGATTCAGAAGAGATTCAGGGAGGATGACTCCAATGAATAATTCGTTAATAATAGGTCAGTATGTTCCTGGAGAATCGCTGGTTCATCGATTGGACCCACGTACGAAGATTACGATCATATTCTTTTTCGTCTTTATTGTATTTTTTGCAAATAACGTACTAAGTTATGCTACGTTAACAGCATTCGCAGCAGCTAGCGTAATTGCATCACGCGTGCCAATACGTTTTATTATAAAAGGCTTAACACCTGTTTGGTTCTTAATCATATTTACCTTTATTCTGCACTTATTTGTAACAAAAGAAGGTACTGTCATTTTTGAGTTTTCTATTTTTGAAATATATTCTGGTGGTGTGGTCCAGGGGTTCGCAATCTCGATGCGCTTTTTCCTGCTTATTCTTATTACATCCCTATTAACATTAACAACGACGCCAATTGAGATTACTGATGCAATAGAAGATATGCTCCATCCATTAAAAAAGTTCAAATTCCCGGTTCATGAGCTTGCTTTAATGATGTCTATTTCCTTGCGGTTTATACCGACATTAATGCAAGAAACGGAAAAGATATCAAAAGCACAAGCGTCGCGTGGAGTTGATTTTAGAACAGGACCTGTAAAAGAGCGTGCTAAAGCTGTTGTTCCATTATTGGTTCCCCTTTTCGTTAGTGCATTCAAACGTGCAGAAGAGTTGGCTATGGCAATGGAGGCACGTGGCTATCAAGGTGGAGAAGGCCGCACAAAGCTTCGGGAGTTAAGGATAAATAGGCGTGATATACTCATTTATCTATTGTTTATATTAGTTGTAGCTGGGTTATTCTATACAAGAAATTACTAGATCAGATCTGTGAAGATTAGCAAAGGGGGATTCGGAGTGGTTAGACTTAAGTGCATTATTAACTATGATGGTTCCCAATTTTCCGGGTTTCAGATTCAGCCTAATAAGCGTACGATCCATGGCTCACTGGAAAAAGCATTACTGAAAATGCATAAAGGGGAACATGTGCGTATTATTGCTTCAGGACGTACGGATACAGGCGTACATGCTAAAGGACAGGTAATTCACTTTGATTCCTCCTATGACATACCTGTGCTTAATTGGAAGCAAGCGCTCAATACGCTGCTGCCTGATGATTTATACATCCAGGAAGTAAAAGTTGTACCAGATATCTTTCATGCAAGGTTTGATGTAATGGAAAAAGAATACCGGTACTATGTCTGGAATGAAAAAGAAGCAGATGTTTTTAAACGAAACTATTTTTATCAATTTCCATATTCATTGAATATCGAAGCAATGCAGGAGGCTTGTCGCTACTTAGTAGGAACCCATGATTTTACGACATTTTCCTCAGCAAAGGCAACAACAAAAGGAAGTAAAGAAAGAACAATCTATAAAGCTTCATGTACGGAAAGAGGATCAGAAATAGAGTTTATATTTCGTGGTAGTGGTTTTTTATATAATATGGTACGAATTATCATTGGGGTTTTATTGGATATTGGCCAAGAAAGACGTAAACCCTCTGACATAGAAAATTTGCTGGAAAATAAGGACCGAAGACTTGTAGGGGAGACAGTTCCACCGCAGGGACTCTACTTATGGGAGGTAAAGTACCGAGAAGATTAGTAAGAATTTGCATTAACAAGCAAAATAGCTTAGTATACCCCTTGACAAATTCCACTAAAATGGTATATTATGATCTATGGCATTTTATTTATTTCTAAACCATGATTAGCCCCGGAATCTAATTATGTTGAAATATAGGAATAACGAGATATTTTAAATTTGGAGGGAAACAATCATGCGCACAACTTTCATGGCGAATGAATCGAATATCGAACGCAAATGGCTTGTTGTGGATGCTGAAGGCCAACGTCTTGGTCGTTTAGCGAGTGAGGTTGCTGCGATCCTTCGTGGAAAGCACAAACCAACTTACACACCACACGCTGATACTGGTGATAATATAATTATCATCAACGCTGAAAAAATAGAGTTAACTGGTAATAAAATTAACGACAAAATGTACTACCGTCACTCAGGATATACAGGTGGAATTAAAGAACGTAATGCAGATGAAATGCGTACTAAATATCCACAGCAAATGCTTGAGCTTGCAGTAAAAGGTATGCTTCCTAAAGGTCCACTTGGCCGTAAAATGAGCAAAAAACTGCATGTATTCAGAGGTCCTGAACACAATCACCAAGCACAAAAACCAGAAGTCTATGAACTTCGCGGGTAACTAAAAGGAGGTAAATCAATTTGGCACAAGTACAATATTACGGGACAGGTCGTCGTAAAACATCAACTGCTCGTGTACGTTTAGTTCCAGGAACTGGAAATGTATTAATAAATGGTCGTGAGGCGAAAGCCTATTTCCCATATGAAACACAGCTTCTAATCCTGAACCAACCATTAGCAGCTACTGAAACAGAAGGCACTTATGATGTACTAGTAAATGTACATGGTGGAGGATTTACTGGTCAAGCTGGTGCGATCCGTCATGGTATCGCTCGTGCATTACTAAAAGCAGATCCAGAATACCGTCCTGCACTAAAAAGTGAAGGCTACTTAACACGTGATTCACGTATGGTAGAACGTAAGAAATACGGTCTTAAAGGCGCACGTCGTGCACCACAGTTCTCAAAACGTTAAGACAAATGTTGTCATATCAAGGGTTTGCATGCATTTTTTGATACAAGTCGTGATACAACGCATAATATTACATTTAAACACCGGCACAAATGTCGGTGTTTTTGTATGTTTTTCTTTAAATCGAGTTTAGTAAGTTTAAGGCATCTTCGTCTTGTTCATGCTTCATTTCTGGCATTAATTGTATGTAATTGTTTTATGTCGAGTCTTTTTGATGTTAACGTGACCTACGATGAGAAATACAGAAAACTAATAGCGAAATTGGGATAAAAAGGATATAATAAGGCAAGTTAATGCAAATTTCAGGAAAATATGCAGGAGGTATTTCATATTGCGAAAAAATTACATTCTCGCCTTACTGTTAGTTGCTATCATTAGTATAGGCGTTTTTTTCTATTTGAAAGAAAAAAATAGTAATCCATCTACTAAGGAAAGCCCGGAAGAAATATTGGAAAAAGTAGAAGTTGCTAGTGAAGAAAAGATAATTACGTATGAGAATGGCGATTTTGTATATATCCCTTCTAATGACGCTATTGGCTACGATAATGAAGAGGAAATCTATTTTTATGATAATCTGTTAAATATTTATCTAACATCAGAAGTTTCGGACAGTCAAGCTGAAGAACTTGCAGAGATGGTCGATGGTGTTGTGGTTGGAAAACTAGAGGGTGCAATCAATTTGCTGCAACTTCAAGTAGAAAAGAGTTCAATTGGCGCTCTTAGGGAACTTGCGAATCGTTTCCAGGATACTGAGTTAGTGGAGTTTGCGCATACATCAACGCCATCATTCATTTCCGATTTAAATGATAATGACCTTGACCGTTCAAAAGAAAATGCTACTGTTGATGGAAATTGGTGGACAGTAGCAATTAATGCTCCCGAAACTTGGGAATATGTAGATAATCATAAAGAAAAACTTCATGAGGTTAAAGTAGCCGTATTGGAAACAGGTCGTTTAGGCGAAGAAAAAGATGCTGTTTATGATGCTGATTTGAAAGGTAATGTGATTCCGGATAATAGTCATGGTAAAGATTTTTGGACTACGAACCGTAACGACGAGAAAATTTTTGATAGTCACGCAAGGTGGGTGACTAAATTTATTGTAGCAGATCAAGATAAAAATCCATATGATTTTCGAGGAGTTGCGGCAGGAGTTGCAAAGATTAATTTCAATGCTATTGGCGAGTATGCTGATAAATTAAGTGATGATGTCTCAATGAACGGTGTGACTGAACCTTATATTTTTTCAATACTCAAATCGAATCTTGATAAAGGTGTAAAAATAATCAATAATTCATGGGGATTCCCACCTGACAGTGAAGAAAAATGGAAGAACACAATTTTATGGAAAAGGGGTGCTTTTACATATAACGGTTACTTGCAAGACGTCAAGAATTCACAAGATGAAGTTTCCGCGCAATTAATCATAATTTTAGATCGTCTACTAGCTGATAAAAATAATGATTTTTTAATTGTACAAGCAGCTGGTAATGGTAAACAGAGATTTGTGCATGAAACGGATGAAGATAAAGATGAAGAGTGGACTGACGAAACTGCGACAGAGGCAGTAAATACAGGTGTTTTTACTAATATCAATCAAAGTACATATGATAAAGCTTCAAATATAGGAAGAAATATTGCAACGGAATTGAAGGATATTCAAAATCATATTATAGTCGTAGGTGGGGCTGAACCAAAAGGAAATGATAGTTACCAAGCACCGAAATGGGCTAGCTATGGGGCAGCAATAGATCTTGCTGCCCCTGCGAGTAACTTGCTTGTTGACAGCAACAAAAATAAAAATGAACAAATGACAGTCAAAGGAACATCCTTTGCGACACCTATGGTATCAGGAGCAGCAGCGCTCATATGGTCATATAATCCTGAGTTAAGAGCAAGTGAAGTAAGGAATATCTTAGTGAAGGGTGCGGAACATACTGTAGAAGATAAAAGAGATGACGAAACCTATGTATACCCTCTGTTAAATACGACTGCGTTTTTGAATGGCTATTCTTATTATAATAATCTAATGGAGCTTTATAGAACAGCTATTGAAGAACAATGGGATGTGGAGAGGTTAATGGCGGAAGATTTGGGTCCACAAGATGGTTACTTAATCGATAGGCTTTCTGACACCTACGGCTATGAATTTAGGGATATCAATGGTGATGGACTCCCTGAATTAATATTAGGTGATTACCGAGAGGACGGGAGCGCAGAGATTTACGAAATATATGCTTTACAAAATAATGAACCAGTCAGGATTTTTATGAACGGGATACGTACGAATTTAAATATTTACGAAGACGGAACAATTTCAGAAACATACGGTATCCGGTTTATGCGTTACTATAAGTTAGATGATAATGGAGAGAAAGAATTAGCAGCTGGTTATGGAATAAATAATGTTGGAGAATACGAAAACTTAATAGAACCTTACCATTCAATGACAGAAGCGGCTGTAAAAGCATTGGATAAGGAATATGATGAGATTGGGATTGTCAAACATTCATTTAAACCATTTGTTATACAGGCAGTATCACAGGATGATACAGTAAAGAATATGATGAAAGCAAACTATAGTAAGTTAGAGAAATTTTTTTTAGAAGATGGTATAGATCATCTGTATGAGAAATATTATAGCATTGAAGAAGCGCAAAAAATTTATGAAACCGGAGTCGATCCGAACAGTCCGTTCTATGTAGAATTGTATCAATTGCTCTATCCAAAAGTGAAGCATCTTGTAGCGGAAGAAGGAATGGAATCACTCATCAATATAAAATATGCCATGTACTGGAATCCACCAGGAACAATAACATTTTACGGTCCAGAATATGATTTAGAAGTGTTAGAGAAGGGTAGCAAACATTTTGTACTGAAACAAACGAAAGAAATCCCTCCCCAAGATGTTGGCGTCGGCGGGGATTCTTATTACCACATCTATCATGTGAAGTTTGTGAAAGAAGATGGAGACTGGAAGTTTGCAGGAGCTGAAGAGCAAAAAATAGTTATTTAAAATACTGGAAGTACAAGATGGTTGGGAAGGTCCCTTTCTAATTTATTAAAGGAAATGGAGCGTATGTAAAGACATTCGATATTTTCTAAGACGATGAATAGGTAGGAGAGGGTCCCTTTTGTGTGGAGTGCATGGGGTTTCGAGGCTAATTATAATCTCCTATTGCGTCTATAAAGCAGAGACGAATTATCGATTATGTAAAGGGTCTTCGTTCTTCGGATGTTTTGAGTCAGCCAAGTAGGATAAGGGTGCGTAGAAAGCAATTAACGCTTTTAACGCACCCTAATTCATTGGGCTTCCCCAAAACATATACGAATCACTTGATAGCTTTGCTACTTGCGCCACTTGACAATAATCGATGCGGAGATTCTCTATATGGTGACCAAAAAGGTCAAAAAAATTATAGAGAGGTTGATCTAAATGGAAACCATTTTAGAAGTAGTTCGCATTGAACAAATTATTCGAGAGGCAGAAGAAGGAGTTAATTACATTATTCGTAGCCCAGAGGACGGAGCGAAGATAGCGTCTCGCTTTATTGGGCGTGATGATCGTGAAGTGTTTTTTGTTATGTGTTTAAATACGAAAAATAATGTTATCGCAGTTCATCGTTGTCATGTTGGTTCGTTGAATTCCTCACTCGTTCATCCACGTGAGGTGTTTAAATCAACGATACTTAATAACGCAGCAAGTGTAATTGTTGCACATCAGCATCCAAGTGGTGATATAAAGCCGTCGATGGAAGACATTAATGTTACAAAGAGATTAGTCGAAGCTGGAAAGTTATTAGGCATCGAAGTGCTTGATCATTTAGTAGTAAATAGTGATAACAGTTTTACTAGCCTGAAAAAAAGAGGCTATATTTAAAAGGGAGAAACAACTCCCTTTTTTTCTTCAAAATATAATTGAGCAAGTCCTTTATATGATAGAATATAAATAGAAAGATAAGATATGGAATAATGAAAAAGACCCAATACTTTAGGCTATACTTTCAAAACGTAGCAATTGTAAATCAAGTAGACCTTTTGGAGCTACATGAAAATGATTTGTTCAGATAAATAAATAGTTTGATAAAATAAATAATTCATTATGAACTATAAATTTTAGTAAGAATTATTATTTGTATTGTTGTTATCTTATAGGGGGAAATTGAATTGAAGCAAGATAGAATAAATGAGTTAAAGAAAAAATTGTGGGGTGTAGCAGATGATCTTCGTGCTAATTCAGGTTTAAAAGCATCTGCATATTCTACACCGGTATTAGGATTAATCTTTCTAAAGTTCGCGGATAGTAAATTTGAACAATACAGAGAAGAAATAGAAGAAGAGTATGATGCTTTAAAAGGCGGAAGACGTGAAAAGAAAATAGAGGAAATTGCAATTGAGAAATGTGGATTTTATTTACCTGATCATTCGCGTTACGAATACCTACTAAATCTTAGTGAAGAAGAAGATATTGCAAATAAAATAAAATCAGCGATGGAAGGTATAGAAAAATATTCACCCGAGTTTGTCGGCGTATTACCGAAAGATAGTTACCATGACTTGAGTTCAGATGATAATAACAAAATTCTAAATCGTTTATTAAGGAACTTCCATGATATCCCAACGGATGTGGAAAATGATATATTCGGTGAAGTATACGAATACTTCCTAGGTGAATTTGCATTGGCAGAAGGTCAAGGTGGAGGAGAATTCTACACACCAAGAAGCGTTGTTCGTTATATGGTAGAAGTGCTACAGCCTTCAGAAGGGAAAGTTTTAGACCCCGCATGTGGATCAGGTGGAATGTTTGTACAAACAGCACATTATGCAAATGAACATAAACAAAAAAATGGAGGGACACCTTTAAATTTAAGAGCATACGGAGTGGAACGGACGGGAGAAACGGTAAAGTTAGCAAAAATGAATTTATTCTTAAATAATATACGCGGAGAAATAACGGAAGCGAACTCTTATTATGCCGACCCCTATGATTCTTTTGGTAACTTTGATTATGTGTTAGCTAATCCTCCTTTTAATGTGGACAATGTTGAATTAGACCTAGTAAAAGACCAAAAGAGGTTTAATACATATGGTGTTCCTCAAACAAAGGGAAAAAAACCAACAGTACCTAATGCTAACTATTTATGGATTAATCAATTTGCAACTGCATTAAATAAAACAGGAAGAGCTGGACTTGTTATGGCGAACTCAGCTTCAGATGCAGGACATAGTGAAAAAGAGATTCGAAAAAGTTTAATAGAAGATGGTGTAATCTCACAAATGGTTTCCCTTCCTTCGAATATGTTTAGTACGGTAACGCTACCTGCTACACTATGGTTCTTTGATAAACAACAAAAAAAGAAAGATGAAATATTATTTATCGATACCCGAAATACATTTACACAAGTAAATCGAACTTTTAGAGAGTTCTCCGATGAACAAATAAAGAATCTATCTATCATTACGCGTTTATATGAAGGAGATTCTGCAAGCTTTTATGAATTAATAAAAGAGTATGAAGATAGTAGGGATCGAGCAGAAGCAGGAGAAGAAAAAGAATATTTCCAAAAGCAAATTGATTGGTTACTAGAACGATTCCCTAATGGAAAGTATCAAGATGTTATCGGCCTATGCAAAGTAGCAAACCTAGAAGGAGAAGACGGAATTATTGACCAAGATTATTCGTTAAACCCGGGAAGGTACGTAGGGGTTGTTATTGAAGATGATGGAATGACAGCAGAGGAGTTTAAAGCAAATTTAGCAGGATTAAATGATGAGTTTAAACTACTGAATGATGAAGCAAAAGTAATAGAAAAGAAAATTGAACGTAATTTAGATAGCTTGGTGATTGAATATGAGTGAGTGGAGAGAGGTTAGGTTTCAGGATGTAATTGAGTTTAACCCAAAAGTGAAATTAGAAAAAAACAAAGAATACCCCTTTATTGGAATAGCGGATATAGATGAAAGTTCTTTCAATGTATTTGAAAAAAACAGGGAAGAATATACGGGACAGAGTTCTAATAAATTTAAGTCTGGGGATGTGTTATTCTCTAGGATAACTCCTTGTTTGGAAAATAGAAAAATAGCGAGAGCTTTTTTGGAAAGTTCAGACATAGGATTTGGATCTACAGAATTATTTGTTTTTAAAGGAAAACAAAACGAAACATTAACTGAGTTTGTTAGTTATTTAGCTCAAACCGATAGTATTGTGTTACCAGCAATTAATAGCATGAGCGGCGCAAGTGGACGACAGAGAGCAGATAGTAATTTTATTAAAAAACTAAAAATAAATATTCCTGATTTGAAAGTACAAGAAAAAATAGCAAATTTCCTTTCTACTTACGATAAACTAATTGAAAATAATAATCGTAGAATAGCAACCTTAGAGAAATTAGCCGAAGAAGTTTATAAAGAATGGTTTGTTCGAATGAGGTTTCCTGGTTATGAAAATACTAAATTTGAAAAAGGTCTTCCTACAGGTTGGGAAGTGAAGAGAGTGAAAAGCCTTGGAGAAGTCATTACTGGGAAAACCCCTTCAACAAAAGTACCAGAATATTATGATGGAGAGATAATGTTTATTAAAACACCTGATATGCACGGAAATGTATTTACAGCGCAAACAGAAAGTTATTTGAGTAATGAAGGAAGTGAAAGTCAGGTTAATAAATTACTTCCCGAAGATTCTATAATGGTAAGCTGTATAGGTACTGGTGGGGTAGTTTCACTAAATATGTTTCCTGCTCACACCAACCAACAGATAAATTCTATAGTATTAAAAGATTCTGTATTAAGAGAATGGGCTTTCTTTACTTTAAAGTCTATGAAAAAAACCATTGAACTGTTTGGAGCAACTGGAGCCACGATGACTAACTTAAGTAAGGGCAAATTTGAAGGGTTAAAAATACTATATCCGAGTAATGAATTATTAGTAGAGTTTAATACGATAACAAAACCATTTTTGGAAAAAATAAAAAGGATAATGTTATCTAACCAAAACTTAAGAAAACAAAGAGATCTCCTGTTACCGCGTTTGATGAACGGTACAATTGAGGTGAAGTAGAGGAGGGATAGTATGCGAAAGATTATTACGGAAGATATGATTGAAAAGGCGTGTATTCAAGCTTTAACGGATAAGGATCAATATAAATGGATAGACGCAAATATTAGTTCAACTAAAGTCTTTTCTTCATTGAATGTATTAGAACATGAAGAAGACGGGACTGGACGCTCAAATATTCAGGAAGTGATTCTACCAGAAGTCTTATATCAGAGTCTAAAGGATTTAAACCCCAATATTCCAGAACATTTTCTGAGACAGGTTGTAGAAGAGTTTAGGATACCATTTTCGGATAAAGAGTTAGAGGTAATTAATTATGATAACTATAAAAAGTTAAAAAACGGCATTAGTGTAGAGTTTGAAGAGAATGGTAAGAAGAAACACGAAACAATCCGAATACTGGATTATAATACTGTAACAGATAATACATTTACAGTTGTTTCACAAATGTGGATTAAGGGAGAAACACAACATCGTAGACCAGATTTACTTCTATTTGTGAATGGACTACCATTAGTCTTTATTGAACTAAAGAATTCGGACATAAAGTTACGAACAGCTTACGAAAAGAACCTGAAAGATTATATTCGTGATATTCCGCAACTATTCCACTTTAACCAGTTTTGTGTACTATCGAATGGAACAGAAACAAGAGTTGGTAGTTATACAGCACACTATAATCACTTCTTTGAATGGTTAAGAGCGACAGAAGAGGATAAAGTAGACCGTAAGTTAATTCGGTCAGGTGGAACCAGTATTGAATACCTGTTAGGTAGTTTATTGCAACGTGCGACGTTACTAGACTATGTGGAAAACTTTATTTTGTATGAGAACAAAAGAATGAAAATCCTAGCTAAAAACCACCAGTATTTAGGGGTAAACAATGGGGTAGAAGCATTTAAAAGACGGGACGAATTAAATGGAAAGCTTGGTGTGTTCTGGCACACACAAGGAAGTGGAAAGTCCTATTCTATGGCAATGTTTATGAATAAGATTAATAGAAAGATAACAGGAAACTTTACTTTCTTTATGGTGACAGACCGGAATGATTTAGATAACCAACTTTATAAAAACTTTTTGAGAACAGAAACGATTACCGAAGAAGATGCGGCTAACCCTAAGAATAGCGGAGAATTAAGAAGTGTCCTCCGCACGAATAAGCCTTTTTTATTTACCTTAATTCAAAAGTTTCGATACGAAAAGGGGAAGAAGTACCCTCTTTTATCAGACCGAAATGATATTGTTGTTATTGTGGATGAGGCACATCGGACGCAGTACAAATCATTAGCAGAAAACATGAGGACGGCTTTACCTAATGCTCAATATATTGCTTTTACAGGAACCCCATTGTTAGGTTCTAAACGTCTTACGAATCAATGGTTCGGAGATTATGTTAGTGAATATAACTTTGCTCAATCGATTGAAGATGGATCAACTGTACCTTTATATTACTCAAGAAGAGTGCCTGAAGTATGGTTAACAAATGACTTTTTGGAAGATGACTATTTAGAAATCATTGAAGATGAAAACCTGACTCCTGAAGAAGAGGAAAAGCTATCTAACTACTATTCGAAAACGAATGAAGTGTTAAAACGGGATGACCGATTAAATATAGTTGCAAAAGACATTGTTGAACATTTCCCTAACAGAGGATATCTAGGTAAAGCGATGGTTATATCGGTAGACAAATTCACTACTGTACGAATGTATGACAAAGTAAAGTATTACTGGAATGAAAAGTTAAAAGAATTATATCAAAAGCGTTCCAGTGCTTCATCAAGAGAAGAACGAGAAAGACTTAATAGGCAAATTAAATATATGCAACAAGTAGAGATGGCTGTTGTTGTTAGTGAAGATGGCGATGAGGATGAAAGGTTTAAAAATGAGGGGCTAGATTTCAAGAAACATCGTGAACGGATGAATCACATTGATGAAAATGGACATGACATAGAAGATAACTTTAAAGATCCTAAAAATCCATTATCACTTGTTTTTGTTTGTGCCATGTGGTTAACAGGATTTGATGCACCAAATACTTCAACCATTTATTTAGATAAACCGATGAAAAGTCATACGTTAATGCAAACAATTGCTCGGATTAATAGGGTGTTTCCTGGGAAGAATTCAGGATTGATTGTTGATTATCTGAATTTATTTAAATATATGAAGGAAGCCCTTGGTGATTATGCAAATCCCGATAGTGATGACAACATGCCTGTCAAAAATATTGAAGAACAAATAAAATTATTAGAAGATGTCATTCAAGAAACAATAAGGTTTTGTAATCAACTAAACATAAGATTAGATGAAATACTCCAAAGGAATGAAACATTTGATCAGATTGATCTCTTTCAACAGTATACGAATATCTTACTAGATAAAGATGAATATCATGAGGAATTTAAGATATATGTAAATTTGTGTAAAAACATATATGAAGCTTGTAAACCAGAAATATTTGAGTTTGATTGGAAAAATAATTATCTATCTATTATTTTTTATTTAGGTGATATGATTAAAGCCTCTGTTAGAGAAGAAAATATTGAAAGTGCAAAAATAGCACTTAGTAGGACTCTAGATTTAAGTGTGCAATCTAAATATGTTAAAGAAGATGCGGGAGAAAATAAATACGAAGTTACAACAATGAAAACATTAAATTTATCAGAAATAAATACGGATGATATTCGTCGGACAATCAAGGAGTCCCCTTATAAAAATATAGAGATTCAAGAGCTGAGATCATTTATTGAAGATAAGTTGAACAAACTTTTAGAAGATAATAAAACGCGTACCAATTTTGTAGAGCGATATAAAGAGTTAATCAATCGCTATAATGCTGGTAACTCGACAAATGAGGATTATTATGAAGATTTAGTTGACTTTGTAGATAATCTAAAACAAGAAGATGAACGTCATGTCAAAGAAGGTTTGACTGAAAAAGAGCTAGAAATATATGACTTGTTAAAAAAGGACAAGTTAACGAAAAAAGAAGAAGAAAAAGTGAAGTTATCTGCTAGGAGATTATACGAGTCTCTTAAAAATGACCAAAGTAAAACAAATGTCATTGATTGGTATAAAGATGAGCAACCTAGACAAGCTGTTAAATTTGAAATAGAAGAATTATTAGATGAAACATTACCAGACAGCTACAACAAAGAAATGTTTAATTTAAAGACAGAAGTTATTATGACTCATTTAATGGAAGAAGCTATGATGGAAAGTGCTGTCTCTTAATGAAGAAATGTGACAGGTTGACAAAAAGTAACAAATTTTCAAGCATCAGCAGAAATGTTGATGCCTTTTTTATAGTTTCGATTCGGTATATTACAAAATCTGAAAAACAATTTTAAGTATAGATAATATAATTGAGATGGGAGTATGAAGATGAGTGAAGATATAATAAAACAATTGCGAAAACTAGCAATCACTAAACAACTTAATTTTCTTTTAGGTTCCGGGACATCAGTACCCGCTATTCCATTAATGGGAGCATTTCATGATATAAATGGCAAGTCGGCTAATGAGCAGTTATTTGAACGGGTTGAGGAGGTTAGTAAAAAATTATTAACGACGAGTAAGTTTGAACTAGCTGAAAAAAATACTTATACAGTTTTGGGAAACTATCAAAAGTTTATAGAGAGCGTTGTTTCAATTTTGAACTTATCTAACTCCCGACAGATACCAAAGAATGTGAATATCTTTACGACTAATTATGACTTGTATATTGAAAAAGCAACTGATCAGATTTTAAAAAAGTATAAGTTAGTATTTAATGATGGAGCTACTGGGTACTTTGATCGCTACTTAGACAGTTCAAATTTTAATCGAACGGTTTCTTATAAGGGATTAAATGATAATTATATCAATGAAATCCCATCGATAACATTGATAAAGCCACACGGATCAATCAATTGGGAAAAACAAGATGAAAATATTTTAATAAAAAATGAAGTAGTTAATGAACCAGTTATTGTTAAACCAGACGGATATGAAGCCTCAACCACCTTTGAAAGTAATCATTTTCATGAAATGTTGCGTATTTTTCAAATGGAATTAGATAAGCCACAATCAGTTTTATTTGTTATTGGATTTTCTTTTCAAGATAAACATATTGCAAAAATGGTTAAACGAGCAGTACAAAATCCTGAACTGATGGTGTATGTATTTGGGTATACAGATAGTGATAGACAAACCTTTTTAAATAACTTGAATTTCGAAAATGAAAGATTCAATTTCAAAATTTTGACACCTGAAAATTTTGAAGATGATTATAATAATAAGAATGTTGACGATAAAAGCAATGAATGGTTTAGCTTTACTCTATCAAACCTAACGAATATTTTAAGTGGTACTAAATTGGAGGAATCCAAGGATGACAATGCATAATAAAAGATTAGGTGTGATTGTAGGTGTTGAAGGTGATATATCTCAGGTTGGTATGTATCATATGTCTAATGATGCTGAGTTTATATGGTATGGAGATATTTTGACGGGACCTAAAATAGGTGCATTTCTAACTATTAATCAAAATGAAGTTAAAATTATTGCAACAGTTTCAACGGAAAAGATCATAGATCAACAAAATACGATTAGAAGTACTGAATTCGATAATCGATATACTAAGAATTCTATTAATCGTATAATAACTCTAAAAGTGAAAGGAGTAATATGCGGAGATAAATTTGAAGTTACTAGTCAGTATGTTCCGATGATTGGTAATGAAGTAACTTTAACTACAAAAGAAGAACTGAGAATTATTTATGGAATTGATTATACTGAATCAACGATTGCTATTGGAGAATCAATCCTAGAAGGACAACCAATACAACTGTCTATCAATAATTTTTTTGCATCACATATTGGGATTTTTGGTAATACTGGTAGTGGAAAATCAAATACTTTACATAAATTATTTTTAGAGCTTTTTAGATCTGAATATTATCTGCAAATTACTCAAAAGTCTCAATTTTTTATTATAGACTTTAACGGGGAATATACAGGTTTAGATATGTTTGGTGTAAAAATGGAACATAAAGAAATTTTTGAAGTTAATACTAGAAATGAGGGTCAAGGTCGTAAATTGCCGGTGAAAAAAGATTATTTATTTGACGCTGACATTTTAGCAATATTGTTTGATGCTCGACCGGCAACTCAGGTACCTTTTTTACGAACAGCACTAAAGACTTATAAAGAGAAAGTACAGGATGCAGAGAGCTTTGCAAAACTAGAGATTGGGTTATTAATATCAATCATTAGGGGTACTAAAAGTGTGGCTGGTGACGCACTTGATAATTGGATATCAGCTGCTGAAAGTCTAGGTGTTGAAAAAGGTTATTTTCAAGGGCTTGAAGATAATCTTATAAAAAATCATTTTGGTAATTTGGAGATAAAGTCAGCAACGGGAATAATGATTCTTGAAAATGGGCAAATTACTCAACAAGGAAAGGAAGAACTTAAACTTGATGATTTGAAGAGAGAACTCAGTGCTTTATTTAATAGTGCTACTCCTATTCAAAGTCTTAACTATTTTCTTCAGTTTCAAAGAGTTTATGTTTCTGCATGGAAGTCTGCCAATATTGAACATATTAATCCATTATTTAATCGGATAAAAACATCATTTGATAGTCTAGAAAAGGTTATTGATGTTTATGATGATATTTCAGGGAAATATAAGGCAATGAATATAATCTCTCTAGTTCATGCAAATGAAGAAGTCACCCGTTTAATTCCTATGCTGATATCAAAAATGATTTATGATGAACATAGATTTAAAGTTGCAGGCCAAAGTATCAATCAAACAAGACATTTGATTATCGATGAAGCTCATAATATTTTAAATGCTGAGTATAGAAACAACGGTGATGATTGGCAAGATTATCGTTTATCAGTGTTTGAAGAGATTATTAAAGAAGGTAGAAAGTTTGGCTGTTTTTTGACGCTTGCAAGTCAACGTCCTGCGGATATTTCACCAACTATTTTATCACAAACACATAATTACCTTATACATCGTCTTGTAAATGAGAAAGATTTGCGCATGCTAGAGAATACTATGCCAACGCTTGATAAAAGTTCGTATCAAATGATTCCTAGTTTAGGAAAAGGTGAAGTAATTATAACGGGTAATGCAATGCAAGTTCCGGTCTTTGTCAAAATACCAAAAGAGAAAAATATACGTCCTAACAGTGATGATGTATTGCTAACAAATTTATGGGGGGATTTATCTAACTTTACAGAACCTATTGTGGAGTAGTTAAGATTTCATTTAGAATTAATGAGTAGGAGAACAATTCGGAAAATAACAACCTGGAAAATCAGTATAAATAGAATAATGATGAGTAAACTGATGGTATTGTGTATGTGATTATATTTAGGATTAAATTTAAGTCAAGAGAAAATTAGTTTTATAGAGGGGTTATTGTATTCAACTAACATCCATCATTTTGGTTCAAATTGGTTCAAGTAATACCATTTTCAATACCTGTTCATACATTTTTATCCAAATGCAAACTTGTAAAACATTGATACAAAAGGATTTCAATGGATTAGGTATACTTAAAACTCACAGGTATATTTCTCAAAACGTTAATAAACCTTATATACCAAGGGTTTGCCCTCTTTGCTCTTATAAAGCAGAGAGGGCTTTTTCATGTCCTAATTTGGAATTGAATACCCCTTGAACAACCCGAGCTAAAATGTCATGTACTTCTGGAACATCTCCGCTGTATTCTCCTTCGCTTCATCGGTCACATGAGTGTAAATATCCATCGCGGTTTTAATATCGGTATGGCCGAGTCGGGATTGTACATCTTTGATAGAAGCACCGTCTGCAAACAACAAACTGGCATGTGTATGCCGGATTTTTAAACGGATTTACTTCAGAGGTTCATAAGCAAAAACACATGCGATTTCACAGCAGAAATCACATGTGTTTTTTTGTTCTATCAATGTTTTATTACTAAATAGACATGAAATCATAAAGTAATTCACACACATATTCGTGTAGGTGTAAATAATATATCCTTCTTGTGATTTCGATGTGATTTGCCATGTGAATTTTTACAATTACGATGAACGTAATAATAATTAGTGATAAAATTAAAC
>NZ_JARZFX010000015.1:0-66776 GCF_036026595.1 Virgibacillus tibetensis | reverse complement strand
AGAGAAGAAAAACAAGAAGAAAGCATCATAACCCTAGTATTGTGGTAACAGCAATACCGCCTGTTAGGCACATGTACACCGAAGGTGTATAGAACGAAGCAGGATGGGGTGATGACACACCCCTTAACTAAAGACTAGTACAAAACAGAAATGGACTGCGAACGGTTTGGTACTTTAGAATCCCATTGCTTCAGCTGTGGGAGTGTCAAGACTTCTATTCAATATGTACTTTTGGCAATTTTTATAAATAGGAATATAATAATAGTAAGTAAGGAAATGTAAGGAATTGGAGGCGTATTAATTATGATTGAAGCTAAGTTAACCAGCAAAGGTCAAGTTACAATACCTATCGAAATCCGGCGCATGCTGAATTTAAAAGCTGGTGACCAGTTATCATTTAACATAAATGAGCATGGTATTATATTGGAAAAATCCAGTCGACCCTTAAGCATTCAAGAAAGGTTTGCCAATTATGATATAAATGAATCAAATAAAGAATTAACAGAATCCATGAAGGAATTTGACACAGGTAATGATGTAGGAAGGGAAGACTTGTAATGTATAATGCTGAACAAGGAGATATTATTTTTTAGACTTTAATCCGCAAAGGGGATTTGAACAACGCGGAAGAAGACCTGCGGTAGTAGTGAGTAATAATTTCTTTAATCAACTCAGCAGTTTGGCTTTGGTTTGTCCAATCTCAAATGTTTCCTCAGACTTTCCTCTTCATGTAAAATTAGATGAACAAACTATCACAACCGGTTCTATTCTCTGTCAACATGTTAAATCACTTGATCTATCTGTACGAAATGCATCTTTTGTAGAAAAAATTACAGCAGAATTACTTCAAGAAGTCATTAATAGTATTCATAGCGAATTCTAGCACATAAGGAAAAGGTGAATATCATGAAAATTTATGTAGATGCAGATGCTTGTCCTGTAAAAAGTAGTATTATATCTGAAGCAAAGCACGTAGACATTCCTGTTATTCTCGTTTCAAGCTTTTCTCATTTTTCCAATGAAGAGCAACCTCCAGGTGTGGAAACAATCTATGTTGATTCAGGTGCAGAGGCAGCCGATTACCGGATCATGAAACTGGCGGAAAAAGGCGATATCATTGTTACACAAGATTACGGTCTCGCTTCATTAGGTTTAGCAAAGGGATGCATTGTACTACATCATAAGGGTTTTACATATACAAACGAAAATATCGATCAACTATTACAAACAAGATACCTCAGTGCCATGGAAAGAAAAAGTGGCAAACGAACAAAAGGACCGAAACCTTTTACAGAAGAAGACAGAAAGAAATTCAGTGAGCTTTTCAGAGAAACACTCGAGCGATTATGATCTATGAAAGCTCACCTTCATACACCTACAACTTCCTAACCGTGAAATTGTCCTGAAGAATAGGCCAATTTTGCGGAAAACGCATACCTAAAACCCAGAAGCTTGATCCCCTTAAGCCATATTCTTTCACCGTGTCATACTTAGCTTGGATACTGCGTGCATCCTCAAACCATACTTCGTGTTCCTGACCAGCCTCGTCAACATAACGAAAGTAAGGGGATTGATAGGTTTCATCGTATTGAATAGCAGCACCATAGTTTGCTGCCAGTCTAATTGCTTCTTGGGGGCTTACAGTTCTTGCAAGTGTCCCCTCTTCCCACGGTATTCTCCAATCTCTTCCGTATAGTGGTATACCCATGAGGATTTTTTCCGGTGGAATTACTGTTACTGCATAATCCAATACTCTGCGTACCTCATTAATTGGCGCAATAGCCCACGGCTCACCACCAGCCCAACCCCACTCATACGTCA
Source organism: Virgibacillus tibetensis (assembly GCF_036026595.1). Taxonomy (NCBI): domain Bacteria; kingdom Bacillati; phylum Bacillota; class Bacilli; order Caryophanales; family Bacillaceae; genus Virgibacillus; species Virgibacillus tibetensis. The sequence continues at coordinate 64,955 of NZ_JARZFX010000015.1, read as the reverse complement.
TTAGTACAACAAAATCAACGATTTCTCCATGTGCTTGATAGTCATGGGCTTCATAAAGCAAACCTGGCTGATCTTCTCTAATCTTGGGTGCCAGAGCTGTGGAGACTGTAAATCCTTCCGGGTGTAATCTAGCAACTGCCCTACGTAGAAATTCATTATAATTCTCTCGGTCTTCCGGATAAACATATTCAAAATCAATGTTTAAACCCGTATAGCCCTTTGCTCTCATTGTATCTAACAAGTTGGTAATCAACGTATTTTGTAAGTCTGAACTGCGAAGAATAGTAGCTGCTATATCGGAATTGAAGCTTTGTTCCACAAAATTTGTCAATACTAGTAGTGGTGAAGTTGTGGTAGCACGAGCCGCTTCGATAACTTGTAAATCTTGTAATTCAGTTATTGACCCTTCGGCTGTAATACTGTACGTAAATGGTGAAAGGTACGTAAAATTTCTTCCTAGAAGGAGTACTTCCTGTCTGCCTTGCTCATCCATTTGTGTTGTATATGCATTTACTTCTGTCACAGGTTTTAATGCAGCTGGAATACGAATCGTCTGACCTGAATAAATTAATGAGGGGTTTGCGATATTATTTACTTGAATCAGGCGTTCAATCTCTATTCCATATCTCTGGGCAATTGACCATAGTGTTTCTCCTGATTGTACGACATGAGGATAATAAGGCAGGTGAAGCAATTGACCAACATAGATAAGCGATGGGTTGGTAATATTATTGGCATCCGCAAGCTCTTGAACCGTTACACTATACCTCTGAGCAATAGCATATAAATTATCTCCCGGTTGAACAACATATTCACGGTTTGCCTCTGGTATAACTAGTGACTGTCCGATTACAAGAACATCAGGATTATCTAATTGATTGACTAAAATAATCTGGTTAATATCCGTAGCATAGTTCTGTGAGATCCTCCATAGTGAATCTCCGCTTTGCACAACATGAATTTGCATCTAATCTCCCCCAGTAAACTGATCTGCATATCACTATATTCAATTATCAGTTGTCCTGTTATTATTTAAATAAATCAAGTATAATAATTATACTTGATTTATTTTTTATACTTGATATACTTAATATATCAAAGGGGTGATTATGATTAATATTTGTCCATATATTGAGGCTTCTTTCCAAATATTAGGCAGAAAATGGAACGGCCAAATCATACATTTTTTGTCACTTTGCAAAGATAATACATCGCATTTTTCCGAAATTAAAAGGGACTTCAGTAGTATAACTTCCAGAGCACTTTCATTGAAGCTGTCTGAACTTATGGAATACGGATTAATAGATAAAATGGTGGTAGGGGTTTCTCCTGTAGTTATTTCATATAAATTAACAGAAAAAGGGCAGGAACTTGCTAATGCACTACAACCTATCCAGGAATGGGCACAGCACTATATAACGATAGAAAATACAGGTGAGGAGAAATTAAAATGAATAATAAAAATAATATGATTTGTGATCTTGAAACTGGAATTTGCGGAGACGCAGGAGATGACACAATGGAAATAATTGATCTAAACCCGAAAAAAACAATTGATCTTTATTATGTAACCGATCCTATATGTTCTCATTGCTGGGCACTTGAACCGGTTCTCCGCCGTTTTGTTGAGCAGTATGATCAATATTTTCAATTCAAAACAGTTATGGGTGGATTATTGGAAAAATGGGGAGGCGGTTTTGCCGATGTAAAAAACGGAATTACTGGTCCCTCAGACGTTGCCGAACACTGGAGAGAAGTTGGTGAACAGTCCCGTATGCCAATTGATGGATCACTATGGTATGACGACCCAGTTCAATCATCTTTTCCGCCATCCCGTGTTTTTAAAGTGGTGCAAAAACATGATGAACATCTAGCTACTGTATTTTTACGTAAGGCAAGAGAAGCTGTCTTTGCCTTTAATAAAAATATTGGTGACGACAAAGTATTAATTGAAATAGTAAATGAACTTGGCCTAAACGGTGCGGAAACTGTAAAAGAAGCAAACCTTTCAAGCTCACAGGACCTTTTAAATCAGGACTTTGCACTAGCTGGAAAGCTTGGTGCGAGAGGGTTCCCAACAATCATTATGGTTAATCAAGATAATAAGGGCGTGAAACTTGTTGGGGCACGCACATTACAGGAATATGCCAATGGATTGAAGCAGGTAATGGGTGATAAAGAAATTCAACCCAAACCTCTACCTGCACTTTCTTCGCTTTTTGAAAATGAGGATTTATTATTCTCAAAAGAGATTGAAGTATTGTATGATCTTCAAGAAGATGAAGCCGATACCTTTGTTCAAGAAGGGCTTCCACTCGATACTTACAATCAGAAAGTAATTCTTGGGGAGACTTATTTTGAAAGAAAATAAAATTACTAAAAACAGTTTCAGCCTATGTGAAGGTTGAAACTGTTTTTTTATAACATTCTTCTACAAGCGTATACTTATCTTATAGCAGCTCGCCTTACACGGTTCTCCTTTCGAGAAGGGGCCGTCATATGTAACTTTCTTTCCTCTTCATTTTCAGGATACACTTTTGGTACTGGTACTGGTCTTCCTTGTTCATTCACTGCTACCATGGTCAAGAATGACTCCGTTGTTAATCTCTCAACATTTTTGATTAAATCATGGGCAGTTACCTTTACATAAACTTCCATGGAACTTGTACCTGTATACGTTACTAATGCTTCTAATTTTAAAGAATCACCAACCTTTGCTGATGATAGGAAATCTACTGAATCTATTGAGGCAGTAACAACTGAGCTTTTTGCATGCTTCATTGCTGTTAGTGCAGCAATTTCATCAATATAAGCTAACACTTTACCTCCGAAAATTGTATTTAAATGATTGGTGTCTGGTGGTAGTACTAACCTGGTCTGAATTGTTTTAGAATCATTAATAGCTACTTTTTCCATTGTAAATTACCTCCTAAAAAGTCAAAAAACATCCCCTTAATAGAAGATGTTAAAATTGCGAGCAAAAATTATTTCATCTGTATGAAAGTTGATATCGCAACATCCTCCTATTTCCCGTAGGATAAAAATGTTCTTCCCCATGGCAGGTCTCCTGGCTACGAATCATCAAACCCTTTCCCCTTCCCGCTTCTAGTTACGAAACAGTGGCTATGAAAGTGTCCTCATCTTTACAGTGGCGGGACCGCGTTGGAATTAAACCAACTTCCCTTTTCAACTTTTATTTAAAGTCACCATAAGGCAAAAATCATTCAATTGTATTAAGTATACCATTATTTGATTAGGCTGTTTTCTAAAAGATTGTTATTTTGACACAAAACATATAAAGTACGATGGAAGTAGTTACTGGCATAGCTAACCGTCCCGGAAATACACCACGCCCAAGGTCGATCGCTGAATGAAGTGGTCCGAACGCGGGATTAAGCTGAACAAGCGCTGGATAAAGTGGTCCGAACGCTGAATGAAGCCAGATGCAGAGAGGTCAGCGAATCACGTGTATAGGCCTGAATGGCCCTGTTTTCATACCTCAAATGCTTGATCGCTGAATGAACCGGGTTAAACGCGGAATTAAGTTGAACAAACGCTTAATAAAGTGAAGCGAACGCGGGATTAAGCTGAATAAGCACTGGATAAAGTGGTCCAAACGCTGAATGAAGGCAGATGCAGCGGTCAGCGAATCGCGTGCAGACCAGAATGGACGGTTTTCAAGCCCAAAAGGGTAATCGCTGATTCAATCTCGTTAACAGTAAAAATTAAACAACTAAAAAGAGGGCCTCCTCTTTTTAGTTGTTAAGTTTTTTTTCATAAAATAAAGGGTTTCATTACGTCGTCTTTTTATCAACTACGACAATTAATAGCCAACAAAATTTACAAAACAGCCGATTCAATATCCATCTTTATTATTCAATTAAACCTGATTCCTCCAAAAATTCCCTTGCAACCAAATCAACCATCATGCCTTCATTATCCACTTTAGCATTCATAGTTTGCATTGCTTGCTCATCAATTTTACCTTCCAGCTGTTGCAATACTTCTTCCAATTCAGGATATTTTTCTAGTGTTTCTTCCAAAACTAGAGGGAGCGCGTGATAAGGCGGAAAGTAAGACTGATCATCTTCGAGTACTCTCAAATCATATATTTGTAATTGACCATCTGTTGTATAGGAATTGATTACATCCACTTCGCCACTATCAATGGCGCGGTACATCATTCCATGGTCCATACCTCTAACATCTTTAAACTCAAGATCATATTCTTCTTTAAATCCGGGCAACCCGTCCGGACGATCAATGAATTCAAAAACTGCCCCAAGTGTATATTGGTCGGAAACTTCTGCAAAGTCACTGAAGGTTTCTATATTAAGTCTCTCTGCTTCTGCTTCATCAAATGCTAATGTGTACGTATTATTGAATCCAAAAGTATTAAAGGCTCTAATACCGTCCTCTGACACGAGTTCCTTTGTTTTCACCAGTGTTTCTTCAGCTGTTCCAGGAGATTCACCATAATACGTAATCACAATTGTTCCTGTATAATCTGGTATTATCTGAATACTGCCATTCATCATTGCATTCCAAACAACATTAGAACCTCCGAGGTTTTCTCGATAGATTACACTCACATCTGTTTTATCTTCAATTAATTGTCCGATGATATTTGATAAGATGATACTTTCCGTGTTATTTCTCGAACCAACAGTAATTGATTCATCCGTACTTAATATACATCCTGAGAGTGGTATAACAGTAATGAAAGTCATAAATAGCAAAATTAGTTTTTTTCTACTCATACTATTTCAACCCCTCTGGTGTAGACCAACGTTCAAGCTTGTTGAAGATAAACTCAAGCATAATTGCTAAGATAGCAGCTGGAATAGCTCCTAAGAATATTAAACCATCTATTCCTCTGGTAATGCCTAAGAAAATAAAGTCTCCAAGTCCACCAGCACCTATAAAGGCTGCCAATGTAGCATTACCAACGTTAATAACAGCAGCTGTACGAATACCAGCCATCATAATGGGAACAGATAAAGGAAGCTCAACCTTAAATAATATTTGCTTGCTCGTCATACCCATTCCTTTAGCCGCTTCTATTGTTGCACTATCAACATCTTTAATGCCTGTGTAGGTGTTTCTAACAATCGGTAATAATGAATATAAGAATAATGCCGCAATACCGGTTTTAACACCAATCCCAAACACAGGTATTAAAAACCCAAGTACTGCAAGACTGGGAATAGTTTGCATAATACCTGTTCCACCTAATACGAATGGAACCAGCGATGGAACCCGTGTAATGAGAATACCTAATAAAACTCCTAGTATTACTGCCATAAGCATAGAAAAAAATACGAGTTGTATATGAACAAACGTCGCCTCAAGTACCTCTGCCCAGCGCATTTGTGTCTGTTGAATGATTTGTTCCATTAAATTTAAGTTATTCATTATTTTGCCTCCAATTCTGTCCACTGACTGGACAGTGCGGAAAGCAATGTTCCACGAGTCACTAATCCTACTACCTTATTCATTTCATCAAGAACCGTAATTATACCGAGTGACGCTGTTGACATCATTACAATGGCATCCTTAGCACTTTGCGAACTCATGAGATATGGTTCAGATGGTAGCAAGATTTCTTCAATTGATTTAATTTCATTCATCTTCTTTATTAAATCATAAGCAGACACAATTCCCATCATTTTGTCATCCTCGTCCACAACAACTAACATCATTTTTTTATTCTTGCGCATCATTGCCAAGGACTTTTCAGGAGATCGATTCGGAAGCGATGTTAATACAGTTTCATTCATTACATCTCTAACTGACATAAGTTCAGGGTTCTGAATAATTCGATGTTTTCCAATGAACTCTTCCACAAAACCATAGGCCGGTTCGTGCAATAATTTCTCCGGGGTATCTATTTGAAGTAAACTTCCATCTTTCATAATAGCAATTCGATCACCCAGCTTTAATGCTTCATCCATATCATGGGTTACAAAGACAATTGTCTTTTTAAGTTTTTGCTGCAAGGAAATCAACTCACCCTGTAATTGTTCCCTTGTAATTGGATCAAGAGCACCAAATGGCTCATCCATCAAGATAATATTGGGATTGGATGCTAGCGCCCGTGCAACACCAACACGCTGCTGCTGTCCACCAGATAATTCCTTGGGATATCGATTACTGTATACTTGTGGATCCAGACCGACGATCTCCAGGAGCTCTTTCACCCTTTTTTTGATATCTTGTTCATCCCACCCTTTTAACTGGGGAACAATTGCTATATTCTTTTCAATTGTGTAATGAGGAAATAGACCAATTTGTTGAATGACATAACCAATATTACGTCGCAATTCTGCTGCATTTAACTTCGTAACGTCATCCCCATCAATAGAGATCTTTCCATTTGTATGTGGAATCATTCTATTAATCATTTTCATTGTGGTTGATTTCCCAGATCCACTGGGTCCGATGAGAACAACGAGTTCTCCTTCAGATATTTCAAAATTAACGTTATCTACTGCTTTAAACCCGTCCTTATAAACTTTACTTACATTCTCAAATTTTAACATGGTTACCCCCTATGAAATTTCCACCAAAAAAAAAAGCTCCCATATGCGCTAGTATACGCAGGGACCCCTTTGCTATACAAAGGTTTATGTGAAACTTAACTCTATGTAAAGTATACAGCTATAATTAATTTGTTACAAAGTGCACAATCTGTGTATTAAGCTTATATTCTCTACCATTTGGATATACTCAGCATCAGACCAAGCATTAAGTTATGGATCCTCTCGATGCCTTCCACTTCCTCTTGCTATCTGCAAATTCAGTTATCTGAATTGAAATTATTATCATTTAATGTAGAAAAATGTCGAATAAAGAGGAAGCCATTTGATTGGTAACGAGAACCCCTAAGACTGTATCCTCAACTCATTAAACGTTACCTCTCACACTCAGCATTTTCTATAATGGATAATTCTTTATATTTTTGTTACGATCATTCTAAGTATACGTGACCAAGGGGGAGCAGAAAATGAAAATTATCTCGATTGAACCTACACCGAGTCCATATTCTATGAAAATTAATGTTGATGAACAGTTGGCTGATGGTCAAACTGAAAATTACAAGCTTGACGATGACCTCAGTGACGCTCCTGATTACATTAAATCGCTATTTAATATTAATGGAGTAAAAGGTCTTTATCGTGTTATAGATTTTATTGCACTTGAGCGAAATCCACGGGTTGCCTGGGAAGATATCCTCCCGAAAGTACGCAACGCCCTTGGATCTACCGAGGGGTCTCCTGATGAGCCAGCCGTGGAGACGTCGGGAACCGATGATTCCTTTGGTGAGGTTAAAGTATCCATTCAACTGTTCCGAAATATTCCCATGCAAGTTAAATTACAGGATGGAGAAGACGAAGAACGTTTTGGATTACCCGAACGATTCATGAATGCAGCAATGGAAGCATCCGCCGCTTCCGACAATTACTTAATGGAGAGGAAATGGGTGGAACAAAATCCCCGTTATGGTGATATAGGAGAAATTGGTCAGGATGTTGTTCAGGAAATAGATGCAACCTATGATTCAAAACGGGTGGCTGAATTGGTAAAGCTTGCTTTTACAAATGAACCCTCACAGGAACAACCCCTCAGAAAGAAAGTTACGCTCGAGATGCTCGATCAGCCAAACTGGAAAGATCGTTATGCTGCATTAGATCGAATGGATCCAATGATAGATGACCTTCCTGTATTGGATAAAGCACTTGATGATGGAAAAGCTTCTATAAGGCGCCTCGCAACGGCGTATTTGGGCATGATTGAAGAGACTGAAGTTCTTCCATACTTGTATAAAGCTCTGAAAGATAAAGCCATTAACGTAAGACGAACTGCAGGTGATTGTTTATCAGATCTTGGATTTAAGGAAGCAATCCCTGAAATGATAAACACTTTAGAAGACAAAAGTCGGATTGTCCGCTGGCGTGCTGCTATGTTCTTATACGAAGTTGGTGATGAAACAGCTATACCTGCACTACAGCAGGCAATGGAAGATCCAGAATTCGAAGTGCGCATGCAGGTAAAAATGGCCTTAGCCCGTATTGAAGGAGGAGAACAAGCGAAAGGCTCCATTTGGCATCAGATGACCCAAGCTGCTAAACAAAAGTAGAACGCATATAAAAACTACCATCTAATCTAATTAAATGGTAGTTTTTTAACTCTTACTCAGCTTATAAGCGAAATCATTTTATTATTTCTTTCCTCCTGCTCTTCCTTAGAAGACAGGTCATATTTCTTCAAAAGGTGAAACAATTCGTTCATTGTTTCCTGGGGATGAACACGTTCTAAAAAATGATGCAATTTAACACTTAGTTCCACTGACAAGAATGCTTCCTGACTTTTCAGCTTCTTCATCACATCTTCATACGAATGATCAATATTACATGCTCCCATTTGGTCACCTTCTTTCTTAATCTGTTTATTTATTCTATCATTACAGCAACTCTTCATTCCAACCATTGAATCCTGATCAACTAGCTAAATCTGACTACCCTCTTATCGTAGACTCCCACTTTTGATTTTCAGTTAAATGCAAGGTGGTCCTTCTCTGATACTCCTTAATTGCTTCATAGAGCAATTCCTTATTGAAATCGGGAAAGAAAACATCTGTAAAGTATAATTCCGACATCGATGATTGCCATAAGAGAAAATTACTTACTCTTTTCTCTCCGCCAGTACGAATAACTAACTCGGGATCAGGTAAGTCTTTCGTGTATAAGTACTGCTGAAACAGATCTTCATCCATCATATCCAAATTCATATCGTTATTTTGAACTTCATGGATTACTCTGCGGATTCCCTGCAGGATATCATCCCTTCCACCATAGTTGAAAGCAAAGTTAACAATAATACCAGTATTATTTCCCGTCTTTTTTTCTGCCTTCATAAGTGCTTCCCTTGTAGGGTCTGGAAGGGCGGCTAAGTTTCCAGAAATTCGTATGTTAATATTTCTTCTCATAAACTCAGGCAATTTTTGATTGAAAAACTTAACAGGTAAATGCATTAAATAATTAACTTCATCTTCAGGTCTGGACCAATTCTCGGAAGAAAATGCATAAAGAGTAAGTATTTTCACATCGAAATCAATACAGGCATCAATAATTTTCTGCATTGTCTTTGCACCAGCGTAATGTCCTTCACTTCGGGTTAATCCCCGTTTTTTCCCCCAACGTCCATTTCCATCCATCATAATAGCAACATGCTTTGGAATACTATAATTCATATGATGACCTCCTTATCTGCGGGGAACTGCCCCCTGTTTATTACAATTCAAGATTCTGCAGTTTTTCTATTACTTTTTGCTTTGTGAAGTTAAATGATTGCCAGGATGTCTGATCCTGCTGTTTCAGTCTCTCCTGTTTTGCCCTCAGCATATCTTTTAACTCTGGATAATCTTCTCTTCGTTCATATAATTTTATTAATCCATCTGTTCCTGTATACGAAAGAGTGCTTAAATAATAAATATCGATTTTTTCTATTTGCTTATAACGTTCCAGATTTTTATCAACAATAATCTGTTCGATGTTAATAACATTTAAAATGGTATAAAAAATTAAGCCGGCAATCAGGTAGAAATGAAGCAGAGATAATCGCTCAATCCATACTCGAATTAATGTGTAAGCAAAAATTACCATTAGAAAAATCATGAAGGCATGTGCCAACAACCGAGCTATTGTAAAACCGTAGGCTGCTTCATACATACTTAACCGTTGATAAGCTGACGCAAGCATGACCCCGCTTGCCACAATTAGCAATGAATACATCATCTTCATCAGGATGTTCTTTTCCACACCTTTTACCAGATTTAAGCAACTCGTTAAAATTGTCCAATTAATCAAGGTCACAAAGACTAACTCAAAAAAACCTCTTCGTGCATATTCTGCATAAGTAAATCCATCTTGCAAGCCCTCGCTGAAGAAGTACCTGAATTGAATAACTGCAAATAAGACATAAACGGAATTTAGCATAACCAAAATCGTTAGCGAAGTAACACTATTCCAATGTTTGTTTGTTCTTTTCCTGGTCTTGTTGAAATCGAAATCTGCCGGTCTTAATCTAATATGCAATACCTGAAGTACACCAAAGAACAATAGTGTCAGCAGTATCACTGCCAGAACCCGAAAGAATCCTTCAAGAAAATTAAGTTCAAGTAAAAACTGCGGAAATTGTAGGACAACTTCTTGAAAAACAGCGTCTGCTGACATCAATAAACCTATAATAACCACTAGCAACGGAACACCTATGGCGAGACCAATACCAATACGCTTTACATTATCGGCTGCCTGTTTGTTCATGTTACTAAATAACTTTTCAAGTCCAGCTTTACAAAATGTAGTAATGTAGGCAGCTGCTTGTGACAACTTGGCTCTCAGCAAGGCTATAAATTGGAAATTATCCCACCTGAGTTTATTTGGACTTGTTATTAAAACAATATGGAAAAAAATTAAAACCGGTATGAAAAATAAATTAAGATTATAGAAAAGAACATTATCATAAAATAGATAGCTTCCAGTAAGTAGCCATACAGCTACCATAATTAGCAACCCTATTCTTCGGTGGTTAACTAAAATACGTATCCGCATGAATAGAACTACGTAAAAGGATGCTACAAACACGAGGTAGGATAAGCCTATTTTTCCATGAAAAAAACTAAGCTCTGCCAGAATACCCAGCCCCAGGCAAACAAGCATAAACAACCAATCGTTTTTTCTAATCTGAAAATCCACCATAACCCCACCTATACTCCGTTATCCTATGTACCTACCTAGTTATTCTATGTACATAGGTAAAAAAATCCTCGAATCAGGGCTGAACCTTATCCTTACCAGCCCAGCGCACACTATACTGACGTTTTCCTTCCCCACTTATAACCAAGCATACTTACCGGGTATAAAAGCGCAGTACAGATTATACATAATATAATAAATCGAACGCTTAAAAGCGGTTGAAACCATTCATAAGGTATTAACTTAAAAGTAATAATATACATTAGCAATACATTCGGAATGACTGAAATCATGAAAGTTTTCCGTAGAAGTTTCCTTCCACTATGCCCAAATTCTTTTCCAATTTCATATCCCAGCAGTCCCCAGAAAAATATGTAGACCAGCATAATAATGGAGGTGATTTCTGTTAACCCAGCCCATAGCACCTCAAGCCAATTCCAATGAAAGACATTATAGAAAATAGTTAAAAGTACGCCTCCAACAAAGAATAAACTATTGATTACTACAAATAACCATTGAGTTTTTTTAGGGGTAATGGACGCCTCCTGTGCCCATAGTTCTGCAATATCCCGAGGAGATCCTAATCTGGCAACCAACTCTTCATATTCATTTTCTTCATCAATAGTCGCTTCGTTCAGCAGTTCATAGATATGTGCCTCATAATCTGCCAGGATCGTTTGCTTATCCGCGCGATTTCCGATCTCTTTATCTAATTCCTGAATAAATTTTTGTTCAGCAACACTCACGATTCACTTCTCCCGATTAAATTGTTCATGACCTGAACATAACGATGCCATTCACTCGTTTTTTCCTCGAGAATACGGATACCTTCAGAAGTGATACGATAGTATTTACGCGCTGGTCCCTTTTCCTGATGCTGCCAGTAGTATTCGATATACTCCTGCTTTTCAAGTTTATGCAGAGCAGGGTATAACGTTCCTTCTTTCATTTGAAGGTGATGCTCACTTCGCTGATCCATTTCTTTAACCAGCTCATAACCATACATATCCCGTTCATTTAATAACTGCAACACTAAAAGGGATGTGCTTCCTTTAACAAGCTCCCGATTAAACATCTTTATCACCTACCTAGAATTATTAGGTATGTATACTATATAAAATTTATAATGAATTGTAAAGTAAAATTTTACTTTTTTTCTTCCCTCCTGCTCCTTCCAGAATCAAACGCCTCACTACGAGGGGTCGCATTATAAACGATAAACTAGAATCAGCATGTTGATCAATCGTTTGTTTAAACTCTGGTATATAACAAATAAGAATCCAAATAAGCCAAAAGATTGACTTCTTTTTCTATCTATACTAAAATTGTCTTTAATTAAATATGTCTTAATTAAAAATAACTTAAAATAATTATTAAACTTGATAGGAGTGCTCTTATGAGTGATAACTTATCCTTAAAAGCATTTGTGGTATTAATGAAATCAACTAAATCGGTTCAGGAAAAGGTAAAAGAAGACATTAGTGCTCATGGTATGCGAATTTCAGACTTCACCGTTTTAGAAGCCCTTTATCATAAAGGCAGACAAACGATTCGGCAAATATCCGAAGCCGTACTTATTAACACAGGATCCATAACCTATGTGATAGATAAATTAGAAACAAAAGGTTTATTGGAACGCATGAACTGCAAGGAAGACCGCCGAGTTGTATATATTCAAATTACTGAAGAGGGAAAACAGCTCATGGATGAAATCTTCCCTGAACATCAGCAAGTAATCGAGAATATTTTCTCCAGTATAACAGATGATGAAAAAGAAATGCTTGTTAATGTATTAAAAAAAGTAGGGCAAAAGTAAGAAAGGAGAATCATGAATGGAACATATTTTTAAAAAAGGAAACGATCAATCAAAACCAACTTTATTATTACTACATGGCACTGGAGGCACAGAGAAAGACCTCCTGCCACTCGCAGAGAAAATTGATGCAACTGCAAATGTCCTAAGTGTCCGAGGGAATGTGTCAGAAAATGGAATGCCTCGTTTTTTCAAACGCTTAGCAGAAGGGGTCTTTGATGAAGAAGATTTGATATTCCGTACGAAGGAATTAAATGATTTTCTTGATGAATCTGCCAAAAAATACGATTTTGACCGTAACAATATCCTTGCAGTTGGATATTCAAATGGTGCTAATATTGCTGCTAGCTTACTATTCCATTATCAAGATGCACTAAATGCAGCAATTCTTCACCACCCCATGGTTCCTAGACGGGGAATCGACTTACCGGATCTTTCTGGTAAAGACGTATTTATAGCTGCTGGAACAAACGATCCAATTTGCCCCGCTCAAGAGTCTGAGGATCTTAAATCATTACTTGAAAAAGCCAATGCTACTGTAAAACTTCATTGGGAAAGTAATGGTCACCAGTTGACTTATGGTGAAGTTGAAGCAGCTGAGAAGTGGTATCGGAATAGATAACAAGTAGAGCGTTCTGCACTATTAAAAAGTGCAGAACGCTCTTTTTTCCTTAATTTCGTATAATGATATAAACTAGATAGATAACATATACTCCGATTAAAGTTATTCCCTCTGACTTTTTAATTTTATAGTTCGTTCTGGAGAAAATTAGTAACAATCCAGTCAGCAGAATCATAACTATCACATCAAAACCCATCTCCTTATTAACTGCTAATGGAGTAATAACCGAAGTTGCACCTAGTACAAACAATATATTAAAAATACAGCTTCCCACAATATTGCCAAGCGCAATTTCACTTTCCTTTTTTAGCGCAGCAGTAACAGATGTAACAACCTCAGGAAGCGATGTACCTACTGCAATGATGGTTAGCCCTACTAATGTTTCACTCATTCCCAGTGAATAAGCTATTACCGTACCATTTGATACAACCATCTCTCCACCCAAAAGAATACCTGCCAGCCCTATTATTGTGATAAATATATTCTTGCCCCATTTAATACCTATTGGCGCCTCTCCAGTAGAGATATCCCCACGACTTTTCACAGCAACTTCAATAACATAATACATAAACACAGATAATAACAGCAGGAAAATCAGGCCATCGCTCCGTGTAATGAAATTTTCTGTGCTTCCTTGCAGTGCTATATCATTGATAAATATCAAAAGTACAACACTCGCAAGCAATGTGAAAGGGATTTCTTTTCGAATGGTCTCACTCTCCACTTTTAAGGGGTAAATAAATGCTGCTATCCCTACTACAAGTGTTAAATTCAGTATATTACTTCCGATAATATTTCCCAGTGAGACATCAGCACTGCCTTCTATCGCTGCAATTATACTTATGGTTGCTTCAGGAGAACTTGTCCCTAATGCAACTATCGTTAAACCGATTATAATTGGTGGGATACGAAGCAGCCTTGCAATATTTGAAGATCCATTGACCAGGAGATCTGCACCTTTTATTAGTAAGCCGAAACCGATGATTAATAATACATATGCCATAGACTGCTCTTCCTTTTCAAGTTAATTCCTACCGTTATCCATTCCCTATTTCTTAATGTGCATTCAAAAAGGGCTATGACTTGATAGTATATTAGTAAGGAAACATATGGCAAATAGTTTGATGTTTTCATTTTCTAGATGACGTTAAAGGCGAGGGGGTTCACCCTCGCCTTCAACAACTCCATAATTTATCACGGTTTTAATTACTCACCAACATTTAGATGAATCGAATTACCTGATGGATCATCGACCACCATACTATCCTGCTCATTCACTACACTCGCACCCAACTGACCTAATTGAGCAACAACTTTCGCTCTGGCATCTTCATCCGGATAAATAAGTGTAAACCAATTCAATCCTGCGCTGTTTTTCTTCGGTGGTGGGGCGCCTACCCCATTCCATACATTTAAACCTATATGGTGATGATAATTACCAGTTGAAGTGAAAAGGGCACCGGGATATTTTGTAACCACCTTAAACCCAAGTCCTTTTGTATAGAACTCTTCGGTCTTTTCCAAGTCTGCTACATGCAAGTGGATGTGTCCCATCACAGTGTCACTCGGCAAACCATTCCATTCTTGATTGCTCTCTGCAAGCAGACCTTCTCCATCAAGCTGCTCTGTAGCCATAGCAACTTGATCATCTGACCAGTCCCATTCAGAAGATGGTCGATCACGGTACACTTCAATTCCATTGCCATCTGGATCAGAAAGATAGAGCGCTTCACTTACATAATGATCAGATGCTCCCAATTGCGTTCCTGTTTGGATAATATGTTTTAAAAATGCAGAAAGGTCTGCACGTGTCGGCAGCAGGATTGCAAAGTGAAATAAGCCAGTAGTTTTCCCCTCTTTTGCAATAACATCATCCGGTTGTATTAATGTTAACAAAGGGGTTATGCCATCTGCAGTTAAGACTGCTTTAGAGTCTGTTTGCTTTAGTATTTTAAATCCAATAATTGTTTGATAAAAGGTTAGTGCTTTATCTAAATTTGTTACATTAATAGTAACTTCTCCAACAAATGTCGTTGGTTTTTCAAAAAAAATCTTCTCCATTTTAGTCACCTCTTCTATTAAATTACAAATTGAAACTAAGTTACTTTTTGTAATTGTATCAATGTATAAATTGTACCATATTTTTTAAAAGATTTCCTGTAATACTGAAAGAATTTTTCCCGGACCCCGCAGTCACTGCACTAACTAGTAGTTCATGCTATATCTATTGCTATAGTTCCTTATTCTATTCACAAATACAAGGCTGGGACATAACTAAATGGGAAGAATGAGAATCCGAACAATCGGAACTTAGCGTAGGCAAAATACGCAGACTCCTGTGGGAACAGCACGAGCTTCAGCTAACTGTGTGAAGTGCTCTTCTTCACACAGTTAGCTGAAGCCGTGCCCACGGAAAGCGAAGTATTTTGCCGAAGCGATACATTTGCTCAGGCGTTAATATTCGAGTTTTACTGAATAATCCCTCTTTTGTCTCAACCTCATTTAACTTTGTTCTGCTAATTGTTTAATGATTTCTTTTGCATCACTAGCAAACTCTACCGAAGCTTCATAATACTTTTCTCCATCAGACAATAAGGAGAAGTCCCCAATTTTAATTGATAGTTTTGTTTCACCGTTTTGTTCACTTAGTTTATATGAGTAAGCAATATCCCCTGGCTTTGGGTATACACTCCAATTGGAGACATATAATGCAATTTGCAGTTCCTTAGTTGGATCTGCTTTTATAACAGTCGTTTTACTATAGTTACCATTAGGAATATCCCAGACTACCTCACTACCAACAGTCATATTTTTTTCTGGATAGTCTTCAGGAAGCTCATCCCATTGACTCACATATTTTGGATTGACCAGAACTTCCCATACTTTGCTGGTTGGTGCTTGGATCATAACCTCATCACGTACAATCATTTGATTTTATACCCCCATTCATTTGGCTTATACTAGTAGTGTAACTTATAAGTATAAAGAACAGAAAGGGTGACCTTTAATGATCGTAAGAGAACATGATACTGAATTTGTAATGATAGAGCAGGATAATCATGCGCAGGTATCAGGTAAATTCATAGCCAATTGCCAGGACTCCTTGTTTCCTGGTATGAAATACAAAAATTCTGTAGACCATGCGATTTTCCAGCATGATTGTGGGTGGAAGCCTGTAGACAAGCAACCTTTTTGGAATGACCAAAAAAAAACACCATATTCATTTATAGATTTCCCTACGCCTTCTAAAGTTATGCTTTACACATCTGGCATAGATGAAGTGGAAAAAGCCGATAGCTATGCAGGTCTGTTATGCAGTGAACATTATAAGCGATTCCTCATGAGTGATATGTCTGAGGATGCGCAATTATTTGTGGAGCAGGAAAAAATACGTCAGCATCGTATTATTGATTCACTTACAGAATTTGATGCAGTTCTTTTCAACTTCCATTATGAACTCCTTCAATTCTGTGACAATTTATCATTGTATATCTGCTTGAATGAACCTGGCGAAGATACCCATCCATTTTTTAAAAGTGGAATACCTATGCCTTCTGCGCTGGATGTTTTCAGTCAGGATAAAATGAAACTTACCTGGGAAGATGATCGCACAATTTCCCTCAGTGAATTTCCATTTCATAGGGAAATAGATGTCTCATTTATACAGAAAACAGTAACCAAGCAAGCAATACGTAATCATGGTTTAATTGAAAGTTATAATAAAGCACCTGATGAAGAAATTTCAATACGATTCATTGGGAGTTAGGGTTAGATCTACTCAACTCCCTTACGTTTCCTGCTTAACCAAAGACTCATTTCCCCTGCTCTCCACAGTCTCTGAATCCATAAACAACCTCCGTGTTGGCAGTGCTATAGAAACTCCTTCACTCTCGAGAAGCTCTAAAATATTAAAATTAATCTCTTCTCTCACTTTTAGATACCTTCCCCAATCCGTTGTTTTCGTAAAGAAATATAAGAATATATCCAGACCATTTTCTCTATATTGATCAAAGTTAACAAAAATTGTCTCCTGATGTATTTCCGAATGATTCTTCAGCAAATACTCCATTTCCCTGACCACCATTTGTATTTTTTCTACTGGCGTTTCATACGTCAGTCGTAAATTAAATGTAATCTGCCTTTTCCCCATCTTACTCCAGTTCGTAATGGATTCATTGGATAATGTTGCGTTTGGAACGGTCACGAGCGCCTGAGCGAAGGTTCTTACTTTCGTACTACGGAAGCTGATATCTTCAATAGTTCCTTCGACACTAGGTGTCATAACCCAGTCTCCAATTGTGAACGGTTTTTCCGTGATAATAATAATTCCGCCGAATAAATTCGCCAGTGCATCTTTAGCCGCAAGAGCAAACGCAAGTCCACCTATACCTAAGCCCGCAACAAAACCATTCACATCATAACCAAATTCCTGGGCTATGACACTGAGACTAATCGCGACTATAATAACGCGTAGAGTCTTTGAAAAAAAAGGGATAAGTATCGTATCGATTTTAATATTATACTTTTCATTTGCCTTTGAAAAAAGCACGGATGATGAAGAAGATAGATTGAACAGCCCCCAACCAACAATGAAGATGATGGCCGATCTTATTATATGAAGAAATAACGGGTTAGTTTGTTCCAGGTAAGGAAAATACCCCATAGACAAATACAAACCAATTATAATAAACAACAGCTGAATGGGCTTTTCAAAAGATAAGCGAAGCTGTGAAAAGAAGCCATTTAGTGTTCTTCTGCTTATTTTCAATAAAAAAGTAAATACATATCTAGTGATGACTTTTCTAAGGAGTAAGAATACCAGTAAAATACCTATCGAAGCCGCTAGATTTATAAGGTTTTCATATGAACTGACTGATTCCCAGTAGGAGCTTAGTGATTGCCAAGACATAATTATTTGCTACCTCCAATGTAGTGTATACTATTATGTATATAATGCATTGGTGAATAATAGTCTTAGATTTTAGAAGAAAAAATGATAGGAGTGCTGACCTTGGTGAATATAGTACAGATAAATCCAAAGATAATCTCAATTGCGGAAAACACAGAAGGGTCTTTAGAAAATAAGCTTAATTCTTTAGTGAATAAAAACACATGGATGACAGAGTGGCGGCAACTAGCTCAACGTTTCCAATTGTTTAAGTTCGCAAAAATGAACGAAGAAGAAAGCAAAACCTATGAATGGGATACGGTTATTATAGAGAGCTTAATACGCGATACAATAGAGAATGTGAAAAAACATATCAATCTGGATAATGACCTGAAAATAACTATTGTTCCCGCCCTCCCCTTCCCATGGTTTGAAAAGTTGGACCAATCCACTTGGGTAAATGGGTTTACAAATGGGATAGGGAATATCATCATTGCTGTTCCACCAAATCCTGACGAGGACTTTTTGAAATATATGATTGCACACGAAGCTCATCATTCAAGTCCTGACAATCCAATATACAAACTTACATTTGATACCTTTACACTAGCTGAATGGTATAAGATGGAAGGAACCGCAGAGTATTTTAGTTTATCCTTATATAGTGATACGCGCTGGTGGAAGAGTTCATTTACGAAAGAAATAGAAAGAAATTATTGGAGTGAAGCAAGAAACCATCTCAATACCACTAACGATCAGCTTAAAAGCAGATTATGTTTTGGCGATCCTAAAAGCGGGATACCTTATTTGGCAGGTTATGCTTTCGCTTATAATATGGTAAACACTTATGTCCAGAATCACTCCATACAAGCACTTTACGAATTATTTTCTGTCGAACCTGAAAAATATGCTGAAGCATATGAAAAGTCGAGATAGATCTTCTCACCAAATCTCGACTTTTATCGATATTTACTTATTAGATCATAAAAATGTTTTAGCGCAGGGGTGGTTTCATGGCATCTAATCATATTCTCGTTTGTTTCTTGATCTACCCATTTAGCATCAATTACCTCGTCAGCTTGTAATTCCAGATCCTTTATATCAACGTTGGATATAAAAAACCAGTAATCTAAATGATGTGTTTCCTTAACTTCTGAGTGTAGAAGTTTTCCGGAATCTGGGGAGAGCTTTATACCAAGTTCTTCTTCTACTTCACGTAATGCACCCTCCAAGCTATTCTCTCCTTGTAATACAGATCCACCAGTGCACTCCCATAGGTTTCCGAAGTGTTTATCCGGATGTCGCTTAGACAATATTAATTGCCCCTTATCGTTCTGTATCCAAACATGAACTACTAAATGATAGCGCCCCTTTGGTAAAGGTATTCCACGTAAATGCGTCAATCCAAGCTTATTCCGATCGATATCATATAAGTCCCATAGTTCCATTTTTTACTCACCCTTATAAAATAGAATAACTACTAATACATACTTTACATATTTCTATATTTACATCGAAAATCCTTTATTTGAATCGGAACTCTATTATAAAATCAAGCTTCTCTAAGCCGCATAATCCAATTCTTCTTTTTTATAATTATAAGACGTTTGAAAGTATTTTTTCCATAGGTTATCTTTCTCAACTGTTCCCTACGTGCTTCCACTACACTTCTATATACCTCTTCATTAAAATTCATCATATTTTCCCCTCCGTTATTAACTATTCCCTACACTATTTATGATACAGATACCTTAACTTCCAGTCTTCGGCACATCGACTGAAATACAACAACAAATAAACCCTACTGTAACAGTAGGGACTTCTACGACTGCAGACTGAGCTATAAATTGACATCGAAACAGTAGCGTGCTAAGCCACAGCAGGTGAGGGAAGAGTGAAAAGACTAAGTAGTTGCCCCATGGTAAAGCGAGTAATTCCAGCTGTGTTGGTAGAGTCTTGCTATATGTTACTGAAATGGATCTATGGTCTCAGTTTATAAAAAAGGATAATATTGTAACTCTTGGAAAACATAAAGGATATTCCAAGAAAGGTGGTATTGTTTAAATGGCCCAAGACCCATCGAAAAATAACCAAACAAATATAGAAAACGAAGATACGCTAACAACACGGCAAGGCCACCCTGTTACAAATAATCAAAGCATCCGAACAGTGGGTAATCGCGGACCTGCTACACTGGAGAATTATGACTTCATTGAGAAAATCAGTCATTTTGACAGGGAGAAGATTCCCGAACGCATTGTTCATGCAAGAGGTGCAGGTGCCCACGGATATTTTGAGACCTATGGAACGGCTGGAAAAGACCCCATTTCTAAATATACACGTGCTAAGGTATTCCAAGATAAAGGAAAGCAGACACCAGTCTTTGTCCGATTCTCAACCGTAGTACATGGTAATCACTCTCCAGAGACAGTTCGTGATCCACGTGGATTTGCAGTTAAATTTTACACAGAAGATGGAAATTGGGATCTGGTTGGAAACAACTTAAAGATTTTCTTTATTCGTGATGCGATGAAGTTTCCCGATATGATTCATGCTTTTCGACCAGACCCTGTAACGAATATACAAGATAGTGAGCGGTTTTTTGACTTCTGCTCAAACTCACCAGAGTCCTTTCATATGGTTACATTTATTTATTCACCTTGGGGAATCCCGGCAAATTACCGAATGATGCAGGGATCAGGGGTAAATACATATAGATGGGTAAACAAAGATGGAGAAGCAGTCCTTGTTAAATATCACTGGGAGCCAAAACAGGGAATTAAAAACCTGACGACCAAAGAAGCAAATGAAATTCAAGCAACTAACTTTAACCATGCAACACAGGATTTGTATGACTCTATAGAGCAGGGAGATTATCCAGAATGGGAATTACTCGTTCAGATTATGAGTGATGATGACCACCCGGAATTAGATTTCGACCCACTTGATGATACGAAGCTGTGGCCTAATGATCAGTTTCCATGGTTACCAGTTGGAAAAATGGTTTTGAACAAAAATCCTGAAAATTATTTTACAGAAGTAGAACAAGCTTCCTTTGGAACCGGCGTTCTCGTAGACGGGCTCGACTTCTCAGATGACAAAATGCTTCAAGGACGTACTTTTTCTTATTCAGATACGCAACGATATAGGGTTGGTGCAAATTATTTACAGGTTCCTATTAATGCAGCCAAAAAAAGGGTAGCTACAAACCAGGAAGGTGGGCAGCTGCGCCAGAAAATTGATAAAGCACCAGGCCAAAACCCGCATGTGAACTATGAACCATCTATTCTTGGTGGATTGAAAGAAGCTGAACAAGTTGGATTAGAGCATACACCCAAGGTGGAAGGTAAACTCGTCCGAGAATCAATTGATCGTCAAAATAATACGAAACAAGCGGGGGAAACATATCGGATGTTTGAAGACTGGGAAAAGAATGAGCTGATTTCAAATTTAGTAGGCGATCTAGCTGAGTGTGATCAACGGATTCAGGATAAAATGGTTGCACTTGCAGAAGAGGCAGACGAAGAATATGGTAGTCGCTTACGAAATGGCTTAGCAAATGCCATTAAAGAAGGATCAAGCAAAAACCCGCTTGGCAATAAAGATTCCGAAAAAGCACCAGAACAAGCTGTGGAAAAAGGGCATAACGCAGACCCTTACTAAAGAAGCGTCCGTTTATAAAGTTTGTCGTCTTTGAGCCAAAACATATAAAAGACAACGTAACTCTGGAACAGCCTCTCCGGAAATACACTTCGCCCAAAGAGGTGAACGCTGAATTAACCGGGATGAACGCGGGATTATGCTGAACAAGCGTGGAATAAATTGGTCCGAACGCTGAATTAACCAAGCCGAACGCGCAATTAAGCGAAGCGATCGCTGAATGAAAGCAGGTGCAGCGGTCATGACAAAGCGGTCGTATCGCACACGTACCAGATAGGACGGTTTTCACGCTCAAAGGGGTGATCGCGGGATTATGCTGAACAAGCGTGGAATAAATTGGTCCGAACGCTGAATTAACCAAGCCGAACGCGCAATTAAGCGAAGCGATCGCTGAATGAAAGCAGGTGCAGCGGTCATGACAAAGCGGTCGTATCGCACACGTACCAGATAGGACGGTTTTCACGCTCAAAGGGGTGAACGCGGGATTACGCTGAACAAGCGCGGAATAAATTGGTCCGAACGCTGAATTAACCAAGCCGAACGAGCGATTAAGCGAAGCAATCGCTGAATGAAGCCAGGTGCAGCGGTCATGCCAAAACGGTCGACTCCTGCTTAGAACAGCACGTGTCTGAATCCCCCGAGGCTGAAGCCGTGCAGCGGCAAAGAAAACACTGTAAAGCGAACAAAGTGAAACTGATCAGATGTTGCACTTGTACCCGGAGTGGTAAAAGCGAAGTGTATTTCCGTAGCGGTTAGTTATTCCAGTAACAAGTTATGTCGTCTTTTAGCTCAACTGCGAGAATTAAAAGCTCAATCGTTCGTCAAAATCCTAATACAATTCTTACTAATACAGCCAAAATAAAAACAAGGTGACCAATATCAATATTGGCCACCTTGTTTAATTATTAGCCTCCACTTACAGGCGGTATTAATGCTACAATGTCACCG
Source organism: Virgibacillus tibetensis (assembly GCF_036026595.1). NCBI lineage: Bacteria > Bacillati > Bacillota > Bacilli > Caryophanales > Bacillaceae > Virgibacillus > Virgibacillus tibetensis. The sequence goes on along the minus strand of NZ_JARZFX010000015.1, from coordinate 42,267 downwards.
CTTTTCACCTTATCATCGTTTGTAGCATATTCTTCATTAATTGCTGTCATTACATGATCTAATTGTTTTATGTTATGTTTCTCTTGTAATATTTTTTTTAGATCGTTAACAGATATTTCGTCTGTTTCTACTTCAATACTATCTTTCCCCGCCTCTTCTGTTAAATGAGCAAATAATAGTACTTTAATCATTTATTATCATTCCTTTGACTCAGCAGCAACCTGAGAAGCCGCCCGTATTTTCATTGCTACTTATATTTATCCGATAAGCTGATAATACACACTTTTTGCTTTTTCAATAGAATCCGTCCCGTGAATTAATGTTCTGCCATCTCGAAAAAATACAAATCGAAGGGCCTTATATTCAAAGGACACTATAAACGTATTTGTCTTGACCGGACCGGATTTTTCTAATCTCGATGCCAGTTCTTCCAAGTTAAACTCCCGTCCAGCCCTAATTTGTACTGTCTCCCTGCCACATAATATTTCTGTTTTTGTTTGAGATTCGTATGTCAGATAGCTATAGCTGGGGTCACTTCCACAACTGGAACAATCGCCCCTTTTAGCCTTATCTACATTTATCGTTTGGTAGTGATTATTCCATAGGTCAAAGGTCAATAGACGAGAACGCAGTGCATCAGCATCTTCAACTAGAAGTTTTAATGCTTCCGTCGTCTGATGTGCTACAACCATTTGAACAGCTGGTGAAATAATACCGACAGAATCACAGGTTGCTCCAGATGGAGGGGCAGCACTTAACAGACATTGCAGACATGGTGTTTGATCCGGCAAAATAGTATAGCTCATTCCCGTACTACCCACACAGGATCCATAAATCCATGGAATACTCTGTTGCTGAAATAAATCATTCATAATAAAACGAATATCAAAATTATCTGTTGCATCTATGACAAGATCCACTTCATTCAGTAAACGCACAAGCGTATTAGCTGTGGCATCCATGATATGGGCATCAATTTCCACTGCAGAATTAATTTGCTTCAATCTGTTCTTTGCCGCTATAACCTTAGGCAGTTGTTCAATTGCATCTTTCTCTGAGAATAGCAGTTGCCTTTGGAGATTGCTGGATTCTACATAATCCCTATCTATAATAGTAAGCTTTCCAATACCTGCCCGAGCAAGGTTTTCCGCATTGGCTGATCCTAATGCCCCACAGCCTAGGATCAGTACATGCTTCTCCTGAATTTTACGTTGCCCTTCTTGGCCGATGGGTTGAAACAAAACCTGCCTGGAATAACGGTCATTCATATGTGTCACCCTCCTCTCTTCTTAATCGGGAAGGCTTCGCCTATCCCCCAATATATGACATTTCTATTTTCGGTTTATTTTTGGCTGTTTCTGCTGTTCGCTCATCCGAGTATCTATCGCTCCGATTTGTCCAAGTAGGTGTAAATGCTGCGATCAGCTCCTCATCAGTTATCCCGGATCGGACCAGTTCCTTTAAATCAAATCCACTGGCAGCAAATAAGCACGTATAGAACTTCCCATCTGCCGATATTCTTGCTCTTGTACACGTAGAACAGAAGGATTCAGAAACCGATGTTATAAAACCAACTTCCGTCTCAGTTCCATTATAACGATACCTTTTCGCTACTTCACCCAGATAGGCTGGGTCAACAGGTTCTAACTGGAAATGCTGTGAAAGCTCATTAAAGATCTCCTTTTTTGTCACAACGTGTTTAAAATCCCAACCATTTGTTTGACCTACATCCATAAATTCTATAAAACGCAAAGAAATTCCTTGTTTCTTAAAATAGGTAGCCATTGGAAGGATTTCATTGTCATTCAGGCCTTTTTTAACTACCATATTCATTTTCACTTCTAAACCGACTTCCTGTGCTTTTTTGACACCTTTTAAAATGTGTTCTGGGCTTACCCCGACATCATTAATCGATTTGAATTTATTTTCATCCAATGCATCAAGGCTTACGTTAACACGGACTAACCCAGCCGCTTTCAGCTTTTCCGCTTGCTTCTCCAGCAGAGCACCATTCGTAGTCAAGCCAATGTCTTCCAGGCCGTCGATTGCTGTAAGCTTTTCTATTAACTCAGGCAAGTTCCTTCTTAGCAAAGGCTCCCCACCAGTTAGGCGTATTTTTTTTACTCCTAAGCTTACAAATATTTTCGCTAATCTTTCTATTTCTTCAAAGCTTAACAGTTGATCTCTTGGCATGAATTTGAAATCCTTACCAAATATTTCTTTAGGCATACAGTACGTACATCTAAAACTGCAACGGTCTGTTACTGATATACGTAAATCCTGAAGTGGCCGACCGAATTTATCTTGCAAGGTTGTTTGAACCATCTTTTACCTCTCCTATTTTTACCAGGTTATCTTTCTCAATCCTATGTGGGTATTTCTAATACCACAATTGTTCCTTCGCCAGGAGTGGATTTTACTTGAATTTCTCCTGCGACTGATCGAGCTCTCTCTTTCATACTGATTAACCCTACACCCGAGGATAATTGTTCTCTATCAAACCCTTTCCCTTTATCCTCTACTGTTACTCGAATAAAGCTCTCTACTTTTCTTACAGTGACAGCAGCTTGATCGGTGGCTGCATATTTTCGAACGTTGGTAAGGGCCTCTTGGATAATCCGATAGATGGTTATTTCTATATTACTGTCCAGTCGATTAGAAAGAGAACAGTCAAAGTAAACATCTATGTGGTAACTTTCCGAAAACCGATTAAGAAAAGATCGAATGGCGGGAATGAGTCCTAAATCATCTAATACCGAGGGTCTGAGCTCCCAGGAAAAATCACGAACCTCCTGTATTAACTCGGTCGCTTCCTCAAGCATTTGCTCAAGCAAAGGATGATTTACCTCCGTAGATAACCGGTTAATTGTTATCAAATGGCTGTATAAGTTTTGGCCAATTCCGTCGTGTATTTCCCTTGAAAGGCGTTTCCTCTCTTCTTCTTGCACATTTATAATTCGGTTCATTGTATGCTGCAGCTCTTCTTCTATTCGCTTGCGCTTCGTAATTTCTGATCGAATGGCAAGATACTGATAGGGTTTCCCTTGACCATCCAGAAAAGGGACAATTGTTGTATCGACCCAATAGTAGGTACCATCTTTTGCTTTGTTTTTTATTTCTCCATTCCACACTTCCCCTGTGCCAATGGTTTTCCAGAGATCTTTAAAAAAGGACTTTGGATGAAATCCAGAGTTGATTATCGCATGTGTCCTGCCAATTAGCTCTTTTCGTCCGTATTTGGATATATGGACAAACTGGTCATTTACATAGGTTATTTTCCCTTGTTTGTCTGTGATTGCAACAATTGATGATGCATCCAGAGCAAACTTTAAATCAACCAGTTCCTGTATAGACTTTTGCAATTTATCAACTACAAGTTTATGCTCCGTAATCTCTTTTCGAATGGCAAGGTATTGATGTGGCTTTCCTTTATCGTTCAGGAATGGCACGATTGTTGTATCTACCCAGTAATGGGACCCGTCTTTTGCTCTGTTTTTGACTTCGCCCCGCCATACTTTCCCATTTGCTATTGTTCGCCACAAATTGCGCATAAAGTCTTTTGAATGATAGCCTGAATTAATAATACGATGATCCCTGCCAATCAATTCTTCATTTGTATACTTTGAAATCTCGCAAAATTTTTCATTCACGTAATTAATTTTGCCCGTTTGGTCTGTAATCGCTACGATCGTTGATTCATCAAGGGCGTACTTCATATCTAATAGTTCATTTAGTACCTTTTGGGGTTCCATTCCAGGCATGGAGCTATTTGTATTTTCATGGAGGATTAGAAGAGCATATTTTATTTTATTAATGGTGAATAAATTTTTACGTAGAAATAAAGGGAATTGTTGGCCATTACTGTTCCTGCCAACGTGCTGGGTAATGACTCCTTGCTTCATAGTGTTACTATTCAGCCCGGGTACTAGCTCTTGAATTACTTTACCCGTGGCTTCTGCATCTAACTGAAATAACTGGAGTGCATTCTCGTTCATAGATTGTATGACACCAGTTTCATTTACTACAATAGTAGCTTCATCAGAAGCCTCGGCACTTGAACGTTTCATTTCGTCTGTGTTTCTCATTACTGCAGGCTTCCCTCCTATTAGTCCAGAAAATATACAGGCAGCAGCTTTTCCACCCTTCGTGCAATTTCCTTCATCTTATCATAATCTTTTTCTGTAAATTCACAAGCTTCACGATATCCAACTAAAAGAGAGCCTCTCGGTATACCTTTCCATATTAAAGGTACAGCAAAAGCCGAAACTAACCTTTCGGCCAACATTATAGGATAATCTGTTGACTTGCCATCAATTGATTCAGGGAAGTTATCAATCTTCATAATACTACTGCTGGATATAACTTTACCGGCTATCCCTTTGCCGAGACGAACAGTAATATATTTGTATTTATCATTTCTATTGCCACTTACAAACGGCCATTTTATATCCAATCCTTTATATTGCTGTAGAGCAACAGCGGTAAAGTCACACGCCGTGATTTCTCTTAATCTATCACATTCCAATAAAAACAGTTTGCTTATTCGATCGCAATCATTATGTTCCCTATTGCATACCATAACCGAGCAGTCCTTTTTTTAAGGCGTACGAAACCAGTTCAGGCCTAGTTTTCATTTGAAGTTTCTCCATTAAATTGCTTTTATGGGATTCTACTGTTTTCACACTTATGATTAATTTCTCTGCAATTTCTTTGTTTGAGTATCCTTTTGCTACTAATGTTAATACTTCCTTTTCTCTATCAGAGATTAACTGATAGCTGTCCGATCCGTCCTGATTTAACTTTCCCAAGTACTCATCCATTAAACGCTTCGTTGCGGCAGGATGAAGATAAGCATTGCCACTGCATACTGATCTGATTGCTTCAATCAGTTCCTGATGGGGAGCGCTTTTCAATACACACCCTGATGCACCAGCTTGGATTGCGCGGAATAAATATGCTTCGTCATCGTGCATGGTTAAAATTAAGATAGCCGTCTCGGGCAGTAGCTTTTTCAACTCTGATGTTGCTGAAAGTCCATCTTTTCCATGCGGCATGCTTAGATCCATTAACACAATATCTGGTATTTTCTCTAATGCTTTCTTAATTCCCTCATCACCTTCAGATGCTTCACCAACAACTTCCATATCGGGAACAGCGTTTAACAGTACATTTAATCCCATTCGCACTACTGCATGATCATCCACCAACAAAATTTTTATCACGCTAACACTCCTCTTACCTCTTAATCGGCAGTATAAGGGAAAGTATGGATCCTTTCCCCTCTTCCGAAGAGATCAATGCTTCCCCACCCTCGCTATGCATTCTTTGCTTTATAGCAGCTATTCCTTTAAAAAGATTTCTATCCATGGCTTTTTGGACATTAAATCCTTTACCAGTATCTACTATATCTATTGTCAATGATTTTTCCTCCCATGTAAACCTAAATGCCGCTTCTGTTACATCTGCATGCTTAGCAATATTAATCATCGCTTCCTGACAGGATCTAAAAACTGCCAGGGCAGTAGTTTCGGGCAGTATATATTCCTGCCCTGTAGTATTTACATCTATAATAATACCAAAAGTAGAGGTGAATAATTTAATATAGCTATCCAGCGCCGCCCGTATCCCCAACTCAGCCAGTGTGTTTGGATAAAGTTCTACGGATAGCATCCTTACTTCCTGGATCGTTCGTTTCATTAAAGCAGATAACTCTTTTGCATACTCTTTCATCGTGTTGTCTTCAATCCCTGATTGCAAAAACTCCAACCCAGTATATAAACTATACAGGTTCTGACTGATTCCTTCATGCAAATCATGTGAAATGCGCTTTATCTCCTCTTCCTGTGACTGAATGATATACGTATTGGCTTGATTGACAGCTATTGGTTCCATTATTACCCCCCTTATCGTTATACTTTAATTCTATTGTTTGTCGGTAATATCGCTAAATACACCCGCGTATTGTGATACTTCTCCAGAGTCATCTGTAATAGAATTAATCGTTAGCCATTCCAGATAAAGCTCTCCATCTTTCCTTTTGTTCCATATCTCACCTTGCCAAAAACCTTTTTCATTCAAACTGTTCCACATATGTTCATAAAATTCCTTTGAGTGTTTGTTTGAACTTAATATACTGGGAGTACTACCGATTGCTTCTTCAGCACTGTATCCTGTAAGGTTTGTAAATGCAGGGTTTACAGTTATTATTTTCCCTTTTTTTTCGGTTACCATCATACCAAGTGGGGTCGTCTTCAGAACCTGGTCCGACAATGCGAGCTTGTCATTATAATACATCCATATAACAATAACTAAACATGCGAGGGCAACCTGGGATAAAGCCATGAAGCCAATAGCATAATGGCCTGTTACACTATAAAGACTTGTTAGTATAAGCGGTGGGAAAAAACCACCTAGACCACCCATAGCCGATACAATACCATTAGCAATACCAGCTTGTTTATTAAAGTACATCGGGACAAGCTTGAAGATAACACCATTTCCAATACCGCCAGACATAGCAATAGCGAAACAGCCTACTGTATACAAATGGATGGAAGGAGCAAATGATAAAAGGAGTGCAGCCAGGGTGAACCCTGAGAAAACAAACATTAAAATAATAAGAGACTGGAAACGATCAGCAAGCCAACCACCTACCGGGCGCAAAAATGTTGTTAATGCAATAAAGCCAGCTGTTCTTAAGCCTGCATCAACGTTATCTAGACCAAAGTTGTTAACTAGAAAGTTTGGCAAATAGACGGTAAAAGCTACAAAAGAACCAAATGTTAAAAAATAAAATAAACTGAACAACCATAATTTTTCATTTCGGTAAACACTTTTTATTTGCTGCATCATAGGGGTGTTTACTTTGACTTCCTTTTTATCACCGAAAAAGAAGTTAGCTATGATAAGTATCCCTAGTAAAACCATGTACAACTGAACAGTAAAAGACCAGCCGAATTGTCCTGCTATTACCGGGGCAGCAAAAGCAGTTATCGCTGTACCAATGTTACCTACTCCGTAAATACCGTTTACAAAACCGTGACGTTCCTTTGGATAGTATTTAGGTAAGGATGTAACACCAACAGAGAAGACCGCACCACCAATACCTAAAAACAAACCACCGATTAGCAGATCAACAAATGAAGTTGCAATACTGACGTAATAAACTGGAGGCAGCAGAAGGACAAAGCTGATTATGAAAATTATTCTTGCCCCAAAGAGATTTGTTAAATATCCCATTGGAACTCGCAATAATGAACCGAGTATTACTGGTACAGCGGTCACCCATGCAGCCTGTTGTGTAGTAATTTGAATATCTTCAATTATAAATGTCAGTAAAGACGATAGAATAACCCATACCATGAATCCTGCTACAAGGTTCATCGTTTGCAGGGGGAGTTGAAATTTATTATTCATCTAATTCCCCTCACTTTTAATCGCATAGTGGAGTTTCGCTTTATCATCATAGGCAGTCCATTCTGTTTCCTTCTGAACGACTTCACTTGTTAATGGAACGGCAAAGAAGAAATGCTTATCAAAATAAATTCGTAAATGTGTCTTATCAGGGCATAACTCTACCTTATTAATTTTCCTTTTAACCCAGGGAGCCATATCTTCTCCTTCTCTCCCATGAATACAAACTTGTACTGGATTTGAAATGAACCTCTTAAGATCTTCAGATTTAACGGTTTCCATTCGTACTGCACCCTTTCGTTACTGGAAGAACTTGAAATTGATAGCCTTGTAGAATACTCCAGAATTTCTCGCTTGCATGTTCTTCCAAGTAGTCAATCAAATCTTCCGCTGATGCCCATCTGCTCATTCCTTTGACTTCAGCAACAATAATTTCCGCATGATTCTCTTGTTTTTCATCAAAATGCCATCGAAGACGACGCTCATGCTTAAACAGTTGTTCAAAGCTGGACTGGACGTATTCTGCCAGCGAGCCATTTGATTTTTGAACAAAACAAAAGTCCAAATAGGTTTCACTTGCCATTCGCATTAGCCCCCTTGTTTTTCTCTTTTTTGTATATGAAAACGGCAATGGGGAATAAAACAAAAAGTAACCCCATATACAAAAGTACCATCCCGTAATTTTCATAAAAGAATTGATGTACCAATAATTGCAAAAATACAATATCCAGCATCAAAATGATACACAGCCCAATGACCCCTGCATAACTACGCTTCATAGCGTTTCACCCTCACTGCATAAATGGATTCTGAATCAACTTCTACTATAACCTCAGGTAATGGACGCCTTGGGGGTCCAGCGGTTGGAGCTCCAGTATTGGCATCGAAAATCCCGTGATGGCAGGGGCAGACCATTTCTTGTTGTTCTTTCACCCAATAGACCGGGCACATTAAGTGGGTACAAGCATTTTGATAGGCTACATACTTATCTTTTTTCAAACGGATTAATACAGCACTATCATGTTCACTTGGATAGTGAAACTCAACCGAGTCACCTACAGCAACATCTTTGACATCTGCAATTTTGAGACGCTGATATTCTTTATTTGACAACCCCATAAGTTCTTTTGCTGCTATTGCGCCCCATGGAAGGCTGGAGACTGCAAACACACCGGCAGCTCCAACTAATGTCTTCATGAAACCACGTCTATCTAATGAGCGCTCATTATTTCTATCTATATTGTGTGTATAATTATCCTCTTCAAATGGTATTCTTTTATTTTCATCTGCCATCTTTGGTCCTCCTTAAAACAATTTCGTTGTTCCTTGCAATATTCCAGGAAGATTGACTCTAACATTCGTTTCCCCTTCAAGGAAAGGCATGCTGGTAACCCATTTATCATTACCAAGATCATGTTGCTGCTGTTTCTGTTCAATCTCTTCCTCTGAGAGCCACTGCAGCGTATTGGAAGGACACACACTAGCACACATTGGTGGAATATCATCTTTTGTACGGTCAATACACAAGTCACATTTATACATAAGGTTCTCTTCTTCATCAAACTTAGGGATTCCATATGGACAAGCAATCGTACAGTTTTGACAACCGATGCACTTCTCAACTAATGCAGATAAAACTGCTCCTGTTTCATGTATTTGAATGGCTTGAGCCGGACAGCTTCTTGCACAAGCCGGATCAACACAATGCAAGCACATAAGTGGCATCGTTTGACGATTCACCAATGGATTTACATCATACACATAGTTTCTGTTCTTTTCTTCATGTCCTCCGCATTGTGTACAAGCAGCGAGACACGCGCGACACCCTATGCAATTTTCCAACTCTATATATAATCTTTTCTTTTCCATTTAAAGCACCTTCCCAGTTTTAACTTTCTCGATTTGAGCAGCACAAACTTTAAATTCCGGCATTTTTGAGATAGGATCCAATGCTGCGATGGTTAATAGATTGATTGATTGTTCGTGACCGAAATGATACGGAACGAAGATCGTATCCTCTCGAATGGCTTCCGTACTTTTCACTTTATACTCACATTTCCCTCTACGTGTATAGAGAACTACATTTTCGTCATGTTTAATACCATATTTCGCGGCAGTAACTGGATGAACTTCTACATATGGTTCTGGGCACATATCGTTAAGAAATTTGATTCTTCTCGTTTGGTTACCTGACAGATAATGGTAAACGACACGACCTGTAGTTAAACGCAGAGGATATTTTTCACATGGCTCCTCTGCCGGTGGACGATATGGAAGTGCACAGATCTTGGCTTTCTCATCGGCATGGTAGAACTTTTTGTCAAGGAACATATGGGGCGTTCCGGTATCCTCTTCATCTTTACAAGGCCAAAACACACCGTCCTGCTTATCAATTTTATCCCATGTGGCACCATAGTAATCTGCGTTGCCGCCCTTTGTTGCTAGCCGGAATTCATCCGCTACATCTTTAGCTGTTTTCAAATGAGAGAAGTACTTCCCTCTACCAAGACGTTCAGCTAACTCTACCTGCATCTGCCAATCTGGTTTTGATTCACCAATTGGTTCTTGAGCCTTATTAATTTTTATAATCCGTCCTTCCAGATTAGTTACCGTGCCTTCATCTTCAGACCATGTTACCGATGGCAGAATGACATCAGCGTATTCCGCAGACTCTGATAAATAAAAGTCGGCACATACCATGAAATCAAGATCTTTTAATGCGCCTCTTACAAAATTAAGATTTGGAGCAGAAACTGCCGGATTTGAACAAAGCAGATACAATCCGCGAATTGTTTTATCCTTCATTAATTCAAACATTTCATAAGCAGAAACCCCTGGTTTTGGCATTTCTTCAGGCTCAATCCCCCATACCTTACTAACAGCTTTTACATGTTCAGGGTTGGTAATCTTTCTATAGCCTGGTAAAAGGTCTGATTTCTGTCCGTGTTCTCTTCCCCCCTGACCATTACCTTGGCCGGTGAAGGTCGCAACTCCCGCTTTTGGTCTGCCGATCTTACCGGTAATGAGAGCCATATTACAATATGCAGAAACATTATCTACACCTTTCTGTTGCTGCTCAATCCCTCTGGCAAACATTACGATTGCATTAGGAGCTTTTCCGTAAATCTCAGCTGCTCTTATGATTTTCTCTTCTGCTACACCTGTCAGCATACTCGTAACTTCCGGTGTGAAATCTTTTACTACTTCTTTGGTCTCTTCAAATCCGTTCGTATGTTCACTAATAAACGATTCATCTGTATAGCCGTTTTTAATTAATAGATGTAAAATTCCATTCGCTAATGCCAGGTCGGTACCCGGACGTAAATCCAAGTGAACATCAGCTCTTCTGGCAACCGGTGTTTCTCTTGGGTCTGCCACGATCAGATAACCGCCCCGCTCTTGGACAGCCCAAACACGGAACATAGAAGTAGGGTGGCATTCTGCCGTGTTGCTTCCTGCAATGAATAAGCAATCCGTTTCATGAACATCTGTCCAAGGAAGCGTTGATCCACGATCAACGCCGAATGTTCTTAAGAAACCACCTGCAGCACTGGACATACAAAAACGCCCGTTATAATCAATATATCTGGTTCCCATCGCAACTCTGGCAAATTTACCTGTAAGGTAGCATTTTTCGTTTGTCATCGAAACCCCGCTGAAAACGGATAAACTGTCTTTGCCATAGTCAGCTTGCAGCTTACCAAATTTCTCGGCAATCAAATCATATGCTTCATCCCAGCTCGCTTCACGGAACCCTTCTTTCGTACCTTTCAAGGAAGCATCATCTCGGATCAACGGCTTAAGGATACGGTCATCATGGTTTGTTTGCTGATATGCTGTAACACCCTTAGGGCACATTTTGCCAAGGGTTACTGGCCAGTCGTATCTTGGTTCTACACCAATTATTTTATTTGTTGAAGTATTAACACGTAAGTTCATTCCGCACTGCATACCACAGTAGCTGCAGTGCGTTTTTACTAGTGTTTCATTTGGATGCCTGACATTCTCTACGTCCCGAAAAAATTTATCCTTTTGCATCTTGATTTGCCTCCTTGATTAGCACTTCATGTGTAGCGAATCCTGAAAATCTTGAGATACGGTACTTTCTTCGACATGGCAGACAAAGCTCTGCCAGATTAAAGCCGTCTTTCATATTAAATTCGATCTGATTCTGTTCCAGTACATCAATAACGTCACTCGTCTGCTCGGTTGACACAAATTCAGAACCACAAACCTTACATTGCTTCATCGACTGTTCCGCATAATGTTCGCGATAGTTTCTTGCAAAAACACTAAGTGGTCTGAACGGAATGTGGGCAAGTTTTCCAAAAGGTAAATAAATTAGTGTGATAATAACAGAGTATTGGTGAATAAGAGACATGGTGTAGTGTCCAGTTCCGTGTAAAAACACATTCATAAACGTTAAAATCAAACCGGTAATACTTATAAATAACAAGAGATAAAGTGGCAAAAAGTCATATAGAAATTTTTGTTCAGCTCTTGCCTGCATATTCTTTAACCGGCGATACATCGCCATACAAACACCAATAATTACTGCGATGGCACTAAAATTTAATGCATTGTAGGAAAAAAAGGCAATGACTCCATCTGCTGGGACTGTCATCAAATTTATACCCATGGCAACGATCGTATAATAGCCACTGTCAGCCATCGTAAAGTACATCCACCCAAACACTAGCGGGAATGTAACCATACATGAAACAATGACACCCCAACCGATCAATACGTGCTGGGTCCATCGGTAAATTCCCCTATTCCAAATAAAATTGTATGTACCAAGGTGTTCCACTGATGTCTTTGGTGTTGATTTTCGGAAAAGTAGTTTAATTCCCTTTTTTATATAAATCTTTGTTGGTGGTCTTTCTCCCCATGCGATAAAACGGTAGAAAAAACCGCCAAGGAAAACTATTGTTCCTACCATATATCCATAGAGATTTAAGTCCACATGTGTAAATATCCGTGTTCCTATAAACGATAGAATTACAAGACCACTGATTGCGAGAAACATAGACTTGGCAAACTTCGATGCAAATGCATTATTTATTGAATTCGTTCTTTTCACTGTTTTATCCACGCTGGTAGCTTCCATTTGAACTCTCCTTCACCAGTTTTTTTGCTGATTTTTATCTTCTATCATCATTATAGGAACTTAGCTCCTCTTTTGTAATTAGGGAAAGTCCTTATCTTGTGGGGGAAATCCCCCTATAGTGTTATAAAATGATCTTAACGACTTCATTTATGAGGTACAAAACGTTAATCGCTAGTTAGATATCAACTATAATCACATAATTTCCAGCAAAAAATGGCTTGAGGAGTTTCAAGCCATTTTTCAAGAGATAGGAGAGCATAAATTTTGGCTGCAATTAATTCTTACAATTAAACAGCCACGTCCGGCTTCGACGGACAAATGTTTTCGGTGGGACGAGCAGGCGTGTTTCCACTATTATTTAATTGTTAAAAATCGCAAACGGTAAGCATTCAGCGCCGTTTCACCTAACGTATCAAGAAGGTTATGGTTTGCATATGCCCCTACAATTGCTCCTAAGCCTGGAATTAATTGAAACATTTTAATCAAATCGATATAATCCCGATACTCCTGTTGAAACACACGCCAATCCATATCTATTAATTCATCTTTCTCATTATCCCAGTTCTCAATGATATGCAATGTTTCTTTTCGTTTTTCGTCACTTGAAAAAGCGAGCTGAAAGATATGAAGAATAAAGAGACGCTCCTCATACTCTTTCGTATCATATCCGTATATCGCAGCCGCTTCGAATAGGAACTTCATCTTAATGGATAACAGTAACGGGAAATCAGCAAGACCAAGAAATATTCCCCCTGCACCTGTTCCAGCCCCTTCAATAACTGCTGTTTTACGATATGAGGTAAGCTTCTCTTTAAAAAGTTCATCTCTTGCAAACAAGCTCATTTCTATTGGTTGTTGTTTTTTAGTTGTAATAGTTGAGCCGACCAAGGTTGCCTTAACCATGTTTCTAATACTATCTGTTATTACTTTATGGGCTTTTTCGGGGATCATCCCATTTACTTTTGATTGTGCTTTCTTTGATAATTGAGTGAATAGACCTGAACGTTTTAAAACCTTTCTCCGCCAAGCTTGGAGTTCACGATTTACTTTCTGTTCATATTCTTTCATTTCCACATCATCCTCTAAGCCAACTTCATTTAAATACGGGTAATCTCAGGTTAACTGCTGCTCCGCGAATTCACGGTATAATCAATGGGTTTACGTCAGTTCCTGATGGGTTCCACTTCCTGTCATTTTTCCATTCTCGATAGAAATTACTTTATTCGCATCAACAATATGCCCTCGCAATATTTGTACGTTGCCTCTAGTCCACCTGATAATTTTACACCACGTTCTCCAACCACCACCACTCGGCCGGCAAAAGCAACTTTTTCATAGGTTTAAACGGGAGGTATTCACCTTACATCCTGCTAGCCTTCAATATCCCTGTTTCTATAGCCAATAAAACCAGCAACGATTAAGACAACTGCAACTAGTGTCAGAATGATAATCGGCATAACTTCCAATTCCTCAATTGGAAGTTGTGGAATATGTCCGAATGGGGATAGTTGGCCAACCCATTCTGGAAATTGGAATATGCCACCTAAATAGAGCGTAATAAATGAGTAAAGTATATAAAACCATATTAAGCTAATCAACTTTGGCATAAATCCTATAAGAAACACTGCAATGCTAATCATAATTGCTATTGCTGGATAGTATACAAGTGCTGCCCCATAGATCATCCCTATGTCGAAACCTTCCTCCATAACAGCAGTTCCTGCCGCCCATAGCCCTAATGTAGCAAGTGAAATCATGATAAATCCATTTGCCAAGGAAATAAGCAGGTGACTACCCATTAAACGGTTTCGCGAAACCGCTCTACCAAGCAAATGTTCTATGCGATTCTTTTTCTCTTCTGCATATAGTTTATTCATGGCCATTACAGGAGGAACTGTTGATAGAAGCGCCATTATAACCAATAGCATCGGAATAAACTGTTCTGTTAAAGAATACCCCTCAACAGGAGCTAGCATTTGCTCCATCATTTCATTTCCTTCAAAGAATGATTCCAAATCACCTAAGACCGATCCATAAGACATTCCCATGAGAAGCATACCAACAGCCCAGGCGATTGTCCCGGTTCGTTGTAGCCTTAAGGCAAGACCTAGTGGGCTCTGCAAGAAGGAAGAAGCGTGTTTTCTTCCTGGTTTGGAAGGTAAGAACCCCGCTTCCAAATCACGAATAGAATTTAAATAGCTTGCAAGAATAAATAGAATAATAGATACACCAAGCATCAATACAATAGGCCACCAATTATTGCTAGAGTATGGCTCTGACTGAGTCACCCACCCCAAAGGAGAGATCCATGACAGCGTTTCATTCCCAACATCACCTATAGCCCGAACTAGATAAGCAGTAATCAGGATTGCTATTGAAAATCCAGTTGTACCCCGGGAATTCTCAGATAGCTGTGCGAAGAGTGCAGTTATACCAGCAAAGAAAATACCAGTTGCACCTAAAGCCGAACCATATAGTAGAGAGCCCCCAAGATTCATACCTTCTATGCCTAATGCATATAAGCCAAAACCTATGATCAACGCCAATATCACATTCGTTAAACATAATACAAGTAGCGTTGCACTTAAATTAGATAAGCGTCCTGTAGGTAAAGAACGAATCATTTCAATACGTCCATCCTCTTCATCGGCCCTTGTGTGACGGGTCACCAGTAAAATACTCATCAGGCCAACGACAACTGCTGTTAATAGCAGCATTTGATGTGACGTCATGGCACCAAGGGTATAATTATCCAAATCACCTGGTCCCACCATTGCAGTCATAGCGGGGTTTTTCATCGTTTCTGCCATAATATCTCTGTCTGTCTGCGTGGCATATAAATCCATGAAAGAAACAGGTACAATTAATGTAAAGAAAGTAATTCCAATCAACCATAATGGAATTCGAATACGATCCCGCCTTGCAATTAACCGAGCCAGCGAACCAGTTTGCTTAAATAAGTTTCCTGTCATTAGGAAACACCTCCTGCTCCTGTGTCCGCAATGTTTTCCGCCCCCTCATAATGCCGCATAAATAAATCCTCTAACTTGGGTGGTGCGCTTTCTAATTTAATAACTCCATATTGGGCAATGTATTTCATTACATTGTCCATTTCTTCTGTATCTACTTGGAACGCCTGACCTTGTTCTTTTTCTTCTATGTCATGTATCCCTTTTAATTCGCTTAAGGAAGTCATTGGCTGTTTTGTTTCGACAAACAGATTTGTACGTGTTAAATGACGTAACTCACTTAGTGTCCCTGTTTCAATGATTTGACCCTGGCGAATAATACCCACTTTGTCACATAATTTCTCCACCTCAGATAGAATGTGACTGGAAAGCAGCACACTCTTCCCTTCTTTCTTCGCATCCACCACACACTCCTGGAAAACGTTTTCCATCAATGGATCCAGCCCTGACGTAGGTTCATCCAGAATGTATAAATCTGCACCTGATGAGAAAGCTGCAACTAACGCCACTTTTTGTCGATTACCTTTTGAATACGTTCTACATTTCTTCGATGGATCTAAATCAAATTTCTTGATCAGCTCTTCTCGTCTGCTTTTATTATTGCCACCACGTAATTTTATAAAAAGATCAATCACTTCCCCGCCTGTTAAGTTTGGCCATAAATTGACATCTCCAGGAACATAAGCAATGCGTCTGTGAATGTCAACCGCATCTTTCCAAGCGTCCTTGCCGAAAATTTTAACATCACCTTCAGTTGCTTTTAAAATACCAAGCAACACACGAATAGTTGTGGATTTCCCAGAACCGTTTGGGCCAATGAAACCAAACACTTCTCCTTCATTCACTTCCATATTAACCCCATCTAAAGCTGTGAACTTTCCGAACTTTTTCGACAAATTGGTTATCTTCAGCATACTCAATTCAAATCTCCCCCTTATTTATAGAAACTTGTTTTTAACACATCCAGATACTCATAAAATTCCTCCCAGTATGGATCCAAATCAACTGAAGCAATTTGCTTTCCTTTAAACTCATTAGTCAACTCGTTCTGATAACCTTCAATAGACCATCGTATTAGTCTAAAAGCCTTATCTACATTAATATCATCACGGAATAATGTAGGGTCAATATTTTCATATAACATCGAGTAACCATAAGATTGTAAGTCAGTAAGCTGTTTTTGCAAATGTACAGGTAACTTTACTTCATCCGCTAAATAAACCGATCCTATAAAATTAGTAACACTAGGGTTTTCATTGAAAAATTTTAATTTAACACTAGCTATCTGCCTGAGCCGATCAATGAAATCAGGTTCGCTTACATCAATCAGGCTGAGAAATTCCTTCGTCATAATATTGATGGCATAATCAATTAGATACTGATAAAGTTCTTTTTTACTTTTAAAATAATAAAAGAGCATTCCCTTTCCTATTCCAGCATGTTTAACAATTTGATTTGTTGAAGCTTGCTCATATCCATTCTCTGCAAACTCCTGTAATGCCGCATTTAAAATACGTTTCTGTTTAGTTTCATCGAGGTTATTAAATGTCGGCGGTGTAATAGCTATCCACCTTCTTTCGCTTCATTTTATTCATGCATCTAACCACTTAGACCACACTGGTCGATTTAAGCGTACCACCACTGGACCATCCTGGTCAACATAAATTAGTTGTATTATTTCCAAACAGAATAATGTAAGGTACATACTATAGAAGCAATATCTTATTAGAGTTATGATGCTTCCGAGAAAGATAAATTGATGATATAGGAATCTTTATTTATACTAAGGTAAGGTGGAAGGAGATAGTTAAATGGAACAAATGAAGCTTGAATCAAAAGTCTTTTCTATTTTAAAAGATAAGATACAATTAATAAAAGCAAATGAACGCGCCATCTATCTAGTGGGGCCTATCCAACTCCCAGTTAACTTATATGGAGAAACGATTGTATTCCAGTGGTATTGCTGGTTAAACTACGACGAAGTAACGGAGGATTACGAGAAAATAATCGATAAATTATCGTCTTCAAATTTAGCAGAGTATCAGCAATCGAGTGTTCTCGTTTATGGGGATTTTGAAGAAGATGATGATGCCCTTATTCGAATGCACTCCATCTGTCATACAGGGGATATTTTTGGAAGCAAACGGTGTGACTGCGGATTTCAATTAAAACAATCCATGAAACGTATCACTGAGCATGGTACTGGTGCATTATTTTACTTAGCCAACCATGAAGGTAGAGGGATTGGACTGTTCAGCAAAGCGATGGCCTATGTTTTACAAGAAAACGGGTACGATACCGTTCAGGCAAATGAGGCTCTTGGGTATGTAGATGATTCCAGAAACTATGACGACGCCGCTCTTGTTCTTAAAACATTACGATCCAAGCCTGTAACCCTGCTGACCAACAACCCCAAAAAACTGAAGGCCCTGGAAAACTCAGGTTTACATCTATCTGGCAGAACACCTTTATGGGGTGACGTTTCTGAGTATAACGAGAAATATTTGCAGACAAAAATCACAAAGTCAGGCCATATAGATGATGGAGGTACTTGTCCAAATGACTAACCATGACTTTTATATGAAGCTTGCTCTGAGTAATGCACAGGCTATGAAAGGTCAAACCGATCCAAATCCTCTAGTTGGCTCGGTCATTGTTAATGATAATCGTGTAGTAGGAATAGGGACGCATTTAAAGGCTGGCGAGCCGCATGCAGAAATTCATGCTATCCAAATGGCTGGTGATCATGCCAAAGGCGGCACCATTTTTGTCACCCTCGAGCCGTGCTCCCATCACGGCAGAACAGGGCCCTGCGCAGAAGCGATTGTAGAAGCAGGCATTAAGAAGGCAGTCATCGCCACCCTCGATCCAAATCCAGTTGTATCAGGAAACGGGGTCAAAATACTCGAAGCAGCGGGTGTAGAAGTCGTTGTGGGAATAGGTGAAGCGGAGTCCCAAAAGATGAATGAAGTCTTTAATAAATTTATTGTACAGAAGAAACCATTCATCACCTTAAAATCAGGAGTAACTCTTGATGGGAAAGTTGCTACCCACTCCTTCAGCAGCAAGTGGATCACTTCTGAAGAAGCCAGACATGATGTCCATCTACTAAGGAATGAAAACATGGGGATTCTTGTCGGCATTAATACTGTTCTAAAAGACGATCCTGCATTAACTACAAGGATTCCAAATGGGCGAAATCCCATTCGTATTGTGCTTGACTCATCTTTAAAAATACCACTGGATTATCAACTTGTAACAGATAAGCAGGCTGAAACATGGATATTTACAAGTCAAAACTACGATATGGAAAAAAGAAACTTGTTAATTGATCTGGGGATATCAGTATTTGAAACGAGCGGTTTGACATCTGTTAACCCAAATGATGTTGTGCATGTGTTAGGTGATAAAGGAGTCTCTTCTGTATTAATTGAAGGGGGCGGGTCTATCAATGCTTCTTTTCTGGAAAATAAACTTATTGATAAGGTCGTTCTATATTTTGCACCGAAGCTAATCGGCGGCCAACATGCGCCAACCTTCTTAGAAGGCACCGGCATCGATCAGATGAATGATGCTGTGGAGCTGACGGATACAGATATTACAAAAATAGGCCCGGATTTCAAATTTACCGGCTATCCGATTTACTGATAAATGTGATTGCTGATATATTGCGGGAAGTCGCTGATAAAACCACCTTGAACACTGCTATAATCGTACAAAACACTGAATAAACAGCTGATTTCACTGATTAATCGCTAACCAACGCTGAATAAAAATTAATTTAACGAGGGATGAAAAAATGAAATTCGGTTTTGATATTGACGACACATTAATTAACTTGAGAGAGCATGCTTTCTCCCTGTATAAGCAGAAACTAAACAAAGATCTTTCACTGGATGTTTTCCATGCAATTAAAAAAGTGGAAATTCACGAACCATTTGGCTTAACAGAAGACCAGGGTAAAGAGATGTGGAACAGTTCATTGGAAGAGATTTACTTTACCACCTGTCCACCTTTCACAGGGGCTGTTGAAACATTGCAGGAACTGTATAATCAAGGTCATGAAATCTACTATATAACAGCCAGACCCAAGGAACATGGTGAAAGAACGAAAGATTGGATGAAACAGCAAGGATTCCCTATCCAGGATGAACGGTTCTTCTATGGAATGAAAGACGATGAAAAAATAAATATAATTCAGCAATTGAAACTTGATTATTATGTTGATGATAAGCCTGCGGTGCTAAACACACTTACTGGTGAACCAGTAAAACTAATCGTTAAGGATCAGTCTTATAATCAGGATTTGGATATGGACCGTATCGTAACCTGGACAGACTTCCCCGAAATTATTCAGGGAAATTAGTGCTCGAACAATAGAATTCAACACGAAGGAAAGTCAGTAAAGTTTCATTAAGCATGCGTGATCATCCTCCGACATATGAGGAAGCTAAAGCTCATGAAGCTTTGCTGCAAACAACAGAACTGGCAAAAAGCATTTCAAATACGAAGAAACACCCCAAAGCAATAAAAAATGGATGTTTCTAAAAATATTATTATATATTAGTCTGGATTTACTTGCATAAAAGTCCATTGCTTCTTCTTCCTAACCCTCAAACATTAAAAGTGTATGAATCTTTGATTAACATGAATGTGCACCTCCCATCTACTTTTCTAACTATTCTTGATAGATTTTTTGTATTTCATACTTGAATCCAAGATACGTGTAGTTTTGTTTTCTATACATTTCTCTCGGTGTGTCATCCCCATCAGCTACTAAGATCACCATTTTGCTTGGAAATCTCTCCATAACATATTGTTGAAGCCTGCCACCTATTCCCTTTCTTTGATGATCAACAAGAACATTTAAGCTATCAATTTCCACTGTATTCTCCCGAATAAATATATCTACTGATCCTGCAGGAGCCCCCTTGTAAAAAGCCATAAGCTGTAAAACACTCGGATCCTTAAAATGTTGTTTATGCAGACCAACCTTCTCTTTTGCAAATTCTTCCCCAAACTTTAAATCCTGCTCATACTGTAATTGAAGAAATAGATCCAGATTTTCACTAGTGACTTCTTTTATTTCTACATACGGATGCTTGTCTACTATAGGGAAGTCGTTTGGGTGAATAGCGTATAATTCGTTGTATCCATATTCATAATCTGCTTCCTTCAAATAGTTAATGAGTTTCTCGTTCAGCTTTTCATTATCTGGAAAATAAAATTTCACATGTGTTTGACCTTTTTTTAGATGAAATTCCCTCAAATAAATGGCAGCTTCTTTAAATTCAAACAGAGAAGGCACAACCTTAAATTCAATAAAATTACTATCATACATACTTAGCATTTTCGGATAATGGTAATGCCGATATAGTTTGTTCTCGAACTCAACATGGCCAGGTATAGAAATATTCTCAAATGTTATATTTTGCATTGGTGCCACCCTTTCGAACTATTTAAGTAATAATTGGTATACAGATGTTTTCGGCGGAGACGAGTAATCACAAAACGCTTCACTGAAATATCGCTATGCTTTTGTACCGAGGAATCTCAGGTACAGGCACAATTCCAATATGAAATAAAATAAATTTTATTTTCTAACATCTGCTTTTCCATTATAATGTCAGTTTTGAATTAGAACAATACGCTACACCGGAAAACTAGCTTGGATCGCGTATACAGAAGATTTTATTCTTTAATTTACGCGAAATTTGTTATATTCTAATAGTGAAAATAAATTACAGAAGGCTACAATTGGAGGAATTAGTATGACTATGAATAAAACGTTAACACTTGCGGGGTCTGATTCAAGCGGAGGCGCAGGTATACAGGCAGACTTAAAGACGTTTCAGGAAAATGACGTATACGGCATGACTGCACTTACATCAATCGTCACCATGGACCCGAATAACAACTGGAGTCATAGTGTAGACCCAATTAATGTGGCAATCGTAGAAAAACAATTAAACACGATTCTTTCTGTTGGCATTGATGCAATGAAAACAGGCATGCTGGGATCGGTTGATATAATTGAACTCGGCGCCAAGAAAATTGCTGCGTATAACCTGGATAAGGTTGTTATAGATCCTGTCATGGTATGTAAGGGAGAAGATGAAGTGCTGCAGCCGGAAAATACAAATGCAATGCGTGAGCTGCTTTTACCACTTGCAATAATTACGACACCCAACCTGTTCGAAGCTGGACAGTTAGCTAAGACTGGACCAATTAAAACAATTGATGGTATGAAAAATGCAGCAGAAAAAATTCTGGAACTTGGTGCAAAAAATGTAGTTATTAAAGGTGGAAAAGCGCTGGATCATGAAAAAGCTGTTGATCTTTTTTATGATGGAAGTGAGTTCTTACTCCTGGAGAATGCTAAAGTAGATACAACTTATACACACGGCGCAGGCTGTACTTTTGCTGCAGCCATCACAGCAAACCTGGCTAAAGGTAAATCCGTTAAGGAAGCAACTATCGCCGCAAAAGAATTTACTGCTGCCGCAATTGCTCATGGCTGGAAACTGAACCAATTTGTAGGCCCAGTAAAGCATGGCGCATACAATCAAACAAAATAGAAAAGTAATCCAAAAAGCCCTGAAATGAGCAATATACGTTCGTTTTTAGGGTTTTACATTATGTACTCATCTCTATTTTCTGCATACAGCAATACCCAGTGGATGGTGTTTATCTGTATTAAAATCGGCCGGCTCAATTAAGACCCCTTTTTGAAAATAAAAAGATGTAGCTGAATAATCATTAAATAGATTTTTAAATTCATTGACTGTCAGCTGATGAACATGAAAAGGAGACCCACATGGCACACCTCTTCCTTTACCAAAAGGAGTTGACAGGATTAATAAACCCCCTGGCTTTAATAGATTATAAAGGTTAGCCATAAACTTTTTCTCTTCGGAGACATGTTCAATTGTCTCGAAACTGAGAATACAATCAAACTCCCCTAACTCTTCCGGTAAGCGCGGATCTGTAACATCTCCATTTAGATAGGTTGTTAGCGGATGATAGTACGTTCCTTTAGCGTAGTTCACCGACTCCTTATCAACATCAATCCCGATAACTTCATTTACTTTATCTTTACATAACTTCGCAATAATATGGCTTCCATACCCTGAGCCACTTGCAAAATCAAGTACACGACCGTGAACATAATTGGCAGCAAAATGATACCTAGCAATGTGTTCAAGCAATAATCCATTTGTGATTTTCATTTTTTCGGGAATTACTCTTTCTCCTGTATCCGTTAATTTCATTTTTTCACCACTTATATTATATCGTCTATTATATATAGTATAACTCATTTATTCTATAAACACTTAAATTAAACTCAATTATAATATGTTATATACAGTTATAGTGATAAACAATCAAAAGGACTGCTCTCGCCTCAAATTAGAGACGAAAACAGTCCTTTATAATTACTTTACAATGAGTACAGGGCATTCTACATGTTTTGCCACTTTATGACTCACACTACCCAAAATCATCGTTTGCAACTTATTTAGCCCACGGCTTCCTATGACAAGACAGTCAAAGTTATTTGCATTAGCAAATTCTATAAGTGTAGGTCCAGGCTCTCCGTGAAGTAGCTTTACCTCATATTCTACTGAGCTTTCACCCAGTAAATCGAGAACGGCTTTAATTTTTTCTTTCCTTTTTAATTCAATCTCATATTTACTTGCACTCTGCAGGACATCATTTTTGGAGCTTTGCCCATCTATTACGTAGACAACCTCTATTGTCCCATTAAAATTCTTTGCCAACTCTATAGCATGTTTGGCAGATCTGATAGAGTGCTCGGAACCATCGCTTGCTAAAAGTATTTTATTATACACAGCTTTCACCTCTATGAACGGATTTTATTCACTTATCAATTAAAATTATAAAATTAATGTCCTGATGCTTTTGATAAGCCACCTATACGCTTTTTCAAATGCATGCTTTCATTGTTTAGCCCCGAATACACTACTTTTATGTTATTCTGTTCAAATTTCATTTCAATTTTATCCAAAGCACCAATTGCTGAGTCATCCCATAAATGTGCGTAAGTTAAGTCAATCTCTACTTCTTTTACAGAATCCTCAAAATTAAATTTGTCCGGAAGATCACTTACTGAAGCAAAGAACAGCTGACCCTCTATGCGATAAAGTTTTTTCTGTTCCCGTAATACGAGTTCTTCAGTGACTGCTACTTTGGAGATCTTTGCTGCAAAGAAGATAGCACTTAGCAATACGCCAGCCAATACACCTTTTGATAAATCATGTGTAACTAATACAATTCCAACAGTTGTTACCATAACAATGGCATCCGTTCTTGGAAGTTTGTTCAGGTTTTTCACCGATGACCAGTCAAAGGTACTAATAGCAACCATAATCATGACACCAGCCAGTGCTGCCATTGGAATTTGAACAACTATCCCGCCTAGCGCGATTATTAAAAACATGAGAAATACACCTGCAACAAGGGAAGATAATCTACCAGATCCTTCCGATTTCACATTAATCACAGACTGCCCGATCATTGCACAGCCTGCCATCCCTCCAAAGAATCCTGTTACAACGTTAGCAATCCCTTGTCCACGGCTTTCCTTGTTTTTGTCACTACCTGTATCTGTCATATCATCCACGATATTAGCAGTTAATAGGGATTCTAGTAATCCAACAATCGCTAACGAAAGAGAATATGGAAGTATAATCATAAATGTTTCAAACGTAAATGGAATCGAAGGAATTAAAAACACTGGTAACTGCTGTGTTATTGCCCCCATGTCCCCAACTGTACCAACGCCAATATTACCATAGATAGCAATGGCAGTAACAACAACAATTGCCACAAGCGTTGATGGAACTGCTTTTGTTATACGAGGCAATAGATAAATAATCGCCAATGTTAATGCGACAAGTGAATACATCACCCATGTTTCGTCTACAAAATGCTGTAGCTGTGAGGTGAATATCATGATTGCAAGTGCATTTACAAATCCGACCATTACCGAGCGTGGAACGAATTTCATTATTTTTGCCAGTTTTAAAACACCAAATAGAATTTGTAGAATTCCCGTTAAAATTGTTGCTGCCAGCAAATATTGTAAACCATGATCAGCGATCAATGTTACCATAAGTAACGCCATTGCTCCTGTTGCAGCAGATATCATACCCGGGCGACCACCCACAAAAGCGATGACTACCGCTATACAAAATGAAGCATAAAGACCAACCATCGGATCTACCCCTGCAATAATAGAGAAAGCAATTGCTTCAGGGATGAGTGCAAGAGCTACAACTATCCCCGCCAGCACATCTCCCCTTATATTTCCAAACCATTCCTGCTTTAAATTTTGTATATCCAATTTAGCACCTCTTTGAAGTTTTATAGTATAATAGCTTTTGACTCTCACAAAAGCTGGTCCCGTTTTCAACAAGACGAATCATACCATATTATTTCATGAATTCAAAACCCCATGTAAACGCGATCATTGATGTTTTTCTACAATTATCTTTGTTTAACGTCAACTAGATACCCAACTTCACAAAATGTACAATTAAATGACTTTGGGTAAAACCATTTATAATGGAGTGCATTCATTTATAATTAATTCTATATTTTAGAAAAACAGGCGTTATTTATGGTATGATAAATAATGCATACAGTTTGGAGGCATGTTTATGACGAACGAAATAATGACCGTTTCGCAGGTTGCAGAGTATTTGCAGTTAAGTGAAGTGACTACATATAAATTGGTGCAGGAAAATAAAATACCCGGTTTTAAAATTGGTAGACACTGGAGAGTTAAAAAAGAGGATCTAAATGAATTTATAGAACGACTTAAAAATGGTGAGAGAATATAATAATTAATAGAACCCCCTTCATGTGTCCTTATCGGATTACACGGAGGGGCTTTTTCTAATCAATTCTGCCTTAATGAGCTAGTTGAGCTTTATCAGGCTTTCTGGCAATTAAGGAACAGAACACCCCGATAATCGGAAAAATCAGGGTGGCAAGCAATACTGGCGTGTAGCTATGGAAGATATCAAACCCAATTCCAAAAGGAAGAGGACCAAACGCTGACCCCACCACGCCCATTGTCACACCTACTCCATTTATACTTCCAATATATCTTCGCCCAAAGTAATTCGGCCAAATAACATTCAATCCTATCCTCTCAAATCCGTTGGCAACCCCCCAAAGGGTGCCGAATAAAATAGCAACAGCTAAATTATTAACTATTAATAACAGCAGTAATAATACAATTTCAATTATAAAAATCACGACAAGTAAATAGTTGGTTCTTATCTTTTGTGTGATATAACCAGAAACAAAAGACATTGGAATTCCAACCACCGCCATTAAACTTAATACCATTGCAGCAATTCCCGGTGCTAATTCGTTCGTTCCGAAAATAGAAATAATATGGAAAGTGATTCCTGTATTTACCATTGCCGGAATCCCAACACAAACTAGAATGGCCCAGAATGCCCGCGTCTTCATTGCCTCACTGAGCGTCCAATTTTGTTCGGGCTCGTTAATTGCACCCCCAATAACCGGTGTGACATTTCTTCCCTTACTTACGGAAAGCCCATCTGGTTCCAGTCCTATATCTTCAGGTTTGTTCCTTACTCCAAATAAAGCAATTGGTACAAACACAAACAGTAATAGAATTCCCCAGAACCTCCAGGCAAATTGCCAATCCCAGGTGCTAATTAACCATGTATTAATAATCGGAAACGACATAGCACTTGCAAAACTTCCTAGTGTCATAATACTAAATGCTATTCCTCTTTTCTTAATAAACCACTGCGCGACCAATGTATTCGGAATGAGCGACATACTCCCTTGTCCCAGTAAGCGCACGAGAAAAAATCCTACCGCAAGCATCCACATACTAGAAACAATACTGTTGAATAAACAAGCAATACCGAAAACCGATCCCACAGTTACCATCATGGTTCGCTGGCCAAATCGATCAATAAACCTTCCAACAAAAATCATGATTACGCCGGCAACCAAGGTGGCTGCTGAATATAGTCCTGACACCTGAGATCGCGACCAGCCGAATTCCCGTATGTACTCATCAATGAATTGTGAATTCGAATATGTTTGACCGGGGCCCGAAAAGAATACGCCCAACCCGGCAATAATGACAATGAACCAGCCATAATAAAACTTCTGGAAAAAATTTTTCATCATGAAGTGTCCTCCCACTGATTCCGTTGCAACATGCATTTAATATGAAGTTTACCACTATTATTCTTGCATTTAAATTAAACGACTTACTATAGAAGAAACTAAGATTAGTTATTACTTAACTTACGCACCAGTAAAATAAGTTCAAACAGTTAGCTGGGTAAACTTACAAAATCTCTGATTATTCCCTTGTCAACCTTGGTGGAAATAAGTCTGTTTTCTAAGAGATTGGGACTGTACCTGTGATTACTCGGTATAAAAGCATAATTGCAGTTACAATCATTCCACCGAAATTTTTTTACACAAAATATATAAAAGACGGCGTAACTCTGGAATAGATCGTTAGCTACCACTACGGAAGATACACTTCGTCCAGAGGGTTGATCGCTGAATAAATCGGGGTGAACGCGGGATTAAGCTGAACAAGCGCTGGATAAAGTGGTCCGAACGCGGGATTAACCAAGCCGAACACAGGAAAAAGCGGAGCGAACGCTGAATGAAGGCAGGGACAGCATGAGAAATGAGCCCCTAATTTTAGAACTATATCCACATTGGTTTATTGACTGGAAACCTGTACACATGATATCTTTTGATGGTATTATCAATAAATAATTAGTTTTTAAGGAGCATTAAACCGATGTAAATCAAAAATCCCCGTTATTAGCTTAATGACTTTGGGCACATACTAAATAAATGAATGAATGGAAGGGATTTTTATGAGTCTACATGATGAAGTAACTAAACGAAAAACGTTTGCAATTATATCTCACCCTGATGCAGGGAAAACAACATTAACAGAAAGTTTATTGCTGTTCGGAAAATTGATTCGTTCCGCAGGTACAGTAAAGGGAAAGAAATCCGGCAAGTTCGCTACCTCTGACTGGATGGAAATAGAAAAACAACGTGGCATCTCAGTCACATCAAGTGTAATGAACTTTCCCTATAAGGATTTCCAGGTGAATATACTGGATACCCCCGGACACGAAGATTTCAGTGAAGATACGTACCGGACGTTAACTGCAGTGGACAGTGTTGTCATGATTATCGATGCTACAAAAGGGATAGAAGCTCAAACCAAGAAGTTATTCAAGGTTTGCCGTATGCGCGGTATTCCTATTTTTACGTTTATTAATAAGCTGGACCGTGAAGGAAGAGAGCCACTCGAACTCTTGGAGGAAATAGAGGAAGTTCTTGATATTGAGACATACCCAATGAACTGGCCGGTGGGGATGGGCAAACGTTTTCTAGGTGTATTTGACCGCCAAGGAAAACAATTTATCAAGTACAACGGAAATGAGGAAGAAACGACTATTCCTTACGATGAATTAGATAACGCTGAGCACGAAGAATTAGTATCACAGGCAACCTACAAAGCAACGGAGGATGAGCTCTCTTTGCTAGATGAAGCGGGCGATGAATTCTCTATGAAATCTGTTATGTCAGGTGAACAAACGCCTGTCTTCTTCGGTAGTGCTCTTGCACCGTTCGGATTACAAACCTTTTTCGATACATTTATTACCATGGCGCCATCACCAGCACCAAGGAAATCGACAGAGGGCATCATTCAGCCTGATAACCCGGATTTTTCCGGTTTTATTTTTAAGATACAAGCTAATATGAATCCAGCACACCGCGATCGTGTAGCGTTTCTTCGAGTATGCTCTGGTAAGTTCGAACGAGGCATGACTGTAAAATTGGCAAGATCAAATAAACCAATTAAATTGTCACAGACACAGCAGTTTGTTGCTTCATCCAGGGATACCGTAGAAGAAGCCTACGCAGGAGATATTATAGGTATTTATGATCCGAATATTTATCGGATTGGAGACACATTGATAGCAGGCAAATCACAATTTGAATATGATGAACTGCCACAATTCCCACCTGAGCTCTATAAAAAAGTAACTGCAAAAAATGTCATGAAATCAAAACAGTTCAGAAAAGGCCTTGAGCAGCTGGTACAAGAAGGTGCCATTCAATTATTTAAAGGGCATCGCAGCGACTCCAATATTATAGGGGCCGTGGGTGAGCTGCAATATGAAGTATTCCAGCATCGAATGAAGAATGAATACAATACGGACGTCATGCTGGAGTCCGTTGGCGAAAGGATCCCCCGTTGGCTCAAGGAAGAGCAGCTGGATGAATCTCTTTATGATGAACGGAATTTACTTGTCCGGGACCGAGAAGGAAATCCTATTGTTTTATTTAAAAATGAATTTTCCCTCCAGTGGTTCAAGGACAATAATCCTAAAGTCGAGTTAATTGATTTATATGAAGTAAATAAATATGAACAGACATATTAATTAGAAAGTAAGCCTATTGTGGTCAATTAACCGCAATAGGCTTTTTTTTGATTTTCTATACAAGACTTCCTTCATATGTTTCCTTTGGACAATCTTCGATAAAGCTACAAGGCTCGCTCTCGGTTATCATGACAAGCTCATGCATTGCTCTTGTACATGCTGTATAAAATAGCGTGCGGTCTGACTGCAAATCATACTGTTCCTTCGATGCGTCGGGAATAATAACTGCATCAAATTCAATCCCCTTAGCCAAATAAACAGGAAGCACCAACAATCCCTTTTCAAAAGTGTATGTTTCCTCGTTAACCTTTTTCACCGAAACCTTACCCTGCAACAGATTAAAAATAATTTCACTTTCTTTTAAAGTCTTACATACGATCGCAATTGTTTCATACCCTATGCTCTGAAGATTTTCCACATTAGCCTTCAGTACTTCAACTAAATCTTCCTTTTTATTTAGTTTTAAAAGTCGTGGTTTACTTCCTTCCCGATTAAAAGGCTCAATCAGCTCTTCACCAGGTGCAAAGTATTTAGTGAACTCAACGATCTGTTTTGTGGAACGATAGCTTTTTGTCAGGGTAATTCTTTCGTGTTTTAATTGATCTCCAGCTGGGACGAGAGGGTTTTCTTTTGTAGCATACGTGTATATCGCCTGGTTAATATCACCGAGCAGCGTCAATCTCGTATACGGGAATATATGTTTTATATAGGCATATTGAAATGCTGAGTAGTCCTGCGCTTCATCGATCAGCAAATGACGAACAGACCGGTCAGCGTGATTTCCCAGCAATCTATCTTTGAAATACAGATAAGGTGTTGCATCCTCCCACGTTAAAGACCATTGGGATAGATCAGAAGCCGTTAATGTGCTAATACTCTCCCAATCCTCAGGACTTTCCTGGGGATCCCATTCCGTAAAAAGTTTTTGATATGTTGCTAGTACATGAACAAATTGAAGTTGTTTCACACGCTTCTTAATGGATGAGAAATACCGATTCACCACCACTTTGCGCAGAATCTCTTCCTCGACAACAACGTCATTTTCATCGTCTATATCCTGGGATTTATAATAGGCTTTTAGAAAATCCTCTTTATCCATTAATTCAACTTGCTCCATCACCCAATCTTTATCTACTTCATCCCTTTGGTAGTGACGCAATTCCTTAAGCAACCACATTGAGACGAGTTCCATTTTATTCGGTATCGCTATACTTTCATCTAATCCATAAAAATAATCTTTTATTTTCTCTTTGGAGATAAGTATTTGCTTGCGAAAAGTAATATTTTTAAATCGAATCCCCTGTCCATGTAAATAAGAAATATATTCATCGATAAGCTCTTTAAATTTCAAGCTTGATTTATAGTCAATACTCTTCATACGGGTTTCGTATTCCGCATTATTACCTTCAGTTAATACATATTCCATTTGGTGAAATGGTGACTCAATTGCAAGCTTATCGCCAATTCCTCTTTCCAAAAAATTCAAAAATGTCGTTTGTCTCACATTTGCTTCCCCTAATTCCGGAAGTACATTGGAAATATAACTCGTAAACAATGGATTTGGTGAAAAAAGAACTACATTGGCTGCATTCAATTCTTCCCGGTAACGGTACATTAAATAGGCAATACGCTGTAAGGCTGCAGATGTCTTCCCACTTCCCGCTGCGCCTTGGACAACTAAAAGGTCACTTCGTTCATTTCTAATAATTTTATTTTGTTCCTTTTGAATGGTAGCTACAATACTCTTCATTGTGGTACTTGCGTTATTCCCAAGTACCTGCTGCAGAAGGTGATCGCCTATCGTAACCCCTGTATCGAACATCCCTTTAATTACACCTTGTCTTATAATAAATTGCCTCTTCAGTGAAATTTCGCCTGTTACAGATCCTTCGATTGTTTCAAATGCAGCCCTTCCAGGTGAGTAATCATAATAAAGGCTAGATATGGGAGCGCGCCAATCATAAACCAGAAAATTTTCATCGTCATTATCCATCAATGATGAAATACCAATATAAATATGATCCTCTTCCTCTCCTGGGTCTTCTATAAAATCAATCCTTCCAAAATAAGGAGAGTCCTTGAGCCGTTTTAACGTTTTTAATTCTTCGCCAAGTTTCCCGTGAAATCTTTCTCTTTCCGATAACAACTCTGCTTGCTGCTTAATACTCGCCTGTGTTTCAATCACGTCATCAGGCTCATCCAGATTGACAGTAACATCTTCCCAGAAGCTTTTCCGCAGCTCAATCACGCTGTCTTTTAAGCCAGCAGATTTAG
Organism: Virgibacillus tibetensis; assembly: GCF_036026595.1. NCBI lineage: Bacteria > Bacillati > Bacillota > Bacilli > Caryophanales > Bacillaceae > Virgibacillus > Virgibacillus tibetensis. Next base: position 10,996 of record NZ_JARZFX010000015.1, on the reverse strand, counting down.
AATATATCTTCTCCTCTTTTTTATTAATTTCGTGAATTACAAGATCCACCCGATTCTGTTCGGTAGCGCGATTGTCTGTATCGTGACTCATTAAATCGACTCCATTCTCAAAATTACTCTTTTTTTATTGACTTCCATAATTTTAGATGGTATAATATTATTGGATACATTTATACGTTTTCATAATTTTACAGTGACTTATTCAGCATACCATTTTTTGCTGATCTCGGCAACCTATGCTAGCACTTTTTATTAAAATTAACCCATTCTATAAAAAAGCTCTGATGTGCAATATGCATCAGAGCTTTTTAGTCGGAGAAGAAATGGAAGACACCTTTAACTGCTGCTCAAAGGTGTCTTCCATTTCAAAAACCATATTCTGCTTCTTTTGATTCACGAATTTCCTTAAATGTTTTCGTTAGCACTATTGTATTTTCAATCAAACGGTCGATACGAAATAAGACGTCATCATTTGAAATTTCTTTTCGATGCAAATCCTTTTCTTCAATAAAAACAAACGTTTGAACAATTTGGGCTTTCATATACGATAAAATTGGTTTTAATTGCTGTTCTGCAATTAAATAATGCTTTTGCGAACCTGCTGTAACAAGCATACTAATCACTTTATCGCGAAATGCGTCTACAGGAAGTAAATCAAATATGTTCTTTAACGTGGCTGGTATAGATGCCTGGAAAATCGGTGTACCGATAATAATTGCATCAGCTTCCATAACTGCTTTCGTTACAAAGCCTGTATCACCTTCATAATCCAAATAATTACGACCATCGCTAAACTGAACGTCATAGTCAGCCAAATCAATCAATGTTACGTCAGCCTCCGGGTAATTTTCATTGATGGATTTAACTGTATAGTTCATAGCTGTTCTTGTTTTCGAACCTACTTTTGAACCTGATATACCGACGATTTTCATAGTCTCTACCCCCTACTTACCTTTCGTATACTTCTTGATTGCTGGTAAAATCTCTGTTCCTATCAGTTCAATGTTTTTCATTAATTTATCAAATGGAACCCCACCAAAATCCATTTGCCCGATAAAACGCTGATGGCCAAATAGTTCATGCTGATAGAGAATTTTTTCAATTATTTGTTGTGGACTGCCAATATTCATTACATCATGCGGGTCTGCTCCCTGTGCAAAATGCTGTTTGGGAAAGCCTTGTCCGTTCGTCAGCTTCATCCCTTCATTAATAAACGGATATGTCTCACGCTGCGCCTGCTGTGTAGTATCAGCCGCATAGAAAAACCCGGCAGTTGAAATTGGCAGTTCGGATGGATCAAAGCCACTGCTTTTTGCTGCAGCGCGATAAGCATCAATGGATCGTTTAAAAACAGTAGCTGGTCCACCTAAATGAGCCAGGAACATTGGCACACCAGCATTACCCGCTTTTCGGGCACTTGCAGGTGACCCACCAACTGCTCGCCAAATTGGCATCGAACCAGTTAGGGGACGCGGAATAACTTTTGCATCTTTTAATGGAGCACGGAATTGACCGCTCCAGTTAACCTCCTCTTTTTCACTAATCTGCATTAATAGATCAAACTTTTCCTCAAATAACTCTTCATAGTCACGAATATCATAGCCTAATAAATCAAAGAGGCCTACTCTTGAGGCGCGCCCAGCAACAATTTCTGCACGGCCCTTCGAAATCAAATCAATTGTCGCAAAGTTCTCAAACACACGTACGGGATCCGATGTACTGATAATCGTAGAGGAACTTGCTATTTTGATTTTTTCTGTCGCCTGGGCAATTGCTGATAAAACAACAGCGTGTGCCTGGGTTGTAAAATACTCCTGATGACTTTCACCTACACTAAAAAAATCAACCCCTGCCTGCTCGGCCAGCTTAGCTAATTCAATTATTTCATGGATACGTTGCTCTGTAGAAATCCTCTCCCCTGTTAAGGGATTTGGGATATGGTCTCCTAATGTATAAAGTCCGAATTCCATTCCTTTACTTTGATCAATGCGATATTTTTCCATCTATTTCTCAACCTTTCAATTAAAAATATATATTGCTGCTTTATTGTCGATTTACTTAACAGCCAGCATAACAAACCTGTATAATACAATTATAGAATATATGAAACAATATAGTAAGTACGCACTTTTAAGTGGTATAGTATATAAAAAGATACTATGGAGGGGATAAAAATGGAGAAAGTACCAGAATATTGTCGTGTCGAGGATGCATTGGGGATTTTAGTTGGTAAATGGAAGCCTGTAATTTTATTGTATTTATTACAGGAAGGCACAAAACGTTTTAGCGAACTGAAACGGAGTATGCCTGGCATTACACAGAGGATGCTGACAAAGCAATTACGCGAATTAGAAGACGAAGACATTATAGAGCGCGTTGTATATCCCCAGGTTCCCCCAAAAGTTGAGTATTCCATTTCAGAATATGGCAGAAGCTTGGAACCTATTTTAGAAGCTATGCATGAATGGGGATCGAAACACACGTTGCATAAGATGGAAAAACAGAATCAAAAAAGTATGTAAGCGAACAAAAGCTAAAAAGAAGAAATTATAACTTTAGATAAAGGCCGAGACATAACTAAATGGGAAGAACGAGAATCCGAACAATCGGAACTTAGCGTAGGCAAAATACGCAGACTCCTGTGGGAACAGCACGAGCTGAAGATCCACTGTGTGAAGTGCTCTTCTTCACACAGTTAGCTGAAGCCGTGCCCACGAAAAAGCGAAGTATTTTGCCGAAGCGGTACATTTGCTCAGGCGTTAACGTTCGGATTTTCCTGAATAATCCCTCTCTTGTCCCAACCTCATCTATTTTTACTCCTTTTTTAGTGCAAGACCTGCCTGTATTAATGCTTCTCACTACGTCCCACAATAGGTTCGATATGGAACGGTTGATTCCGCAGGCGGTACGGCATACTCAGCCTGCCCGGTTGTGTGGTCGTAAGGATTAGATAGAACTTCAAGAAGACGCTCCATCACACTGTAATCTTCACGTTCTACAGCTGCTTCTAATGCCTCTTCTACCCGATGGTTCCGGGGGATTACTGTAGGATTGCTGCTTTGCATCAACTGATGCGATGCATCCTTTGATTCCTCCTGCCTGCCTAACCTTGCCCGCCACCGCTCTTGCCATTCGATAAATTCCGGGGTTCCGAACAGAACGAAATCCTCTGGAATACCCAAAGTTAATGCACGAAAAGTATTGGTATAGTCAGCAGCATACTGCTCCATTATACGAAGGAGATCCTCAAACAGAGACTCGTCCTCTTTTTCTTCATTAAATATTCCCAGTTTCCTTCTCATTCCGTTGAGCCATTCAGATCGATATAACACCAGGAAATTTGAAATCTCATCCTGAGCAATTTCCACCGCCTTCTCTTGATCTTCGTGCAACAGTGGCACTAGTGTTTCAGCAAATCGCGCAAGATTCCATCCTGCAATAGGTGGTTGATTGCCAAAGGCATAACGGCCATGGGTGTCAATGGAACTAAATACAGTTTTCGGATCGTAGTTATTCATAAAAGCACAAGGTCCATAATCAATTGTTTCTCCACTAATGGACATGTTGTCGGTGTTCATTACCCCGTGAATAAATCCAACAAGCTGCCATTTGGCAATCAGTACAGCCTGGCCTTTGATCACTTCCTGCAGCAGGGAAAGATATCGACTATCATCAGCTTCAACTTCTGGAAAATGGCGATTAAGAGTATAGTCAGCCAAGACCTGGATATCCTCAGATGTACCCCAATTCAAAGCGTATTGAAAGGTACCGACACGCAAATGGCTGGCAGCTATACGGGTCATGATTGCACCAGGCAGGTCGGTTTCACGCCTTACCGACTCACCAGTTGTCACTACTGCCAGGCTGCGGGTAGTAGGAATACCAAGCCCATGCATTGCTTCACTGATAATGTATTCACGCAGCATCGGTCCAAGTGTAGCTCGGCCATCACCACCTCGGGAATATGGCGTTCTACCAGAACCCTTAAGCTGAATATCAACCCGCTCACCTTGAGGAGTAAGCTGCTCGCCAACCAACAGAGCACGCCCGTCCCCTAGCATGTTAAAATGGCCAAATTGGTGACCAGCATAAGCTTGTGCAATCGGCAGTGCCCCCTCGGGAACCCGGTTTCCAGCAAGAACCTCTACAGCTTCTTCACTTTGAATAGCCTGTCGGTTCAACCCCAGAGATGCTGCCAACATATCATTTAAAATAATCAATTTCGGTGAGCGTACAGGATTGGGACTAAGATTGGAAAAAAATATTTCCGGCAAGCCAGCATAACTGTTGTCTAAGTTCCATCCAGTCTCTATTATTTCTTTTCCACTTGTCATTAGTATCTCCCTTCCTTCTTATGTTTGTTGTATCACACCTCTGCATTTACATAAACCCAAAGGCATTTTAAAAAATTTTCTATTTACCTGTATGCAACACGATCCACCCTCTTTTATTCTCTACTTCTGCTATTTTATTATTCCACATAAAGATGGCAAACCTAAAGTCCAGTCCTTTCCGAAAAAAACTTACAAAAAAATGACCTCTGTGTAGGACAGAAATCATCTTTTTAAGAAATCATATATTTTTCTAGTAATTTCTTTAACACTTGGAAATAAAATGCTCCGATTTTAAACTAGTATCAGTATTGCTGTAAAAATAGGTAAGTCCTTCTTCTACTAACGAACTCTCAGCCCGTTCTGTTTGATCGTCGGCCCGCCGTAACCGATCCCAATCCCCATAACAAAAGAAAAGATAAGGTGATCCACCTCTCGATGCTCACCTTATCCTTATTCTAAATTATCTTTTACGCATTAATTTGGATGGCTGTGTTAACTTCGATATCTGCTTCAATGTCAGCAGTGTTTTCATCTGCTTCTTCCTCTGTTTCTTCTGTGCCATCTTCAGCAGGTTCTTCTACGTTATCTTCTTCCTCTTCAACTGCTTCTTGACTTTCTTCTACTGGAGTAAGCGAACTAAGAATACTTTGAAGTGTATATACTTCATCCCGTGCCTCTTCTATCTCCTCTTCTATTTCTAATGCTTCTGGCGATTGAGGATCAAGCTTATTATTGGTTAGACCAGATAATTCGTTTTCGACGCCATCTAATCTATTAGTCAAAGAATTGAGGTCTCCCTCAGTAGAATTAATTTCTCCTTTAGTAAGTTCACCATTTTCCAATGTTGTAGAAACAATTTGTGCTTCTTCACTTATGGAATTTAGCTTCTGGTCGATTGCTGCTTCAATTTCAGCAATGTTCTCCTCTGCCTCTTCCTCTGTTTCTTCTGTGCCATCTTCAGCAGGTTCTTCTACGTTATCTTCTTCCTCTTCAACTGCTTCTTGATTTTATCCTACTGGAGTAAGCGAACTAAGAATACTTTGAAGTGTATATACTGCACCTCGTGCCTCTTCTATCTCCTCTTCTACTTCTAATACTTCTAAGGACTGAGGATCAAGCTTATTATTGGTTAGACCAGATAATTGGTTTTCGACGCCATCTAATCTATTATTCAATGAACTGAGATCTCCCTCAGTAGAATTAATTTCTCCTTTACTAAGCTCAACATTTTCCAATGTTGTAGAAATAATTTGTGTTTCTTCGTTTATGGAAGTTATTTTTTTATCAATCTTCTCAATTTTTTCAACGGCTTTTTGATCCTTGAAATTAGCTGCATCTACTTCCACTTCCGCCTGTGCATTTTGATGTACTTTTACCTCTGTATTATCATCTCTTTCTTCTGCTTGCGTCTCGCCAGCACTGACCCCTATTGTTAGTCCGAGCGCTAAAGTTGGTGCAGTTATCCACATAATGTTTTCTTCATAAATCGCTACCTCCTAAAATAGATTGTTTAATTTTTGGTACAATCATCGCTTACCACCAATTGGTAGAATCTAATCATAATTCGGTTATGTAATTTCCTTTTAACATTCCATTTAACAGTATGAAATATATCTATTTCATTCATCTTATATTAAAGAATGGGATAACGCCTTATATAATTGCTTCGGATAGAAAATACTATTCTTCAATGAATTACGGGTATATTACAATCCTTAGTATTGGAGTGCCTTTTAACAGTTAAAGGAACACATATTATTTTAAAATAATGAGTTCTATTGATACAATTTGATAAACTGTATAAAGTGATAATGTAAAGGAGTAAATGATATATGAAAAAATTTATTAATGCGACTATCTACGGAGATTCAGAATCTCATGAAATTCTAGTAGAAAACAATCGGTTTAAAGCAATAGGTAATGATTTAAACAGCGCTGATGAAGTGATTGATCTAAAAGGCCGTTTGGTGTTGCCACCATATGTTGATCCACATTTACACTTAGATTACATCTTTTCAGGGCTGGGCGAAGGAAATGCAAATGTTTCAGGTACGTTATTTGAAGGTATCCAGCGTTGGAGTGATAATAAGAAAACATTGACTGAAGAAATAGTACGTGAGCGTGCGATTAAAGGAATTCATAAAGAAGTGAGTAAAGGGGTTCAATTTATTCGTACACATGTAGATATTACTGATCCCAATCTAACAGGGATGAAAGCTTTAATTAAACTGCGTGAAGAATTGAAAGATATCGTTACATTACAACTTGTAGCATTTCCTCAAGAAGGATTTTTCAGATATAAAGGTGCAGAACGTTTAATGGAAGATGCACTTAAAATGGGTGCTGACGTAGCGGGAGGAATTCCTCACTTTGAAATTTCATATGAACATGGCGTTGAATCATTAAAGCGTATTGTCAACATGGCAATAAAATATAACGTAATGATTGATATTCACTGTGATGAAAACGATGATCCAAATAGTCGGTTTTTAGAAGTATTAAACGCGCTTGTTATGGAAGAAAGCTATGGTAAATACACAACCGCAAGTCATACATGTAGCTTTGGTTCTGTAGAAAACAGTTATGCAAATAAAATGTTAGGTTTATTTAAAGAATCACAAATTAACTTTATTTCATGTCCAACTGAAAACGCACATTTACAAGGACGTGGCGACAATTATCCAAAACGTCGTGGTTTAACACGAGTAAAAGAGTTATTAAACAATGGAAATAATGTCGCATTTGCCCAAGATTCCATTGCGGATTACTGGTATCCATTAGGGAATGGAAATATGATGAACATTCTAGACAATGGTATCCATTTAGCACATTATACACACATTGATGAAATCAATAAGGCGTTTGACCTGATAACATACCACGGTGCACACATTATGAGAGTTAACGATAAGTATGGCATTGAAGTAGGAAAACCAGCTAACTTTATCGTTTTAGATGCACAAGATGCATATGAAGCAATTCGTGAACGTGCAGAAGTACTTGCATCCATTCGTAATGGTGAATATCTGTTTAAACGTGAACCTCGAAAAAATGAAATAGAAATTGATTTTCTAAAACAATAATAAACTTCCTTAAATCATCCCTATAGCGTTTATCCCTCTCAACAGTGTCGAGGGGGATTTTTACTTGCTTTTTTTACCGTGCCATCGCCTAACAGCCCTGATCCTTAAATCATTATCGAAAGACCGAAAGGCTGCTGATGATTACAGCCACTGAAATTTACCACCTCTGCCATATTATTTACCACTGAATGACACGAAATTTACCACCGATTGCCAAGCTGTTTACCAACTCAAACCTCTTATATAATTAGTGAGCACACCTATGGTGGTGTGACACTTTTATATAGGAGGTTTTTTGTTTGATTCATTATCGGAAGATTTTGGAATTATATCACGACAAAATCAGTCTAAGAGGTATCGCCTCAAGTACGGGTAACTCCCGTCCCAAGGTCACAGAAGTTATTGAGAGGGCTAAAAAGAAGGGATTAAGATGTCCCTTAGAGGAGGAAATGACGGATCAGTGGATTGAAGAATTTCTCTTTCCGGAAAAGACTATGGAGGGTTCTGGTAGGCAACCTTTGAACTTTGATTATATTCATGAAGAGTTAGCGAAACCGAATGTGACTCTTTCACTTCTTCACCATGAATATGAAGCTGAATGCCGAGCGAATGAAAAGATACCATACTCATATCGCAGTTTTGCCCGCCACTACAGTAACTATGCGGACAAGTATAAAGCTACGTTACGTATTCGAAGGAAGCCAGCTGAAATCATGGAGGTTGATTGGGCAGGTTCAACAGCTTTTATCGTTGATAGAGATACTGGGGAGAAGGTAAAGGCCTACGTATTCGTGGCTACCTTGCCATGTAGCCAATTATCATATGCGGAAGCTACCTTATCAATGGATTTACATTCATGGATAACTGTTCACAACCATGCATTTGAGTACTTTGGTGGCGTTACACAAATCATTGTTCCTGATAATCTGAAGACTGGTGTGACAAAACATACTTTGAAGGAGTTAATTCTTAATCCGACTTATAGGGAAATGGCAGATTACTATAATACTGTGGTGATGCCTGCACGTGTGCGTTCACCAAAAGATAAGGGAAATGTCGAAGGAGCTGTTGGTGTTATTTCTACATGGATTATCGCAGCATTAAGGAATACTCAATGCTTCAGTATTGATGAATTGAATGAAGAAGTTTGGATTAAATTAGAAGAATTTAATCAACGACCTTTTACCCGAAAGAAAGGTTGTCGCTTGTCAGCGTTTGAAGAAGAGGAGAAATTCGCCCTTTCTACCCTTCCAATCACGCCTTACAAAATGTCTAAGTGGAATAATGTGAAAGTACGCCCTGATTACCACGTATCTGTCGAAAGTATGTTTTATTCGGTTCCATACGAATACATCAATCGAGAAGTGGAAGTAAGGCTCACAGATGATTTAGTTGAAGTTTATTTTAATCATATGCGAATAGCTTCTCACAAAAGATTATATGGGAAATTTGGTCAATTATCCAGCATTCATGATCATATGCCTGATAATCATAAATTGTTTGTAGATCAAACACCTGAGGCTGCGAACGAATGGGCTGAGAGTATTGGTCCATCAACATTGAACGTCGTTCAATATATTCTTGACGCCTCTCAAACTGAAAAACTAGCAGTACAATCTATATTCTCACTAAAAAAGTCTGAACGTCGTTATTCAAAATATGAAATTGAACGTGCATGTAAGATGATTATTTCAATGACTAAACGACCGACCGTTAAAGGCATTCAAACCATATTAAAGAATAATAAAAAGAATGATGCGGAGCAAGAGCTAAAACGCAAAACGGAAATAAACAAAAATAGCTATGGTTTCACACGTGGAGCTGCATATTATGGAGGTAAACTAAATGATGAATGAACAGACGTTGTCAAAACTACACGAAATGAAATTAAGTGGTATGGCTGAAGCGTATAAAGAGCAGGCGTCGAACAAAGAGTTTCAAAAGATGAGTTTTGAAGATCGCTTTTCTTTACTTGTTGACATAGAACAATCTCGTCGCCGAAACAATAAGCTTCAACGCTTAATAAAATCAGCAACATTTTTAAATTCAAATCCATCTATCGAAGATATAGAATATCATAATGATCGCAAACTAGATAAAGAGCTTATATTAAAGCTGGCCAGCTGTACTTATATACATGACAGCCATAATATTATACTAAAAGGACCAACAGGTTCAGGAAAGACATTCTTGGCCACTGCATTTGGAATAGCTGCCTGCCGGCAATACTATAAAGTAAAATATATCCGCTTACCAGAATTACTAGATGAATTGTCGCTCGCAAAACTAGCAGCTGACGGAAGTTATCGGAAAATCATTAAAAAAGTATACGAAAGTCGATTTACTAATACTAGATGAGTGGTTACTTACGAATTTAACATCGGATGAGGCAGCTATATTATTAGAAATAACTGAATCTCGTCATAAAGTAGCTTCAACTATTTTCTGTTCACAAATCGATCCCAATGGATGGCATGTGAAATTAGGAAACGAGACTATTGCCGAAGCAATTTTAGATCGTATTATCCACGATTCCTATCAAATTATGATAGATGGAGAAGTCTCAATGAGAGAACGTCATGGTCTGGCGGTGTATAAATGATCCCAGAAGAAGTTGAAAATCGTATAGCAAAGTACTTTTTTCATAATTATTTACCTAATGAAGTGATGTACGAAATAATAGATAAACTGTTGCCCCCATGTATCTACACAGAGAACGAGGATTTAGATATTGATGAACTTGTTCGGTGGGGTATAGAGATAATTAATAGGGAATTAGCAAATAAAAGATCGGTATGAAATAACCAGGTATTGGAATCTAGTATTCCAATACCTGGTTTAATTTGAAGGGTCAAAAAACCTTACAGCTCTCAAAATGATACCCGTAGGGCTTCCAGGTAATTGTGGTAAATATATTGGCAATCGATGGTAAATTCCGTGGCAATTGGTGGTAAATAACATGTCAAGGGTGGTAAATTCTAATGGCAGTATTCAGCTGATTCACGTCAGGAAATCTTCGGTACAAGGAATGTTATTTTTATTTAAAGAACGTTGTTATTGTGTAAGGAGAGAGATAATTTAATTTCGAGACATTGTAGAGGCAAGGGTTAAGGGAGATAATAGACAATAATAGTCATAATTTTTTTGTGACTTTATTTAAATTCGTTTTACCATGAAGTCCTTACTTCTCTTGTCTCTGGACATCATGAGGCTATTCCCCATATCCTTTGAACATCTATAAGTTTCTTTTCGTTAAATGATAGTTTATAGATATCTGGCATTTCGAGTTCCTCCCAAAAATCAAATCCATATTGATTATCGAAATAGTTCATAATTAACACCATTATATTACCATGAGTACCGATTACTACGTTTTTATCTATATTGCTTTCTAATGCTTTTGACACTCCCACAGCTGAAGCAATGGGATTCTAAAGTACCAAACCGTTCGCAGTCCATTTCTGTTTTGTACTAGTCTTTAGTTAAGGGGTGTGTCATCACCCCGTCCTGCTTCGTTCTATACACCCTCGGTGTACATGTGCCTAACAGGCGGTATTGCTGTTACCACAATACTAGGGT
>NZ_JARZFX010000014.1:0-66920 GCF_036026595.1 Virgibacillus tibetensis | reverse complement strand
TATTTCAAACAAAAGCGATTGATCACACATCTGAAGAAGTGGCCTTTCTCGCTTTAAATTCTGTAAAATAAGTATAAGTATTTTCAAATGAGGTGTTTTTGATTATGATTAATTATGATTGGTACGTTATTAAAGAGATGAGGGGTTATATGAAACTTGTTAGACCATCATTGGAATTGAAGAATGAACATGAAAATTATGTGAAGGAATGGGGCCCTTCCCGTATGGTGCCCAGCAGCTTTAGCTTAGAAGGATTTGATACATATGAAGAATACTTAGATGCGCTCGCATTGCGACAGAGCGGGCATGGAAAGTGGTTGCCTAATTCGAGTTATTTTTTAATGAATGATCAACAGCAGGTTGTTGCAATGGTAGACATTCGACATGAGCTGAATGACTTTTTATATAATGAAGGTGGCCATATTGGGTACAGTGTTCGTCCCTCTGAGCGTCGTAAAGGGTATGCAACACGTATTCTGGGAGAAGCATTAAAGAAATGTAAAAAATTAAACATTACACGGGTTCTTGTGACATGTGATGGAGATAATATAGGTTCTGCTAAAACAATTGTTAAAAATGGCGGGGTTGAGGATGAGAGCTTCCAAAATGAAAATGGGGAGTTAATCCGAAGATTCTGGATAGAAAATGACTGAGAAGGTGAACGAATGAACGACAGCATCGTTATTGACAGTATGAGAGAAGTTGATTGGCCAGAGGTTCGGGACATATATTTGGAAGGTATTGCTGCAGGAAATGCAACCTTTGCTACAGAAGCCCCTGATTGGCACGAATGGAATGAAAAATATATAACCGTGTGCAGGATAGTAGCACGAGAAGAAGGGAAAGTAATTGGTTGGGCAGCGCTAATTCCAACGTCAAGCAAGGCTGCCTATTCCGGTGTGGCTGAACTAAGCATTTATCTAAGTGCTGGAAGTATAGGCAAAGGGATCGGAACGAGATTATTAAAGGCATTAATTAATAATAGTGAAGCAAATGGTTTCTGGACATTGCAATCCGGGGTCTTTCCCGAAAATACGGCAAGCATTAAATTACATAAAAAAGAGGGTTTCTGTGAAGTCGGTGTCCGGAAACGCATAGGAAAATTAAATGGCAGATGGCGGGATGTGGTCATGCTGGAGAGAAGGAGCGAGATTGTAGGGATTGATTAAATGGTATTATAGTTGTCGAAAATTTGATTGGCTTAAGTTTACAGAAATACGGATCAATTTCACAATTTTTGCGAGCAATCTAACGGAGATGTCTATTAATTAGGCATCTTTTTTTAAATATATAGTTGATTTTTCAGTCTATAAGTAATATACTACATTACACGACTAATGCACTAACTTAGGTTAAGGGGGTTATAAATTTGAAGCTGAACACAGATGGTGCTAAGCCTATTTACATACAAATTGCCGAGTGGATTGAAACAGAAATACTAAATGGCAATTTCAAACAGGATGACAAAGTATACTCCCAGTACCAGCTTTCAGAAATGTTTACAATTAACCCTGCCACAGCGGCTAAGGGATTAACTATATTATCTGATGAAAAGATACTTTATAACAAAAGGGGCCTAGGCAAATTCGTTACGAAGGATGCAAGAAAAATCATTAGATATAAGAGGAAAAACCAGACACTTAAAGGACTGCTGCGAGAAGTAGTTCTGGAGGCTGGTCGGCTGGATGTCAGTGAGCAGGAGTTAGTAGCTATGCTAAAGCAACTTCGTATGGAGGGGAATATAAAATGAATGTGATAGCATGTGAAAATTTAACGAAAAGACAAGGAAAAGAGAATACGTTACATGATCTGTCATTTACTTTAAAAGATAAATCTATAACAGGTCTCATAGGTAGAAATGGGGCAGGTAAGACAACTCTATTAAAAATTCTTGCCGGACTGTGGCGGGAAACCTCAGGAGAAGTATCTGTTTTTTCTGAGAAACCGTTTAATAGTATGCTTGTTTCTGCAAATAGCATTTATATCGATGATCAGATGGCCTTTCCCACAGCTCTTACTCTTTCTGAGCTTTTGAAAGAGGGAGAACGCTTCTATGGAAATTGGAACATGAAACTGGCAGAACGGCTTTTTGAATATTTTTCCTTTCACCCAAACCAAATACATAACACGTTGTCAAAGGGAAAAAAGAGTACGTTTAATATGATTGTTGGGTTAGCATCCAGATGTGAACTGACAATGTTTGATGAGCCTACGACAGGTATGGATGCTGCAGTACGAAATGACTTTTACAGAGCGCTGTTGAAAGACTACTTAGCACACCCAAGAACTTTCTTAATTTCCAGTCACCATTTAGATGAAATAGAGGATCTATTAGAAGATATATTACTTATCGAAGACGGGGAAAAAGTGTTGCAGCTGCCAATGGATGATTTAAAGGAATACGCAGTTGGTTTAACTGGCAGAACAGAGATCGTCAGGCAGTGGGCGATGAATAAGGAAGTTTTATATACGCAGGAAATTGACCTGAATAGTACTTATGTAGTCATAAAAAACGGATATTTTGAAGTGGAGAATGCGAAGCGACTGGGAATTAACGTGTCACCAGTTTCTTCAAGTGATGTATGTGTTTACTTAACGAATAAAAAGAAGGGAGGAATAGATGATGTCTTTAAATAGTCTGAGCTTAGGAACTGTTGTTTTAAGACAAACTCAATATAAACTGAAGGCATTTATAGGAGTGTTCAGTTCGCTGATTGTGCTGCAGCTTCTAGCGTTGCTCTTCTCATTTAATGGAACAGGGATGACAGGCACAGGCGGCGCTTATTGGAATGCTTCTGTAACCTATTATTCTTCTGATATAGTAATTATTTTTACAATGATATGGGCATTTATCAGTTCTGTTTTGATTACGACAAAGGCATATAGAGAAGATGATTACGTATTTATAGCCAATCGGCTAAGCAGTAATCTATCGAATATAGTTTTTATGTTAATGGCTAGTGCATTAGGTGCAATCACAGCTCTTTTGTCAGGATTTCTATTAAAGGTTGCTCTGTATTTCTTAGCTGACACTCAATCCTTTGAGCCAGGATCGGCAATTGGATTCGGTGACTATGTTAGTGGATTTATTGCAACTATTCTTTACATCCTTTTATTTGCTGCATTAGGTTACCTCGTTGGTACTATTGCACAAATACACCGGACTTTGGTTATCCTACTACCAGTTCTACTGATCGGTTCATTGTTTCTGGTAACAATCAGCGAAAGTCAATTAATTATTAATCTGGGTGAGTTTTATATCATGGAATCATCCTTTGTTTTTTTCTTATTTAAATTCATTGGAACGATCGTACTAACTTTAGTGGGTGCAGTAATTATATCTAATAAACGGGAGGTAAGGTAATGGGTATAGTATTAATTTATCTTCCAATTATTTTAATTTTCGTTGTCATCTATCTGATATCTAACTTATTAAAGCGGCAAATTAATAATTATGGAAAAAGTATAAAATGGATGCTCTTTGTTTATATCGGTATACTACTTATTTCCATGGTAACGTATTATCTACTTCCAATAGATAGTAAGCTTGTAAAAGAAGAGTCCGGTGACTCAGAAGTGGTGCCTGATCTATATAATTACAGGGATAAGATTGAAGAAATTGATAAATCATATATAAAAAAGAAGTGGAAAATGGAGTACCAAAATGATGAGATTGATATAAAGGCCCCAGAAAATGATGTTAACGGAACTTCCATACGCGTACACAGCACTTCTGAACTGGAGAGCGAAATCGAAGTTATTTACTATCAAACACCCACCAATATAAAGGGAGTTGACGTAACAAAACATGCACCAGTACCAAATGTTGTTATATCGTCGGATGCGTTAACTATTTATAATTCTGAACAAGTCGATCTTGAATTTACTATGTTAAGTCTTGAACTCCCCTTTAGCCAGTTTACTCGTGAGGCAGGTGACTCATCATGGATGAGTGGTTCAGGAGTCGAACATGGTGCTGAACTTATTTATATTCGAGTACCTGAAACGGTTGAACTTAATATAGAACCAGGTTACGGAATCTATTAATTTAAAATGAGGTGAAATGAGTAACCCCCTACATACAACTCAATTATGTTAGGGGGTTCTTGTATATATAATAATCCTGTGATTGATAGGATTTAAATCCACAGGATTCGTACAATCGCAGTGCATTCGTATTTTTCGTCTCTACTTCTAGAAAGATTGGCAAGTTCCTGACACGTTCTTGATTAACTAATTTCAATAAAGCTGCTCTGCCAATTCCTTTTCCTTGATGTTCAGGAAATATTGCGAAACCATATATCCATAACTCGTTATCTACACGAGCTATTCTTATTTTTCCTAGCGTCTGCCCTTTGTTCTCAATCATATAGAACTCGTGTGTTTCATCATTCTTTATTCTTTTATTGTATGCTTTCGCTTCCTCTTTTGGAAAGTTAAAGCAACTTACATCTAGTTCGACCTCTATATTGAGGTCATGATTCTCTGCGCGTCGAATGATGATATCATTGTTTTCATTAGGGTATCGCTTAATATCCGAGCATTTCATTTGATGTTCTGTCATTGAAAATTCACAGTGCTGTGTATTTATAAATCCTGCAGCTGATAAGGAGTTAGAAGGGGCATTTAATAGTATTGTTTTATAGTTACTTTTCGATAGTGTTGTTAGTGCTTCTCTAAACAGTTCCGAAAATATTCCTTTCCTCCTGTAAGCAGGTTTAACCATCCCACATAATTCGATTTTATCTCCAAATCTGTAAAACCCTAAAAATCCTGTAAGTTCCTTGTCTGCGTAGTAAAAGAAGTCGTGTATTTCTTTATCGTTACGACGTCTTAGCATGTCCCAATTTAACTTTATCTGAATCGATTCTTCTAGTTCACATTCCCGTTGGAGTTTTTTAATTGCATGTAATTGTTCGTTTGTAAGCAAGCTGATACCTCCTTATTCTGTTGGTGTATATCTACTGTTTAATATTCTTCGTCATTACGCCTAATTCCTTCTATGCATGAAAAATAAAAGAATTATTACTCTTGGGGTATAAATAATTACTCTTTAGAGTAATTAATGTTGCATTTAAACGTAAAATAAATTACTATATAAAGTAAGGAAGGAGGGGGCAGCTTGGAGAATATTAGATTAAATGTTCCATTATTACGGAGACGTGTTCCAAATTTAACAAGTGCAGCACGTTCAGTTGGCTTGCGGCCTGCAACTGTTTCCAATTTGAGCACAGGAAAGACACCTATAGGTCGAGCAGAAGTTCGGACTTTGGTTGCACTTGCAACACTTGCTGAATGTAGTTTGGATGAATTAATTATTAGAGGGGAGCGTGTGGAGATGATTGAAACGAAAATTAAAACGTTGGATTTATTCGCACCATTGGAAAAAGGAGGTACTGTCGGTTTAGTTGCTCGTCCAGGTATGGGGCAACTTGTCGTTCTGACAGAATTATTTCATCGAATGCGAAATGATGGGTATGTGTCGGTATTGCTTAAACCTAAAGGGGATTATCCTGGAGTAGATGATTTAGTTGATTTTGCAGATGTTGTAGTAAAATCAATTGATGAAGCATATGAAGAACTGGTGGCCACTGGTAAAAACAAAGATATCGTTTTTGCGGCGGACCGAAGTCATGTGTTAACAGGAAAAGTTTATGAACTGCATGAACGTCTTGAAAATGTCGGTATTACGAATGTTACTACATTCCTTTTAGATTTAAAGGGAGAAGTTGTTGACGAAGACTTACCATTTGGACCGCTTGAAACACTTTGGCATTTTGATGCTGATTTATCAGCAAGACATAAATACCCAGCAGTAAATCCACTATATTCTACTTCTTCTGTATTAGAAGGAGCGCATGCTGATCAAAATCATTTTACCATTCAACAACGTGCACAAAAGGTTTTACGTCGCTACTATGAATTGCGTTCATTAGTAAATGTTAAAGGAATTGATAAACTACCAGCATCTGAATTACCAACTTATAAACGCGGGGAACGATTGGAAGCTTATCTGACACAACCGTTCTATGTGGCAGAAAATTTCACTGGAATCAAAGGTGAATCTGTTGATCTTCAAGAAACTTTAGCTGATGTTCGGAAAATATTGGATGGAGCTACAGACACGCGAGAAATACAAGAATTAACGAATATAGGTAGTCTATAAAAATAGAATACAAAGTATATGCACGCGTTATGATTAGTCGATAATGCGTGTTTTTGTTTTGCTTAAAAACAATTTAAATGTATGTAGCACCGAATAGTATAGACGAGAAGTAAAATGATGATGATCTACTAAGGAAGTTTCTATAAACAAACTATTAGTATATATTTGTTAGAAACTGCTAGTATTTAGTTATACAACTTCAGGCGAGGGTGAAAAAGATGAATCAAAAAGTGATTATAAATAACTTAACAATTGATGGACTCAATTTCCATGAAGATACGGTTACGAAAGAGGGAAAAGAGCTGCATAAAGTAAGTTTTGATTTCAAGGTAAAACATGACGACTATCATGATATAACCACTTTGCTTTATCAGAACGACTTTCTCGTGAAAGTGCCTGATAAAAATCTTAGATTTTCTGCAACGATTTATAATTACTCAACTTCGATCACTAATTTATATGAGGAGAATGCTGTTGGGGACTTTAAGCTGGAATTGGTTGAAAAGGCATAACTGCTTAACACTTTCCTATGATGTGCATTAGCGTCATAGGGTTTTTTAATGGTATTTCATAAAAATTAATACATAAACAAGAAGGACTTTCTTGAAGGAATCGAGAATTAAGTCAGTATAAAAAGGATAGGAGTTTTCTATTATGACGACATTCAAAGAATCATATAAGAAGTACAAAGCAGCATGGAGAAATTTTTCTTTAGAAGAATTAAAACAATATATATCAGAAGATTATCAGGCGAAGGAAGTTAGAATTGAGGGAATAGTTGATTTTGGATATAAAGAATCTATTGAAGGGTAGAAGCAAGCTTTCAATTATTTCCGTTATATTGAAACCGGAATAACGGTGGATAGATTAAAAAGCCTGCAGGTTAACTTCTAAGGAGGAATTCATTTGCCACAAGGACTCATACACCATGTTGAAATTAATGTTTTTAATCTACGTAACACAGTCGACTTTTGGGGCTGGTTGTTGGACGATTTAGGCTATACAGTTTATCAAAAATGGAAAGATGGACAGAGTTGGAAGCTTGGTGATACTTATATTGTATTTGTGCAGACAGAAGGAAGGTTTCTGGATGTGTCCTATCATCGGTCGCAAGTAGGCTTAAATCATTTAGCTTTTCATGGTAAATCTCGAGATCATGTAGACGAAATAACAACTGAATTAAGGGAAAAAGGAATTCATATCTTATATTTGGAGAAACACCCCTTTGCCGGTGGATCAGATCATTATGCGGTTTATTTTGAGGATCCGGATCGGATAAAAGTAGAGATAGTAGCTCCCTAAATAGATAGGAGACTAATAACGATGAATACATATAAGCTAAGAGAAACATTACTAAGTCTTCGAGAGGGTGATCTTGAATTGTCTTCGGTTGATATTTCTAAGCTAACCAATGCCATGCTAGATAATATTGGGCATGTAGACCCTGTCTTAAGAGATAAATTGATTTATAGTAGTTTCTCAAAAATGATTATAAATAATTATTATACTGATGCACAACTAAAACATTATCTGGATATATGTTTAGACAGTGATCATTTATTTTATAAGGTAGGAGAAGTAAACAAGGATTCTGTTTTTAAACGGTCCTTCTCTTCACTAATTATTGCGGTGATATTACATGTTAATCTCAAAAAGACTTTTTTAACACCTGAAGATCTAGTTAAAATTTCTGATTTGTTAGTACTTTACATTGAGCAAGAACAGGATGTAAGGGGACTGGTTTCTGAGAAAGGTTGGGCCCATAGCATTGCGCACATAGCTGATGCCCTTGTTGAATTAGTCCGACAAGAAGATTTTCCACTAGATAAAATGGGGGACATATTCTTAAGTATTTATAACAAGATGTGTTTTAGTGAAGATTACTTTCAGTTTGAAGAAAACGAACGAATGGTCATACCAGTGGATGCTTTGTTAGAAAGAGGTCTTAATGCAGCAGAAATATGTGAACGAATAGGCCAAACAGGGAAAGATCTAAGAGAAAAATTTCCAATTGATAGTTTGCCATTACTAATTTATCGATCGAATATCAAACAATTTTTGAGCAGTTTATACTTTCACCTAGAATCGACAAATAAGTATAGTACTATTGCGAATCGGATCAAGAAAACGATGAAAGAAATTAATGAACCATATTATACTAGTAACTAATCCTTTATCTATGTAAACGAATGTTGATCAAAAATCTATACTTGGAGTGATTAACTAGGATGAAAATAGCTCAAACTACTGATTACAACGCACTTGCTAAGTTGAATAAAAATGTGCATGAATTACATGTTCATTTATACCCAAATTATTTTATGCCTTATTCTTATAGTGACATGGTAGAGGAATTTAAGAAATTAGTAGAAAAAGAATATTTTATTTTTTTGATTTTAACAGAAGATAATGAGGATAAAGGATTTGTGTTTTATGAAATAGTTAATAAACCTGGAACTCCCTTTAAAAAGCCCTATAAAACATTATATGTACACCAAATAAGTGTGGAAAAAGCAGATCAGAAAAAAGGTATTGGTGATGCATTAATGAATGAAGTCACCAAGGCGGCAAAAGAAAGCAAGGTGGATTGTATAGAGTTGGACTACTGGGTAAAAAATGAAAACGCAAGAAATTTTTATAAAAAAAGAGGTTTCAAAGTAGAGAGAGAATTTGTTAGAAAAAATCTATAAGAAAATATCACCAAACAGGAACGAAATGCTTGACTCGAAGAATGAACCCAACTGGAAGTGTATGTCTTTCCTTTCACTTTTCCCCACAAAGTGCGATAATGATAAAAAAGAGCGAGATAGGATGAAATGATGAGTACAGTTATTGAATTGAAGGTTAAACAAAATTATATAAAGCCCTACAAAAATGGATATCCGCTAATTAGTAAGGATACAGTTACAAATTCAGAGTCTTTAACAAAAGAAGGAAGTATCGTCCACTTAGTAGACAATAACAAGTTTATTGCAAAAGGTTATTATGGTGTGCAGAATAAAGGCTTGGGCTGGGTCCTGACGGATAAGAAGGAAGAAATGATTGACTACGAATATTTCAAACAGAAAATACTCACCGCAATCAATAAGAGACAGTCGTTTTACAACGATGAAAATACTACGGCCTTTCGCCTTTTTAATGGGGAAGGCGATGGAATTGGCGGACTGACAGTTGATTATTATGATGGCTACTATTTAATCAATTGGTACAGCGAAGGTATATATACATTTAAAGATCATGTCATTCGGCTGTTGGAAGAGATGGGCGAGTACAAGGCGATCTACGAGAAGAAGCGATTTGACACAAAAGGAAAATACATCGATGATGATGACTTTGTGAAAGGTGAGCGTGGCGAATTTCCGATTATTGTGAAGGAAAATGGAATGAACTATGCCGTATACCTGAATGATGGAGCGATGGTTGGGATTTTCCTCGATCAGCGAAATGTAAGAAAAGCAATTCGGGACAAGTATGCAGAAGGTAAGAATGTGCTGAATACTTTCTCTTATACGGGAGCCTTTTCAGTAGCTGCTGCACTAGGTGGTGCTGAAAAGACTACAAATGTGGATCTTGCTAAGCGTAGTAAAAGTAAGACCATTGAGCAATTCAGTGTCAATAGCATTGACTTTGAACAGCAAGATATTATGGTGATGGATGTCTTTGACTATTTTAAATATGCCAATCGAAAGAATTTGAAATTTGATTTGGTCATTCTTGATCCGCCTAGTTTTGCCCGCTCAAAAAAGCGTACATTCAGTACTTCCAAAGATTATCCGGATTTAATCAAGGATACCATTTCGATAACTGAGGATAATGGCGTAATTATTGCTTCAACAAATAATGCGACATTTGGAATGGATAAATTCAAAGGGTTCGTGGAAAAAGCGTTTAAAGAGGTAAATGGAACATATAAAATTTTAGAAGAATCTTCATTACCCGCAGATTTCCAAGTCAATAAAAACTTCCCTCGAGGTAATTATTTAAAAGTACTGGTTATACAGAAAATAAGAAAATAAATTGAAAAAATCCGCTTTGATTGAAAATAATCAAAGCGGATTTTTATTATTTGTGCTTATTCTGAAGGACGAGTAGTTTGAAAAGATAAAGTATCCCAGAAGGAAACATCCTTACTTTCAATAGAACCATCGGCAATCGCGCTTACTGTTGCATCAAGCGTATTCACTGTTTGTTTGATAAGATAACCATTACTCTTTTGCCCCAGCACATAAGACTCATAGAAATGGTCGGACATACCACGCATTTCAAATAAAAGAGTAGAAATGCCATATTCAACGGCGATTCCGTTACGACTAATTGTTTCAGCTGAACCTCCATTGTACTTGCCTAAATGTCCCCAGCCCTTTGAGTCAATTTCATCGAAAACCACAGCTCCCAATTGCTTTGATTTATAAGCAACTTCTGGATCAACATTTTCTGTAGTTGGATAAAGGATGGAGCCAGATACAAGGTCACCATCACGTTCGCTTTGTGTACCTTGGTGATGTAGGTCAATCATGTAATCAATATCATACGCACCTAACACATTATCATGTAAAGCTTTTGTTTCCGGTTGAATCCGATCAATGTGATCACGATTTAAATCAACTTCAAGAGCATTATAACGTGTCATATTACGATCGCCGCTTGCAGTATAGTCTTCCAATGAAAAGTCAACATCACCCATTGCACCATCTGCATTAAGCATAGGGACAATCAACACATTAACATTGTCAAGTACACCCTTTGTCTTACCAGTTCCGAGGTGTTTGATGAACTCAAGTGACCCTTCTGTAGTTAATGCTTCGTTTCCATGCTGCTGAGTAAGAAATAGAATTGTAGGGTTTTCTGGATTTTTCATATATTTTACCAGATGTAAATCCCGTCCTTTTACTGTTTGGCCAATTATTTCTAGTTCCATATCATTTTGTTTGGCTTCCTGCTTTTCTAAAAAATTAACCATTTCATCATGTGTGCGCAAGATGGAGGTGTTTACTGTTTCATTTCCACCGTAATTAGGACCATTTCCCGCTGCATTAATAGTAGGTGAAACTATAGATGTGCCTCCTAAGACCAGGGCCCCCGTAATTGTAAGTGTTACTAGTTTCTTCTTCATGAAATCCATCCCTCCACTTTTAATTTTGATCCTGTGTATATCTTTCTATTAAAAAATCATATCTCCTGCTTGAAATCTAAAAATGAGGAATAGTGCTTATATTTAGGGGTTAGGCGACTTTTTAAGGAGATAGTCCTATTGAGAGGTAGAGAAAAGTCGGAGTAACATTAAAAGCTGCGGGATTATCTCCGCAGCTTGTTCTATTTTATATGAACTTGTCTAACCTGACTGCCCTCTTGATCGATGGTTAATGCACTAACCTGATAATCGGTGAGAATACGCTGCATATGGTTAGCTATACCGCTTCCTTCTCCTTTAGGTGCAAAGGAGATCATCGTTGGCCCTGCACCACTAATTACGGTTCCATATGCCCCGTTATTTTTAGCTTCCAGCTTAATATCATGATAGCCTGGAATCAGTTCAGCTCTATATGGCTCGTGAAACAAATCCTTTTCCATCATTTTGCCGGCAAGTTTGTAATCTCCAGATAAGAGTGCTGCTACCACGAGATTACTTATCGCACTTGCCGCAGTAGACTGTTCTCTGGAAAGGTTTTCTGGAAGTACTTCTCTAGCCTGTTCTGTCTTAAGTTCAAAATCAGGAATATATACAATGACATCCACGTTTAGATCATCTAAATGAATCCAATTGATTTGATTATCAGCTGTTAATGCTGTAATGACAACACCACCGAGTAAGGCCGCAGCTATATTATCCGGATGGCCTTCAATGTCTGTACCGTATTGTATTTTCTCTTCTTGAGACAGGGAAAGACCGCAGACCTGATTAGCCAGTTCAATACCTGCAATAACTGCTGAAGCACTACTGCCGAGACCGCGCGCTAATGGAATGTCAGTGGTAACAACTACTTTACATGGCGGTAATTGCTTGTGATGGCGTTCAGCTGTTTGTTTGGCTATTTGATAAATAAAATGATCTTCGCATGGTGTCTTGGCAGGCAGTAAAGGAGATTTGTGTTCAATATCCCATTTATCAGCTGCGGTTACATGCAAGGTCAAATATAGGTTTAAGGCTAAACCTAATGAATCGAAACCCGGTCCCAGATTAGCGGAACTTGCTGGAATTGATATGCTGAAATCATTCATAGTTTCAGCCTGGATTCTATATAATCCTTTACAGTATCTTCGTCATTTGGTAGAGATACAGGATCTGTATTAAGTTGGTCAATCGCTGTTTGTGGATCTTTTAACCCGTTACCAGTTAGTACAGCTACTACGTTACTTCCCTTCTTAATAGTCCCGTTTTCACATTGCTGAATAAGTCCTGCAATGGATGCACAAGAACCTGGCTCAGCAAAGATTCCTTCTTTACTTGCCAATAGCTGAAAAGCATTAGTAATTTCTTCATCTGTTACAGAATTAATTGCTCCATTTGACTCATCTCTTGCAGCGACAGCAAGATCCCAACTAGCCGGATTTCCAATTCGAATTGCGGTTGCAATGGTTTCTGGCTGAGGTATTATTTTGTTTTGTACAATAGCTGCAGCACCTTCTGCCTCAAAGCCAAACATCCTTGGAAGTCCTGTTTGTTTTAATTCATGGTATTCTTTAAATCCTTTCCAATAGGCACTGATATTTCCTGCATTACCTACTGGGATCGCAAGAATATCAGGAGCAGACCCAAGCTGATCGCAAACCTCAAATGCTGCTGTTTTTTGTCCTTCCAATCGATAAGGATTCACTGAATTTACAAGCGTAACTGGTGCCTTTTTGCTTAATTCTCTGACCATCTTCAATGCTTCATCAAAGTTTCCATCAATCTCGACAATTTCTGCTCCGTACATTACTGCTTGAGCCAGCTTGCCGAGTGCTACTTTCCCTTTTGGAATGACGATGATTGCTCTAATTCCTGCTCTTGCTGCATATGCTGCAGCAGAAGCAGATGTATTTCCGGTGGAAGCACAAATAACAGCATTACTGCCTTCCTCAACAGCCTTTGCTACTGCCATTACCATTCCTCTGTCTTTAAAAGAACCAGTAGGATTGGCACCTTCCACTTTTCCGTACAGATTTATCCCTAATTGTTCCGATAAGCTAGAGAGGTGGATCAGTGGCGTATTCCCTTCGTGAAGGGAGAGCTCAGGTGTCTCTGCTGTGATGGGAAGTAAAGATTTATAATGTTTTATTAACCCCGGCCACATCATTTTCTACATCTCCTTCAACTTTATAATAACTCTTAACATCCAGTACTACATTTAGATCGCGAAGAAGTTTTAACGCCTTCGTGAAATTTTCAAAGGACGTTTTATGTGTGATAAAAATAATCTCAGCTAGCTCATATTTCTTAATCGGTGTTTGTAATATTTGTTTGAAACTAATGTTATTGTCGTGAAATAAGGAAGAAATGGTTGAAAAAGCTCCTACTTCATCCTTAACATGCAGTCTCAGGTAATATTTACCAAACTGCTGATCTGGTGTTTTTAATTCTTTCTTAAAGCGAGGTGCAAGTGACTGACGCCCATTTATACCTAATCTGATATTCTTAATTACTGTAATAACATCAGACATTACCGCAGAAGCAGTTGGCATGCTTCCCGCTCCTGGTCCATAAAACATCGTTTCACCTACAGCTTCACCATAAACATAGACAGCATTATATTCATTTTTTACATCTGCAAGCGGATGGCTTTTAGCTAGAAAAGTTGGTTGTACATTTACTTCCACTTGCTGGTCATGGCAGTTGGCAAAGCCAATTAACTTCATTGTGTAACCGAGCGTATCTCCATATTGCAGATCTTCCAGGTCTATGTTCTTAATTCCGTTGATTTCCACATCTTCTAAAGCGACATCTGTAGAAAAAGCAAGTCGGCTTAATATTACCATCTTTCTTGCTGCATCAAGGCCTTCTACATCAGCTGTTGGATCAGCCTCAGCGAAACCAAGCTCTTTAGCTTTTTGAAGAGCAGCTTCATACGTTGATCCTTCGGTATTCATTTTTGTCAGGATGTAATTCGTTGTACCATTTACAATTCCCATTACTTGTTGAATACGGTCGGAAGAGAGTCCATCGGTAATCCCCCTTAAGATGGGAATCCCACCGGCGACACTTGCTTCATAGTAAAAATCACATTTATTTCTGCTCGCTGCCTCTTGAAGTTCAGGTCCATGAAGAGCTACTAAGTCCTTATTAGCAGTTACAACATGTTTTTTTGCGGAAAAAGCTTTTAAGATATGTTGAAAGGCTTCATCGATGCCACCCATTACCTCTATTATAACATCAATTTCAGGATCATTTAAAATATCATCAGGGTTAGTGGTGAGAAACGTTTGATCCAGCTGCACATTACGCGCTTTATCTGTATCACGAATCAATACACTTTTCACATTAACGCCGCAGCCAAGTTGATGTACAAGCTCTTCTTGATGATTTTCTATTAGTTTAATCACTCCGGAACCAACTACTCCCAAACCAAGTAGTCCAATTGATACATTGTTTCCCACATTATCACCTCATAATTGTCCTTGTGGATAAGAACATAATTTTTTATATTACTGAACATTTAAACATGAATATGGAAGTATGGCAATAGCGAATCTTTAGAATTATTAATGAAATCGCTTACATTAAAGGAGATTGTTTGAACTTTCATGTTAAAGGCCTTGAATCTGAAACTATGAAAGAGAATTTTTTAACTTATAGAGTAATGAACAAAAACAGTTACATATAAATAGACTATTAGAAATAGGTTAATGACGGGGGTAGGAGCGGGTGAATTATGCAGGTGTGGGATTTGCTTTTGTGACATGTTTGTTTTTGGGGGCGGGAATCGGCATGATCTTTAATAATCTTGAGTTGGGTGGGGCCTTAGGATTAGGTGCTGGTTTTTTGATACTTGCACTATTTCGGAAAAAGGGATAGCGGCGATGGAACATTATTCTTTTTTGCTATGTATTAAATAGTACATGAAAGATAATCAGGATATAACTCAAGTAGGGTGAAAGGAATGAATTATGAAAGGGTAGGCTTGTCCATTGTTGGTTAATTTTCCATTTTAATTGTGTACATCATGTGGAAGATTAGTTTCATAAAATAATTTATAGAAATGTATGTATCTTATCTAAACATTCATCAATAATTTCAACAGGAGCCTGCCTATCCATATAGAAAAGATTCTATATGGATGGATAACATTAGCGAAATTGACTAAGTTGCTTTGATGATCCTTTCATTTTCATTATGAAATGTGACATTGAGCCAAAATGGCCTGCATAAACGTTGAAACAACTGATTGATATTGGGAAAGTATTTATAGGTACGGTTTTTGATTTTCTTTCTGAAGGAAATGAATTAGAAATAGTCCAGATAGAAACAGACTTCGGATGATGATTATCAATCAAAGCCTGTTTTTTTGTTACTTACCTATTAATAAATAAAGGGAAATTGTTATAATATATTCATAGGTATTTATAGAAATATAATTAATTGGAGGTAAGTATCGTTATCATGACTACTAAAGTAAAACTTAATGACATTGTAGAAGGAATGGAAATCCAATTAGATGAAAGTAGTACACTAGTGAACATTAAAACCGGTGAAGTGATATACGTGTCCGACGCAAATTTGAGGAATGCGGAAGATGGAGATTCCTTTGAAGGTTTACGGGACTGGCAGCAAGAAGAATTGGAAGTTGCATATGATGTAATTGAGAATGAAGAAAACTACATAGAACTACCAACAGAGTATGATATTCATGAATATAGTATGATAGAGAATTTCTGTTTAACTGTTAAAGATCCTAAGGCACAAGGTCTTTTACTCCGGGCTATACGCGGAAAAGGTGCTTTCGGGAGATTTAAAGACCAAGCGTTCGATTTAGGTTTAGAGCAGGATTGGTATACGTATCGTGATGAGCGGTACAAGCAAATTGCGATAGAATTTTGTAAAAATGTAAAAAACATAATCTGGAATATGTTGAATGAAGTGAGGGTGTAGGTTGAGTAAGAAGAAAATTGAACAAAGAGTCCGCCGTCATGCATCGGAGTTAGTACAAGAGAAGGGATATGTCAGCCCAGTTGACCTGCTGGTTAAAATGGAACGGCTAACACCAAAACAAGTAGAGGATTGGCGATTCAAAAGAATCTCCTATCTGGAAAGAGTAGCAGTTGGGAACCTTTCAAAACTAAATCACTCCCTGAAGTTCTTAAGGGATTTTGCAAAAGAGCAAAATCTTAAACCATCCAGTACCACGTATAAATCCTGGGGGAAAGGGCCGAAAAAGATCTTGCGGTTCTCGAAGTCTGGCAATCCTTATATGGAAGAAATATATTCTACTCACTATGTACGGGCGAAAAGTAAAACTTAATAAACCTAATGTATTTCCAAAAGGAGTTGTAGAGAGTGGCAAAGGTTACTAAACTAAAAATTCCAGAATTAAAAAACAACTAAGAGACTATGACCAAAAAGCACTCATCAGTTTAATTACCGATTTATATAAATTAAATGACGATGTGCATCATTACTTGTCTGTAAAATATTTGGGTGAGGAAACCATTCAAGACTTATTTGTAAATGCACAAAAAGAAATAAAAGATGAATTCTTCCCCGATAAAGGATTTGGAAAAATGCGTTTGGCAAAAGCAAAAGGAGCAATAACCAATTTTAAGAAGCTATCAAACGATCACTTTAGAACAGTCGACTTGATGCTATTCTATGTAGAAGTCGGGACAGAATTTACAAATACTTATGGGGATATAGATGGAAAGTTCTATGACAGTATGAACTCTATGTACGATAAGGTAATAGTGGAATGTGAAAAAGACGAAACATTATTTAAGGAAATCAAAGATCGATTATATGCAGTTGTTGCTGAATCAGATGGCATTGGATGGGGGTATCATGATGTCTTAGAGGAGAGTTATTATTCGATTAGTTGGTTGGAAGAATAAAGCTTTTACTATCTAATAATATGATAAAATCGAATTGAATGATGATTATGCCAAATATCAGACCAATTTCAAATTTTGGGTTCAGTAATAATTATTCGGAGCCTGTTTATATTACTAAAAATGGTAAGGGAGATCTAGCAAGTATATGAAAAGCCTATTGGGAAATTTGAACTTATCAAACTTCTTAAGAAGGGACAGAAGCAATAAGTAAAAAATCAGTTCGACGGATGGGAAGTCGATAGCTCCAACGACAAGGAAGTTAAACTGATGATCCAACCTCCCCTTACTTGATTTTGAGAGATCAGCCGAATCCATCAAAAAGGAAGTAATCAAAAAGACACAAGTTGACACGTGTCTTTTTGAAAAGGTAAGAAGGTATAAAGTTTTTGGCTGTAATTAATTCTTACACTTAAACAGCCACGTCCAGCGCAAGCTCCCATCACCTAGTACCCTTCCGGTCTCTTCTTACGATAAGTCACCATCAATTCGTTACACTCATTGTGTTTCCTTTATCTCATACGATTCCGTCCAGCGCATACGGTGATAAACGGGCGCTTGCGCTTTTGTTCTGCCTATTAAGGAATTTGTTATTGCTTCGTTTTATAAAAGTGAAATGTATCCATTGCTAGTGTCACGCCTTGAGCAAAAGCAGCGCCACCACCTAATGCTGCACTTACACCTATAGTTTCCATGAATTCTTCTTCAGATGCTCCGTGCTCAACTGCACCCTTTGTATGATATATAATACAATACTCATCCTGGGCGTAAATACTTATTCCAAGCGCTATTAATTGCTTCGCTTTTTTGTCAATTGCTCCTTTTTCAAAGCATTCATCTGTAAATTGGAAAAAACTTTTGGTTAACTTTGGATAGCGTTCTTCAAAATAACTGGTACCTTCTTTAAAATCTAGTATAGATTGATCAAAATAATTTTCCATTTCCTCTGAATTATGCTCCATGTATGTCACTCCTTTTTCCCGATAATTTCAACTACATAGTATAGCCTTTTATAATAGGGGAGAATATATGTCTGTTATAAATTGGAAAATGTAAATAGACACGAGTGAACACTCGTGTCTATTGGATAGCGCTGAAATATGATTGCGATACGCTGATACATGGTTATGAACCGCTGATATGCAACAGCACGATTATTCGACAGGATTCGACAAAAAGCGGGAAGTGACCACTTATACGACTGCTCTGCTGTGGGCTTTTGCCATGGCGAATACTGCTGTTCCCAGGGCGATGATAACAAATACTCCGCCAACGGTTGCGTTGTATTCAATGGATGCTTGTTCTATGACCATTCCGCCTATAAGTGAGCCGAATGCGATGCCGAAGTGCAATGCAGAGTTGTTTAAGCTTTGCTGTGTGTCAGCGGTCTCTGGTGATGTTTCAATCAAAAAGCTTTGCATTGCCGGAGTAATTGCCCAGCTCATCATACTCCATACAATCATAACGATTAAGAATATCGGGAATGCAAAAGTAGTGTATGGAATGGCAAAAATCGACAAACCAAATACGATAATTACAGAAATAATAGTTGGTCTTGTTCCGAATTTGTCAGATAATGTACCGCCAACACCTCCACCAATTACTGCAGCAACACCGAAGATCAAGTACACGATACTTACCCATGTTCCACCTAATCCCATTGTAGATTTTAAGAATGGTGTTAAGTAGGCATACAACGTTAAATGTCCTGCCAGAAACAGAAATGTAGTTAGTTGAGCAAATAGTATTTTGCGGTTCTTTAATGTTGCTAACTGTTTTCCAAGTGAAATTTGAGGTCTTGGAGCAATTTTGCTCATAAAGAAATAGACGCCAATCATTGATAATAATGTTAGGACAGTGATCATAAGAAAAGGAGCTCTCCAGCCAAAAGCATTTCCTAACATCAATCCGATTGGAACACCTAATACGAGTGAGCCACTAACACCCATAAAGACAATGCCAATGGCTCGCCCGCGATATTTCGGATCCACGATGTTGGATGCCATGGTTACACATAATACGATCAGCAACGATCCACTTGCCGCAGATATAATACGGGCAATAAAAAGAATTGCATAGCTAGGGCTGATAACTGCTATCAGATTACCTAGTAAGAATACGCTCAAAGCTAATAGCGTTAATCGTTTCCGTTCTATTTTTGATGTTGCAACTAACAGAATGGGAGCTGCTATTGCAAACACTAATGAAAATACAGTGATTAATAGTCCTGCTTGCCCGAGGGTTACACCTAAATCTACCGCGACTAAATCTAATATTCCACCTATAATTAATTCGACCATCCCAACAACAAATGAAACAATCGTTAATAAATATACACGTTTATCCATAATTTTAATTTCCCTTCAATAAAGTTACCACTATAATAGTAACTTTATTTATCTAAAAAAACAAGATGAACTTTCGTGTACTACAAAACGACTGTTTTATGCTATGATACTATTTATAAAGATGCCGTTTTAAGGAGCTATACTACTTATGTTGATGCAATTTGGATTCACCCAATATGAGAGCCAGGTTTACCATGCTTTAATTACTACAGATCAGCCCTTGGATGCGACTGCCATTGTAAGGCGGTCTGGAGTGCCGCGATCTAAAGTTTATGAAGTACTGCATCGCATGGGGGAAAAAGGTGTAATACTGGAATCCACTATGGAAAAGAAACGACTGTATACTGCTCTATCTTTAGACTCAATGATTGAGAAACTAGAAACCGATTTTGAAAAAAATGTGCAAAAATTAAAAGATACAAAAATTAAAGAAACACCAATGGATGACCGGGTCTGGACATTGAAAGAGGATAAATCTATTCAGGCTTTAGTAAAGCGTTTAGTGAAAAGAGCAGAAAGATCTGTTTCAATATCCGGATGGGCAGATGATATTGTCATATTACTGCCGTTATTGGAAGATAAGTACAAAGCTGGGCTGAACGTTACCATTCATGTTATTGGAGAATTAAAAACCATAATACCTACTGTATCGACCTTAATTCCAGATATACAGCACGCTAATCTGGAGAGAAGCAGAATTCTGATTGTGGATGAATCAGAAATGATATTTGCGGGAATCGAGAATTCGGAGTGGCAGGCAATTCGTACGCATTCTCGTCCACTTGTAAAATTTTTTACTGAATTTTTCTACCATGACGTCGCCTTAACTGAAATTACAAGGAAGTACAAGGATACAATTATGCAGGACAAAGATATACGGGATATCTTATTGAAATTGAGATATTAAGTATGATAAGCGTGCTGGAAATACGGTTAGTGGCAGACGCTGTCTAACACTGGTATACTTAGACTGCCTCAACTATTTTTGAAGGAGGAATCTTCATTGAGTAAAGATGCTTCAATACAAAAAGATGCGATGCGCGTGCTAAAGCTCACGAGCAGAACTTTTTACATACCTATCACGTTATTAAAGCCAAAATTAAAAAGGACAGTAGCTTCAGCGTATTTATGTATGCGGGCAATTGATGAAATTGAAGATCACGAACAAATGGATTCAGAAACGAAGCAATATTTATTGCGTTCAACTAGTACTCTCTTGAAAACCACATTCGATGATGAAAAATACCAACAATTAATAAAACCCCATAAATCTATATTGCCAGAAGTTACTTTGCGCTTAGGAGACTGGATTTCAGTTTGTCCGGATGAAATTGTTGATAAGATTAAAGAATCAACGAGTATCATGGCAGAAGGAATGGCTGATTGGGTAGAGAAAGACTGGGATGTTAAAACAGAGGAAGATCTCGATGACTATACGTATTACGTAGCAGGGTTAGTAGGATTAATGCTTTCAGATATATGGAAATGGCATGATAATACTGAAACAGACCGTGATCTTGCTATTTCATATGGAAGAGGATTACAGGCTGTAAATATACTACGTAACCAAGACGAAGATGCAGAACGTGGCGTGCGGTTTATTCCCGAGGGGTGGGACAGAGACGACATGTTTGCATACGCAACTACTAATTTGCATAAAGCGGATGAGTACATAAAAGATATCAAGACACGCAATATTCTGTTGTTTTGTAAAATACCATTAGCATTAGCACATCGCACCCTTAATGCTTTGAAAAGTGGACAAGAGAAAATGTCCCGGTACGATGTAGAAACAACAGTCGATGAAATTATTAATGAATAATTGAATCCAAATACGATTAGGAAATCTAATCGTATTTTTTTTATAAGTTTTTAACTGTTTTAGCTTATAATCAAATGAATATATTGATATAGGTGCGGTGATAATAAGTGGAAAGAAACAAGCATTCTGCTTAAGTAGTCAAAAGATGACAGGGCAGGTAGAGATCGCCATAGTAAAACCGTGAAAGCCTATCCCAGGCAAGACAATCATTCAATCCCGTGCGCTAATAGTGAAGAGTTTGGAAACTAGGTAAGAAATTTTTGATAATTTGACGTATTACAGAATTATACCTATAATAAAAAACTGTGTTATAAAGTTGAGCAAGCTGGTGGGTATTGTCAATGGTTATTAAAAATAAACTATAAAACAATCGATAATCATATTCCATCCGACGGTCTTAAATGACAAATGGAATAATATATTTGGACACTTGCTCCTAACAAAATTAGGAGGAAAAGCGTGGAATCGAAAAAAAAGATTAAGTTAGATTGGCCTGTATTTATAATAAGTGGTGGCTTTCTAATAGTATTCATCGTATTGTCGTTTATAAATAATGAGATGGTTGGGAATGGAATTTCAACACTCTTCACTTACTCTGCAGATCTCTTTGGTGCCTATTGGCAAGTACTATTATTGGCCAACTTCTTTATTGGACTTGTGCTGGCATTTTCGAAATATGGGAAGGTACGGTTAGGTAATCAGGATAAACCTAAATATAGTAACTTCCGTTGGGTTTCCATGATTTTGGTAACATTACTTGCTAGTGGAGGCGTATTTTGGGCAGCTTCTGAACCAATGTATCATTACATGGATACTCCTCCTTTAATGGGTGGTGGAGAGTTTAACAATATTCAGGGAGCATTTGCGCAATCCTTTATGCACTGGGGATTCACTGCGTGGGCTATCTTGGGGACGCTAGCTACGATTGTAATGATGTATGTACATTATAGTAAAGGACTTCCTTTGCGACCAAGAGGCCTGTTATATCCAATCTTCGGAGAAAAGATTTATCATAGAAGTGTGCTTGGTTCTTCTGCTGATATTTTCTCTATTATCGCAACAGTAGCAGGAACTTTAGGACCGCTTGGATTCCTGGGATTGCAAATAGCTTATGGTCTTAATCACTTATTTGATGTTCCCAATACGATAACAACAAGTATTTTTATTGTAGCAGTACTTTCCTTGCTCGCTGCAATATCAGCTGCGACAGGTGTAGACAGGGGGATTCTTACATTAAGCAGGTATAATGTTGGCTTTACGATTTTTCTAGCACTTATTGTACTTTTCGTTGGACCGACATTGTTTATCATCGATGCATTTGTTGGTGGAACTGGCTATCATTTACAGAACTTCCTTTCCATGAGTTTATATCGAGGAGATGGAGATTGGCTGGGTTGGTGGACTATTTTCTTCTGGGGATGGTTTATCGGATATGCTCCCATGCTAATCGTTTTCATCAGCAGAATTTCCCGAGGAAGAACAATCCGGGAATTAATTATTGCTGTATCAATCGTTGCACCATTAGTTAATAACTTCTGGTTTTCCGTTGTTGGAGGAACAGGCGTGTTTTTTGAAAAAGAAAACCCTGGTTCGATTTCCAACGCTTTAAATGAGGGTGGAATGCCCGCTGCAGTAATGGCAATAACGGACCAATTACCAATGGGCGTTATCCTGGGATTAGGGTTCCTGCTTGCTTCCGTCATTTTTGTGGCAACGACCGTGGATACCATGTCTTATACCGTAGCAGCTACATTAACTGGTAACGATCACCCTAAGCGCTGGTTACGCGTTTTCTGGGCACTAATATTTGGTCTAACTACAATCATGATACTCACAATAGGGGAGGACAGTATTACATCTATTCAGAATTCGATCGTAATAACTGCAGTTCCTGTATCACTCCTATTGCTGCCGCCATTATGGAATGCTCCGAGAATAGCTAGAAAGATGGCATTAGAGCAAGGACTTATATGGGAGAGAGAGATTAGAAAAAAAGTAAACAAATAAGGGAATAAAGAAGGAGTCTCGGTCCACTGTATGGATTGAGACTCCTTATTTTTAGTTTTCATTATCCATATAGGTTAAGGATACTTTTAGATTAGCATTCTTTTCCCGGATCCGGTCAAGTAATTCCTTTTCTTTTGTTGCGTTCTTACTTCGTATGGCGAAGGTATATAAAATCATAGTCCCCAGATTTGTAGTTTCAACCTGACGAAGCTTATGACTTACAGTATACTGAGTAAATATGTCATCCAGTAAATTTTCGTGATTTAGATTTTCAGGAACCGTAACTTTTAGAACCTGCGTGTCTTTTCCTTTTCCATATTCAAATTTATAAAGCAAATAAAATAATAAGCTTGAGAAAAGGGTGAGAACAATAGCTAAATCAAATTGATAGAGACCGCTAGTCATACCAACACATAAACCAAAAAAGATATATGCAATATCTTTTGCATTCGTTACTGCACTTCTGAATCGTATCAAAGAAAAGACGGCAAATAAGCCAAAAGCTACTCCGGCATTTCCACTTACTACATTCATTACAACAGATATGATTACACTCATCATAACAATCGTATGAACAAACGCCTGCGAGTACCGCTCACCTGTAAATGTAATCTGGTAGAGCTTTGTAATAATCAGGCTAAGTACAGCTGCAACTGCCATAGCTAATAAACTCATCATAATAGTTGATTCTGAATCTCCACTTGTACTGAATAATTGAGTAAGAATATCCATGTTATATTCCTCCTGCTACTACATTTTCTTTATAAACTCCATTTGGAAGACTTTCACTTTTAAGCGTCTCCATGCTCGTACAAAATTTAGAAGCGCTTCTTTGTTCACAGTTTAGATTTTGTAGGATGCGCGTTAACCATAATGGCACACTATCGTTTACTTTTACTTCCAACACAACTAGATCATTATCAATAAAATGTATGCCATTGGATCCGTTTTCGAGATGAAGATCGTCGTTCCTGCAACGTAAGTTTAAGTCAAATGTGATCCGTAAATCAGGGTCACTGATACAGTGAAGGGCATGGCGGTCATAACTGACAACCATTTCAGGATATAAATTATAAAATTGACGGAAATAATCAATTTCACGCAGGACCTGTGTATTGGATGTTTCAAAATCTTCAAGTGAGGTATCAGATTTATCAGCTAAATACCGATACGCCTCAGATAAAGGGAGAAGCATTCTGCGCTTGTTTACTAATTTTTTGTGCTTTTGCTTTACTTCGAAAAAGGCAGTACCATTTAAACCAGTATTGTTGTATACCCGTAAACGAAGCTTTTGCCGATATTTCAGCTTATTTTTTGTCTCAAAGTAGATTTTGTGATCTCTGCTTTCAAAATATAAGCTAGTGACCGTATACCTGCCATCATCTCCAAATCGATCGGGCCGCATTTCAGGATTGATTCGGTTAACTAATTCAACATACTGCTCCCGGGTAATCAAATACTTTTGCTCTCTTCGTCTAAAACTTTCTATTGCCATTATTCATCCTCCTTACTAACTGCTATCATAAAGGAGGATGTTTAGAACTTGATGTGAATAAGATTAGAGATGTATTAGAATGGAAGGAGAAGGAATTAATGCTTTAAAAAGAGACCAAATATATGGTCTCTTTTTAAAGCATTAGCTGAAGTTTTTCAAGAGTGCTCTAACTGCTAGATACAGCAGAGCTAAGCCGAATACAATTACTGCGATTGCTCCTACAGCTATAAATAATGTGGCAAGTGCTGCAGAGGTGATGAAAGTAGCTGCGAGACCTGGAACAATAATTAAAGCAAAGCCTGCTAAGATGGCTGCTAGATATAACATAGCTAATTGATTCATCGTATATCCCTCCTTCGATATAGTTTATGAAAGAAGGAAAGCTAGTGTTTGTATGTTAACTACAAAGGAATTGTAATCAGTGTATAAGCTTGTTTTCTCCATCGTGTAAAAACGTACCTCTGTAAAGCATGCGATTAGCTATCACGTTACTATGCATTCTTGACTCCTTGCACTTTCGTTCTATTAATAGCACTGGAATGATTGGATTCTTTCCAGATCTACTCCGTAATAAACCCATCTATTTCCTAGCCATCTAAAACCTGCAATGGAATTTCTACCGACAAAGATCGGGTAAAACCAAAAAGAATCTCGTCTTAGCCAAATATAAGTGAAGCGGTACAAACATCGTTGAATTGCCCCTGGATCTACAGCTAAGATTTGTTGTTGTGGCTGTGTTGGTTGAAATGAAGGCGGCGGGCTTGATGGTGGTCCGGCTGATTGTCCGCCACCAGGAAACTGCCCAGGGAATCCAGGAAATTGCCCACCAGTACCCGGACCGCCAGGGAATCCAGGAAATTGCCCGCCTGTACCGGGTCCACCAGGCTGCCCAGGAAATTGTCCGCCAGTACCCGGACCACCAGGGAATCCAGGAAACTGTCCGCCTGTTCCAGGCCCCCATTGACTTGGTGGATATCCTCCATATCCAAAATATTGACCTAATAAATATCCTGGAAAATTAAATTGTCTTTCATCATCATGTTGTGATGTTTGGTAGTGATTCATAAGTTATTTCCTCCCTTAGAAAAATCGTTCCCTTTAATATATGGGGTATTGGTCTAGAAAGGGATGGAATTACAAAGAATGGGCTGTAATAGTTAAAAAATATTATATGTATGTAAGATTTATCTATTATTTTTGAACGGATGTTTTCTTAAAATGTAATTTTTAAGGTTCCGACTCATTACGACTTTGCTAAGCTAATTTAATAGCACTCAAAGTTTTTGATTGTATGCGGAGTATTCGGAATTGGTTTGTCTGTCTGCTGTTGTGATGGCGTATATTGTTTTATAGTGCAGTACCGAAAGACATGGAAGAACTACTACAGGAAGAATAGTAAGAATACAAATAATGAGAGCAAAATACGCCATCCTACTTGGGTAGCGTTTTGTATGAAATATTAATTAAAACATGTCCGAGGATGAAAAAAAGGATTTGAAACAGAGTTTAATTCGATTTATAAACAATTAGCTGGTATTCGTCATGAATCACCTAATCAGATACAGCTTAGGAAGGCATTAAGAATGGTTCGACTTCATAAACAAAATGGGGAATTATTCACTTGAAGCATTTATAGGACTTGGTCAAATGTATGTTAAAAATTATATAGAACGAGTAAGAGACTCTTACTATCAGGCATTAATTGAAAGTCGTGGAGTTCTTTAACGTCGTAAATGGCTACACATATGTTTGTGTAGCCATTTTTTTAAACGATTAAGTTCTCATTAATACTGTTAAAACAAAGGATTGTATAGTCCAGTTCTTACAACATTTTAAAGGACTTTATATAAATCATATAGAATATAGTATCTAGATGGAGGAGTTAATTGATATGAAAAAGGTTATTACAGTTGTACTTATCACAATTCTTATATTAATGGGTTGTAATGATCACGGTTATGGAGGACTGCTAAATAGAAGCCAAGTGGAAAAATTATATGATGATGCGGATCTTATAGAGTTAGAAGATGGCACAGTTTATATAAATGGTCCCGAATGGATAGAAGAACAGAAGTTAACTAAAGGTGATAAAATCGGAATAGTAGAAGAAGGAATGGCTACTAAGTTACCAGAAGGAGCCATCATTTACGAGTCGAAAGAATCCCAACCTATTTTAATTGTGGAATACCAAGGCGAAACTAAAAGATATTTATTAGCCTCCGGCGAATAAAAATTTGCACTATTTTATAAATGTGGTAATAATTAACAGTGCAGGAAATTAATTAATGAATAAAAGGAGGTTTTCATGAAGTTGAAGAAGTTGAAATGGTTTACTTTAGCAAGTGGGATTATTTTTTTTCCCTATTCTAAATCTTGTATTCTCTAATTGCATATCAATAATCTCTATGGCCCAAAGAACAAGTTCATCATGATCTGAATCCTCTTCCTCAGTCCATATGCAGGCGGGTAATAGTCTGTCTTCAACTTTAATCATCACCTCATCAGGTAAATACATGCGAAAAAATTACTTAGCTATACGGTTTTCAACTTCTATTGGAATCATTTAGATCTCCCGAAGCCAAGACGTTCTCTCATAGAGACTTCTCCACCCACTAGAATCTTATAAGAATTGTGGACAATTCGGTCTTGAGTCGCATCAGCTACTTGTCTTGTGCCTTCCCTAACAGAGCATGCTATCCTTGGGTGAAAAGAACTCCCCACTTACTTAAAGGTTCACTTTATTATCCTTTCTAGATAGAAATGTATGAACAGAAGTACAGCGTTGTTCTTACATGTAAACCGACTAACTTTGGCATAGATCAATAAATGGAAAAATGCCATAGGGAATCCTATCTGGATTCCCTATCGTTCTGTGATTAAATTATAGATTGTTTACTGCCTTTTTTATATCATTTGCCTTTGCAACCGCAGAAATAAAAGATACACCATCAGCTCCAGCATTAAGTACAGAGGCCGCATTTTTGGTGGAAATCCCTCCAATCGCTACTATGGGAAGGTTGGGAAATTGTTCTCTTAAAGAAATAATCCATTCTAAACCAACAACAGCTTTGGAATCTTCCTTTGTCTTTGTAGCAAAAACAGGTCCTGCCCCAACATAATCTACCC
Source organism: Virgibacillus tibetensis (assembly GCF_036026595.1). NCBI lineage: Bacteria > Bacillati > Bacillota > Bacilli > Caryophanales > Bacillaceae > Virgibacillus > Virgibacillus tibetensis. The sequence goes on along the minus strand of NZ_JARZFX010000014.1, from coordinate 38,940 downwards.
AAGAGATGGGGCTGTTAGTCACTTCAAAATTATTTGATACAGAAAGCCCAATTATTTTATTTGGAAATAGCTTGCGTAACTCTTCCACGGATTGATCTTCCTGCCCGACATGCAGTCCATCAGCATCCAGTGCATCTACTAGTTCTATATCATCATTTACAATAAAAGGTATTTTATAATGGCGACAGATGCTCCGCAGCTGTTTTCCCAGTTCGAGTTTCTCGTCTCCTGTCAGTGAACCTACTCCCTTTTCACGAAATTGAAAGGCAGTGATTCCCGCTGAGGCTGCAGACTCCAGTATTTGTACAGGATCGCCGTCACAGTTTTGACTACCCATAATAAAATATTTCCTGAGACTTTGTTTTATTGCTAATGACATGATTTATCTCCTCTCAAGTACATCGGCATCTAATGAAAGTGCATCAATAAACTGAGGTAAGAAAGTGCCAGGTCCAGTTACACCTTTTTGAGATGCAGCGAATTCTGCAGCCATCCCATAAAACTTAACTGCTGATAACGTTTGTTCCTCTATGGGATGATTTGTAGTTAAACAAGCCGTTACAATGGATCCTAGTAAACAGCCAGCCCCCGTGACTTTAGTTAAAAGAATATGGCCGGTTTTATTATGAATAATTGATTTTTCTGTTGAAATTATATCCGTTTCTCCAGTGACAATAGCAGTAGTTTGATAGATCTCTGCTGTTTTGGAAGCTATCTCTTCCACATCTCCTTCACCAATGGATTCGACTCCTTTAGTTTTCCATGGAATTTCAACCAGGTGGGCAAGCTCACCTGCATTTCCTTTGATTACTGTGGGATGTACTTCTTTTAAAATCTGCTTTACAGCATCCGAACGAAAAGGGGTAGCCGCTACCCCTACAGGATCAAGCACGACGGGAATACCTTTTCTATTGGCTGCCTTTCCGGCTTGTATCATGGCCTTGAGTTCCTGTGAGGTCAGAGTGCCAATGTTAATAAGTACCCCATTCGCAATGCTTGCTACTTCATTAGCTTCTTCTTCTGCCTTGGCCATAATTGGAGCGCCACCAAAAGACAATAGACCATTAGCTGTGAAGTTCATAACAACTTGATTTGTTAAATGATGAATCAATGGGGTGTTTTCCCGGACTTCTTTAATAATATCAAAATTCATTGTTTAACTTTCTCCTCCCTAGTTGCCCAATGGTTGGTAGGACCATTTCCAGAGCCAAGTTTATAAGAATGCTGGATTGCGGCAGTAACAAATTGTTTTGCCTGCTTGACTGCTTGTTGTAAGGGTGCCCCGTGACTTAAATAGGCAGTAATAGCAGCAGAATACGTACAGCCCGTTCCATGCGTATTTGTAGTATCTATTCGTTTAGCAGAGAAGGTATGCAGTTCAGACCCATCATATAGAAAATCTACAGCATCACCCTCCATATGTCCTCCTTTGACAAGTGCCGCTCCTGCATTAAACTGTTCTACAATTTGTACAGCTGCCTGCTTCATATCATCAACTGTCTCTATCTTTTCTCCCGTAATAAATTCTGCCTCGGGGATATTCGGGGTGACTAAAGCTGTTAGTGGTAAAAGATTATCCCTCAAAAAATCACGTGCATTTTCTGAAATTAACGGGTCTCCACTCGTTGCCACCATTACTGGATCCATCACATAGGGTACATCCAGGCTCGAAATTTTTTTACTGATTACTTTCATCATATCTGTATTAGCAATCATACCTGTCTTGAATGCATGGACTGGCATATCTGAAAGGACAGATTCCAGCTGCTGTTCGATCATTTCAACGGGTAGATGATGCACCCCTTGAACCCCAGTTGTATTCTGGGCAACAACGGATGTTAGTACTGACATGCCGTAGCTTTTTAATTCTTGAAACGTTTTTAAGTCTGCTTGAATTCCAGCACCACCACTAGGGTCAGTACCAGCTATTGTAAGTGAACATGCAATGCTTTTTCCTGATTGATTTGTAAATGTCATAGAAATAGCCTCCTTATATAGTTTCGGAACTAACAGGAGTGAAAGTAGATTAAATAGAGGGTTTGTTGATGTTTCCTCCGACTACTTTCCTGTGCTGGAATTATCCAGATCAGCTTCCAAGGGACTAAGGATTAACACCTTATCTCAGCAGGGATAGTTCCCCCAGTAGTTTCCTGGTTATATGTTTTGTAATACATTCTTTTGTTTAACGCGGGATACAATGAACCAACCGATAAATGCACCGGTAATACTACTTACAAGAAAAGATGGCATGAAGAATAATGCACCTGCAGAAGTACCCATCAGAATTTTTGCAAAAGGTACTGCAAAGAGAGCCCCAATGATTCCTGATCCAATTGCTTCTCCAGCGACAGCCCATATCTTCTTTTTAAAATGACGATAAAGATATCCAGCTAAGAGAGCACCAACCATACCACCTGGAAATGCCAATAGGGTACCAAGACCAAGCATGTTACGAAGTAAACCAATCATAAATGCAATAATTACAGCAGGCCCTGGACCAAGCATCACGGCCGCCATGACGTTGACTGCATGTTGTACAGGATAAGCCTTGGCAATCCCAGCTGGAAACCAAAGTAGTTGTGCCCCCAGTGTTCCAATTGCTACAAATACGGACATGGTCGTTATTAACTGTGTTCGATTCATCCAATTCCTCCTCTAAAAAAGTGCACCAAAAAAGCCAGATCTCATCACAAGAAGACCTGGCTTAAAATAAGCTGAAATAGATTAGACTTATCGTCTGCTACTTCCCTCCGCTGGTATTATCCAGATCAGGTCCATAAGAGTCGGAAGCTTAAACGCGCTTTCCTCTCAGCCCACGATTTATTGGGCACCCCTAGTAGTAATTTTACTATGAAATTTTGGTACTTAAATCATATCAAAGATAAATATGTTTGTCACGAGTCACGAGCAATAAGTATCCTTGGAGATCAAGAATCATTGTAGTCGGTGGAGGTAGACTCTGAAGATTTTCAATCAAGTCTTCAGTCTGATTGCTTCTTTAATAAGTGCCTGATATTTGGCAGGCTGAATTTCCTCAAGTGAAGTAACTCTGATGTGGCGCATCTTCTTACCCGTTCCCTCAAGTAATTCATCTTTATCCTCTAGGCTTGCACCGAAGTAAAACCCCAGATTAACATGACCTTTGGCAGTTTGGAGGTAACAAACTAATCCATTTTCTATGTAGCAGGGTTTGTTCCATTTCATTTCTTCCACTATATTTTCTGATGTATCAAAGATGAGGTTGCGCAATGTTACTGTGATTTCTCTAATATGCTCAGGTAAGCCATTCAAAAATTCTTCAACTTCTATACTTTTATTTGCGGGCATGCCGCCAACTCCTTTCCTTACTTGAGGTTTAATTCTTCCTTCGCTTATCTTTAGAATTAGCTCATTTCTCAATCCAATTCTGTAATTCAATCGTTAGTCAACAAAGCATAACACAAGTGGAGGAAATACACGGAGACTCCAACGGGGGAGAAGCGTCAAAACCGTCCAATCTCATACGTGCGCGTTACGACCTTTTTGGCATAAATGCTGCCCTGCATTCATTCAGCGATCGCTCCACTTTATCCCGCGTTCACCCCGGTTTGTCCAGCGATCACCCCTTTGGGCGATGTGTATTTCCGTAAGCGGAGTTACGTCAATAACAAGCTACACCGTACTTAATAGATTTTGTGTAAAACAGACAAAATAAAAAGGATAGTAGGCATTGATGTTGTGTCTTACTATCCTTAAATGTATCAATGGAGCATAGCGGGCTCGAACTGCTGACCTCTTGGCTGCCGGCAAACGATAATATTGTTTCATGTTTTATAACATATTCAAGGTGTTTTAATGAATTTAATCAACGGTTTTCAATATGTTTTTTAAATTTAAAAAAGATGACCCAGTAATGAATCATCTTCGTACGATAATTAGTTGGTAAAAATATCGCCTTTAATTCGTCAAGACCGTCGGCGGTTTGCCCCCGAATACGGTAGATTGGATTTTAAAGAAAGTGGATGCCGATGTTAAAATGATTGAGATTAATAAACTGAAAGGTAGCACATCGTCCACATTGCATCACAATTCCATTCAAATAGGGGGGCAAATAAAAGATGTCGTTATTCGTCAATTTGATAACAAGGAATGGCTAATGTAGGAACTAGATCTTGCTCTACATGAAGCGGAAATTCTGCGTTTGGCTTCTCGGGTGGAAGTAGCTACAGCTGAAATAATCGCGTTTGATGAGAGTGGTCGACGTTGCGGGATGCTGGCGGTTTTAATGACGATGCTTGAAGGGTAAGTGGAATTAATCCCTCAACATATGGGGAAATGGCTGAATGGTTTAGCAGAAGCTCTTGAGAAGATACACGAAGTTGATGCAAAGCAAAGGAGTTTTCTTGGACGTATTTTACATATAATGATATTTCGACAGTGGAAGTGCCAACTTGGTCAAGCGTTCCAGGTGCATGGAGAAAAGCAATCGATATTGTAAAAGGCCCGTGCCCTGTCATTCAGAATGTTTTATCCACCGCGATTACCACCCTGCAAATGTTTTATGGAAAAATGATACCGTTAGCGGCATAGTGACTGGATTAATGCGTGCAGAGGAACAGCCGGAATTGATGTCGGGCATTGCCGAATCAATTTGGCGATATTGTACAATGTAGAAACAGCCGACGCCTTTTTAACCGCGTATGAAGATTATGCCGGGAAATCCTCTGTTTATGACTGTTATTGGGATTTCCTCTCATTAATTGATGTACTTTTTGGGTCGCCGGAAGTATATCCCGGATGGGTTGTATTTGGTGTCAGGGGATTAACGGATATAATGATGGGGGAGAGGCTGGATTTGATGTTGAAAGTTTGGTTGAGCTTGTAAAAAGGTACTGAATATCCTCTATTAGATAAAGTGATATTTTGTGATTATTAAATTTGCATTTTTTATTTCGTCATTTTACGTCTACAAAAAAAGCATTATCTATGATTAGTGAGGCTATTCTAATATTTGTTTAATATTTTGAGATTCTAGCGTTGCATAATTAATATGAACTATATAAAAAACTAAGAATGTGTTATTAATAAAACTCTTCATAATTATTTTTAGATCCATTTAGGAATTAATCAGAATCTTAAAAATCCCCTCGTATTTCTTTTAGTGAAAGAAGAAAATTGCACATTATTTCAGTTTACATAGAAAATTATTTACACTGGAATAATGTGCATGTTTGTATTGATGTTTTTATAAGTAATCTGGATGTTCTTCATTTGGTGTGTCGTTATCCCCCTGTGAAAAATATGTTGATTGCGAAGTAAGACCTAACACTAGAACTACTAGAAAAGATAGGAATAATTTTTTCATATATTCAGTTCACCTCCATAAACTCCAACATTATTTTATAGAAATTATTGGATCTCTTATACCTATGCTTTGAGTTGTAATATTCAATCAATAGATTACCAACGGATAGAATAAGCTCCTTGGTTTTTATTGAAATTAAATATGGAAATACTACGTTTTCTGCAAATTCAATGTACTTATCAAAATCTTCGTACTTATATTTGTAAAGCTTGACCATATAAGAATATTTGTACTCCTTCAAGTGTTCATTTTTTTCTATATAATGTAGTGCTTTATTTAACCAAAATATTACCTCTTTATTCCTGTCATCTTCCATTAATGCATTACACAGATAGTAAATACTTAAAATATAGTCTTCATTTTTGGGACTTTTATATTCCAAAGCTTCAACAAAGTAATTTACAGATTGATTGTAATCTTTTACTTTATAATATAAGAAACCCAAATTGTGCAGGGTAATAGCTTTTGTTTTTGGAAGAGTAAATATTTTGGCTTGTTCTAGGATATCAAAGTATATTTTTTCTGCGCTTCTAAAATTTTGGTTTCTTACGAACTTTAGACTAATAATCAATTGACAATCAATACATTTAAGATAGTTCATGTCACTTTCAAAAAGCTTTAAAGCATTCTGTGCATAATGTATGGCCAACGTATCGTTATGAATCTGGCTATATGTCAACCCAAGATGATAAAAGATATTTGCCACGTTTAAATTGTTTTCAAGAGCTATTCTTTCAGCGTCTTTAAAAAACTTTAACCCTTCAACAAAATTACCTTTTATACTAAAGTATACGCCACAAAGATCAATAAAAAGAGCTTCTTGTCTTACGGATTTCCTTTTAAAAAACTCATTAATATAATCAATGGTAGTCCTAGCAGATTCTAAATTACGTTTTGCAAGAAAATACTTTAATTTTGTAATGTGGTAATTACATATACTATTGGGATCTTTAATCTCATTTACTAGATTGTTCAACTCACTGTAGCAATTTTCCGTATCTGTGTAGTTTTTCATATCAATAAACTTAGATAAATTTGATACGTTGTCATTAAAATTCTTGTGTTTTGTATAAAGCTTGTTCTCATCTACATTTAACTTTTGAAATAATAAACTAAGGATTTCGTCACTATACTTAATCTGGTTGTGTTCTAATTTACTTAAATATGATATAGAACAAATTCCTTCAGAAAGTTCTTCCTGTGTCAATCCCCTTTCATTTCTGAGGTTAAAGATAATTTTGCCTACATCCATGGTATCAATATTAATCAGCATATTGAAGAGCCTCCCTTTGAGAAAATCATTATATTTTTTTAGTTTGATTTAGTTTTAATTGGTGCAAAATTCACTAAACTTAATAATATTATAGTTTTAGTGGGTGTTTTTAGCAAATTGTTCCTAGAACTATTTAATCAGTTGCACCTTTTTTGCAAAATTTATCAAGAAGGTTTAATTAAAAATATGATAGGCTTTAAATGAGTTGAAATAAAGGAGGTGCCTTGAAATGACAAAAGAAAAAGTACAAGAAAAAGTACAAGAGAAAGTACAATAATTGTAAAGAAGAAAATGCTCCAAAAGTACTATATATTAGAGGAATCTAATCTACCTGTGCTGAGCGGTATGGCCCTTTGAGGAGGGCCATACAATTTCTTCTACCAGAAGGGTATGACAAAATACGGAATGGTAGATACGAAAGCAAATAAATTGACGTTTTCACCTGGTATTAATATTTATGAAGGTAGGGTTGGTTAATCTTACAAATTAAAGAAGAAAAAAGGTGGATTCATGATTGGAATAGAATCTATTAAAACTTACTATCCTTCTAATGAGATAGAAATTTCAGAACTCAAGGAAAAATTAAATCTTAGTCATTTTCAAATGAAGTTATTTACTAAAATTCATGGTTTAGAGAAAATACGTTTTAATGAAAAAGAAAGTCTAGAGGAATTGTTAAAAATACCTATTCAAGAAATTTTAGGCAGTGTAGATCCTTCGAGTATAAAATATATTATGTATGCTCACACAGTTCAAACAGTTACACCGTATCCAATCAACATTATAGAAGAAATAAAAAGAAAATATGGTTTGCAGCACGCAATATCATTTTCAATAACGCAGCATAATTGCTCCTCTGCTCTTACAGCATTGGATTTATGTCAGTATTTACTAAAAAATGATTTGGATAAAGCGTTAATCATTACTGGTGAAAAGGTTTTTACACCGATAGCCCAAGTAATTCATAATACCACAATTATGGGGGAAGCTTCATCGGGTATCCTTGTTTCAAAAACGAGTAAAGAAAATCAGTTGTTATCCGTTGAGAGAACCATTTTGGGTGAATATTACAGTGGGATAAATATGGATGTTCAACAATCAAGAAAATTTGATAAGGCATATGTGGACACGCTCATTTCTACAATTTATAAAGCTGTAGAAAAGACGGGGCTAACTTTAGACGAGATTAAGCTTATATTACCACATAATGTGAATAGGTCTTCGTGGATTAAGCTGGCTAACACTATGAATTTAAGTAAAGAAAAAATTTATCTAAAAAATATTGCCAAATTGGGACATTGCTTTTGTTCAGATCCTTTTATTAATTACATGGATGCATGTAACGAGGGGTTAATTAAGGAAGGGGATTATTACCTAATGATCAGTGTTGGATTAGGAGCCACTTTTCAGGTAGCCGTTCTTAAACGATAGGGGAATGTATATGTTAGAAAAAATTAATTTTAGTAAAAGGTTAAAAAGATTTTTAGTTGATAATGAAAACGCCCAATTTATATATTTAAATAACTTTGAGGTTGAAGAAAAATGGAATTCTGATAAGGATGTTTTGCAGTTTCCCACGATTACATTAGGCAATTCTAATGTAATCGTTAATAGAATGGAAGAATTAGGTTTACTATTAGTTACATCTAGTGATTTTATCGTTTTAAAGGAAAAACCCGATTCGGACTATTTAATTTACTTAAGGGAAATAGGCTTTAAACTTCCACAAATTATTTCTGTAGAGGATAATCATCCAGAGTTGAATATTACAGAAAATATTCTCCAGTGTGAAGGTACTATAAATAAATTAAAGGAATTAAGAGCACCTAATGTATATTTTATGACTTTTGGGACCTCTGAATTTGAGGAAACTTTGTCTCAGCTTACAGGAATTCCTTTGGCTACGCCAACATCTACAGTTTTTAAAAAAGTTAATAATAAGATGTTTAGTCGAATGCTAAATGAACAAAATGAAATTAAACAAATCCCGGGTTATAACTGTACTACAATAAATGATTTAGTAGAAGGCTTCCGCATGTTAAAGCCACATATAGATCTAGGTGGTAAATTAATTATAAAGGATGCTTTGGGAGTATCTGGAAAGGGATTAGTAATAATTGATTCCGAAAAAAAGTTTAATCAGTATGTAAAGTTAATTACAAGATCTTACAATAAAAATCGAGCTATTAAAACAATAAATATCGTGTTGGAAAAATGGATCAATAAACAATGTGATTTAAATTATCAATTTATGATTTCCCAAAATGGAAATGTTGAATTTAATTTTGTTAAAGAATCCATTGTGCAAAATGGTGTGCATCAGGGTCACATCATCCCTTCGCGACTTAATGTACAACAGCTAGATGAATTGAAATTGGTTGCTGACATTTTAGGGAAAGAACTATATAAAAATGGTTATTTTGGGATTGTAGGTGTAGATGCAATTCTGTCAAAAGAAGGGATGCTATATCTAAACCTGGAAATAAATGCGAGATTTAATATGTCTACATATCAAACGATTATCCAGGAGATGTATATAGATGATAAAAAAGTAGCAATAGCAAAAAAAGCGGACATATCCTTATCTAACTTATTACCGTTTCCGGAATTTAGGGAATTAAACAACGATTTGTTTTTTACCCCTAGTAAAGGGACGGGGTTATTAGTTACTAACTATGCAACTGTAAACGCTGCATCTGTTAAAGGACAAAGGCCTTTTGAGGGTCGGTTATACTATATGATTATAGAAAATACTTTAGAGGATGTATTGGCCCTAGAATCAATCGTTTCAAAAAGGTTGTTGGATATAACAGGAGGAAAAATAAATGAAGCTAAATACAATAGATTTTCAAAAATTAAAAGCTAAATATCCAACTCCGCTTTACTTATATAGCGGGGAAGAACTTGAAGATAATTATATTAATCTTAGAAAAAAAATGGAGGATAATTTGGAGATTTTCTTTTCATTAAAATCAAATCCAAATATATCTATCTATTCCTTTCTTCATAACCTTGGAGCGAAGGCGGAAGTTTCTTCACTTAGTGAGCTCCATACTGTACTTAAGTGTGGCACGAACCCTAAAGATATTATTTTTTTAGGACCTGGAAAGAGTATAAAGGAAATTAACGCTTGTATTTCTAATAATATTTACGCTCTAGTATGTGAATCTATTCAAGAATTGGATATCATTAATAATATCGCTTTTATGTATAATAAGGTGGTTGATGTCGCCATTAGGATAAACCCTTCCGTAAACGTTAAGGGGGCAAAGCTAGTAATGGGGGGGAAACCAAGACAATTTGGTATTGATGAAGAAGAGCTGTTGGAATTAGATGATAGCTTTTTTGAAAAGTTTAGCAATGTAAATATGATAGGTTTCCATACATATATGGGGACTAGAATTTTAGATGAACATGTGATTGTTGAAAATACGAAAATTATATTAAAAAATGCGGAAGTTTTATCTAATAAATTTAATCTAGACTTAAAAATGGTTGATATTGGTGGTGGGTTAGGTGTCCCTTATTTTAATAATGAGGTTGATTTAAATACTGATTCATTATGTAGTAAGTTAAACCCAATGATTAAAGAATTTAAGCATAAATTTCCTAACGCAAGAATGATTATGGAACTCGGAAGGTATTTAACAGCAAAGGCTGGAGTTTTTGTTACGAAGGCATTATATGTTAAAGAATCTAGGGGAGAAAAGTTTGTTATTGTTGACGGAGGGACTAATCATCATATGGCAGCAGTAGGAATTGGATCGGTTATAAAAAGGAACTTTCCTATTGTTTGTTTATCTAACTTAAATAGTAGCCCCGAGTATCGATATAATATTTGCGGACCATTATGTACACCAAATGATACATTAGGGAAAAATGTTGATTTACCACACATTAATAGGGGAGATTTAATCGGAATTCAACATTCAGGTGCGTACGGACCATCTGCTTCACCTACCTTATTTCTAAGTCATGGGTACCCAACAGAAGTGCTGTATTATAAAAATAAAGATTATCTAATTCGTGAAAATGATACGAATGATGATATTTTGGCAAAACAACGATTGCACAATATAAATAATATAATATTAAATAATTGAAGGGAGAAATATATAATGAGTAAGGAAAAATTATTAGAGTTAATTATTATTGCAATAAAGGAAGTGTTAGATATTGATAAGGAAATCAATCAAAACACAAGATTGTTTGAAGAATTGGATATTGATTCTACATCTATAATAGAACTTCTTATGGCATTGGAAGATAATATACCTAGTTTATACATTGATCCAGAGGAATTAAATGCGGATGACTTTGAGAGTATCGGATCTTTGGTGGATTATACACATAATAACATTAAAATAGAGAAGATAGCAATTGATTAAATGAGTAGAAAAGTATATATTAATAAAATTTTTTACAAAAAGTTCTTTGAAAATGGTGAATATATAAAAAACGAATCGTTAATAGAATTTTATCAAGATTTATTAAAACAGTATAGAATGACTGTGAAAGAAGAGATGTTAGAAAAAGGATACCAAAATCCCTTTATTCATATATGTCATTCCATGTTAGAAAATATCAATAGAAGCTATTTGGATGATGTTGATTTAGTTTTATTGGCACACGATACACCAGATATAGACCCATCGTACTCTACTACAAGTTATTTATCGCATAAATTCAACCTTGGATCTAGGTGTATTGCTATTACCAATTTAGGAAAAAATGTAGGGCTAGGTGCAGTGAATTTAGCTAAAGAGTTAATAAAAAAAGGTGACTTTACAAGGATTTTAATACTATTAACTGAACAAAACACATTACCATATACAAATGAAAAAAAGAAATTTATAGATATCGGACTATCCATTTTACTTACTTCGGATTCTCAAGATAAGGAAATTTTTACAATCGATGAATATGATTTTGTTTATTTTGATGATAGGGAAAGACCCAATCTAGAAAAAATACTTTGTAAAATTAATTTTGATCCTGAAAGTGATCTAATCTTTTCCAATATGAAGGTTGAAGACACAGACCAAAGTCATAATAAAAACTACTTCTCCACTAAAGAATCAAGTAGAACGTTGCAATCGCTTATGACCTTTTCCGAATTTGTATCTCAAATAGATATTAAAATATTCTCAAAAATTTTACTTATAGAGCTAGATGAATATAATAAAAAAATTGATTGTTTAAAAGTCAATATCGAGAGATAGGGGATTCTTATGCAAATAGGTATTAGAAAAATAGCTACGCATATACCAGAGGGAAGACAGTCTATTGAGGAATTATTTGAGGAAAATCAACTTTCAGGTACTGAATTAAAATTAATGAAGCGATTTCATGGGCTATCTCATGTTCCAATTGTTGAGTTCGGGAAGAAAATTGAAGATTTACTGGTAGTTCCCTTATCCAAAATATTCCAAGGGAACCCCAGCCATAATATCAAGCTTATTATATACGCACATACTGGTCTTCATGTTCCATATAATTATGATTTGTTATATAAAGTTTTGAGAAAGTTTGATTTACAAGATATTCATTGTTTAGGGTTCTCTCATTTAAATTGTGCTTCATTCTTTACGGCCCTAAAAACAAGCTATTCATTTTTAAAAGAATCTCCTCACGGTACAGAAGTGCTAATATTATGTGGCGACCAAACTAATTTTGTGCCAGAGGGCAGGTATTTACCAAAGTCATCGATTATGGGGGACTCGGCTACCGCCCTAATGTTAAACAATAAAATGGCCTCAAAAAGTATTATGTCCATTGTTACATTTCATGATGTGGAATATTATCAAGGTGTTTATGCAAGCGATAAGGAAATGAAGTTGTTTTACAAGGCCTATGATGAAAATTTAGACCGTTTGATTAATCAAACATTAGAAGAAGCAAATCTTCAGCTTGAACAAATCGATTGGATTTTACCGCATAATGTAAACATTACAACTTGGAAGTCTTTTTCAAGAAGAAATTCCTTTGCTCTTGACAAGATTATGCTAGATCTTATTCCAGATATTGCCCACACATTTAATACGGATGCTCAAATTAATTTCGATTATGGAATAAGGAAGGGGAAAATAAAAAAGGATGATATATGTTTATTAATCGGGATAGGCCTTGGTAGTTTCCTAGGATCTTGCATTATTAAAGTTTAGGAGGCAATTTAATGTGTTTTACAATCATAAAAAATAGGAAAAAGGAAATCATTGATTTTACTAGAAATAATGAAATAGAAGGTTCGATTACTTTTCTTTATAAAAATAATAAAAAAACGGTAAATTGTTTTGTTAACGGATATTGTTTAACTACTAAAAGTGCAATGTCCCATCATAATTTACCTGAGCACAAGGAAGTATATATTCCTATTTTACCATTAAGAAACCTTATTTTGCTAGAAAAAAAGTTGTATATTAACCCTAATCAAGTCGACTTGGCCTTTTCAAAGGATTGGCTTTTTATGCGAATGGGACTCTCCTTAAAGATGTTAGATAGTTGTTTAAACTATTTGGAAAACCGATATTCCGGACGCCAAAAGTTAAATGCATTACAGTTAACAAGGAATGACGTAGCTCTTTTTCTCACTGAATACACAACGATAGATATAGAGTCTAATATGGAGGATATAGATCTAACTACATTACAGAAGTTACATCAAAAATTAAGTGATGCTAAACAATATTTACTTGGCTTGTGTGGAGCAAGTGGTTTTATAAATGATGGAATAATTGAAATGAATTATATATCAAGGTTAATTCAAGATATATATGGAGGCGTAACCGATGGATGATAAGACCATACATTATTTAGAACTTGAAACAAAAGTAATAGCAGCTTCCTTTCGGGAAATTGGATTAGAGATAGATGAAAATCCAAAAAAAATATATGATTATACACACCTAGATGGAGTGAATCTATTATCTAAAGCGCTTGTGCCTGAACGTTTTAACGACAATCCATTAAAGATTAATGGTGAAAAAGTATTTGGTGAAAAGGTTTTAGAAAGAGTTATTGTTTTAGAGCAATTAGCCTATGGCGATGTTGGGGTAACATTAGGCGCCCCAGGTCCTTCACTTTCTGGTCAAGTTATGTTTGATTTAGCTAGCGAAAGGCAGCAGGAGAGATATTATAATCAAATAATTAATGAACACACTTGGACATTTTTTGCCTTAAGTGAACCGCAAAAAGGTTCAGATGGAGCAAACATTGAGACCAAAATAAGTCAACGAGAAGATGTATACTACTTGAATGGAGAAAAAAAATACATTGGAAATGGTGGTAGAGCACAAATAGGAATTGTATTCGTTAAAGTTTCAGAAGGCCCTCTTGGAATCGGATGTCTATTAATAGACCCTAGAAATAAAGGATTCTTTTCAAAAAAAATAGATACGCTTGGAGTAAGAGGTGCAGGGTTAGCTCATTTGTATTTTGATGATTTCGTTATTAATTATCAAGAGGACATTTTAGGAATGCATCTCAGTCCAACAAGACGAGGGCTTTGGGGGGCTATAGGGACATTTAATAAAATGAGACCAAGTGTGGCTGCATTGGCGTTAGGTGTTGCTCAAGCAACGATGGATTATATAAAGAAAAATAAAAGGAATTATACAACACACGAAAAATATATGATTTCAAAATATGAAGAAGAGATCGTTACAGTAAGAAGGCTTATTCGAAATTCTGCACTCCAATTAGATCAAGATGCAACTTTAGGTTATATATCATCCATGGCAAAAGTTAAGGCTGTAAAACTTGTAAATGCAATTTCGGAGTTCGCAATCGATCTATTTCGTCCTTATGGATTAATTGAGCATCCTTTTTTAAATAAATGGTATCGGGATGCAAAAGCTTTTGAATTCATGGAAGGAACAAGTAATATCCAAAAAATGAATATCTATAATCAGTTAGTTAAGAGGGGTAAAACGTATGTATAGCCTTGTCGAGCCTAACTCATTATTTATTAGCAATATAAATGGCGTAATATACCAAACTTCCAATCAAAACAAAGGTGATTTGAATTATTATGTTATGCCGATTTATAAACTAATAAAGTATTATCAACCTGATATATCTAGCGAATATTTTAAAAAACATTTATTAAATGAAGATACTTCCAGTGTGGAACTATCAGTAGAGGCTTTAAAAGAGGTTAAAAAGGAAGAATATGATTTGTTGGTTTATTGCCAAAATCAGGCAGATAATAGGCCGCTCAATTCTCCTTTAGCTTCCATTATTTTCAACTCTTGTGTAAACGCGGAGAATTATATCGGGTTATCCCATCTTGAAAATATTGCTAGTGTGGAAGGTATTAAATTAATGAACTACATTTTAAAAAAGAAGGGATTATTATTAATGACCGAAAAAATGAGTTATAACGCTACCCCTCGTCATTTTGAAATGAATCTAGGTAATTCATCGGTCTGTTTGGAAGTAAGTAAAGAATCTGGACATAAAATTGATTTTATATCAACAAAAGTAACAGAGTCAGATGGTTATATTCATAAGGATCTTTTTCTAGAAGAATTTAAGGGGTACTATACCCAGTTATCAAAACTATTTAATGAGTCTGATACTGTTACAGTAATTCAAAATCGTCTTACATTGAAGGAATTAGAATTTATTCCTAACTTATATAAAAGAACGGAAAATGCATCTGTAGATTACCAATCAGGAGATGTATGGGTCACCGTCAAAGAAATATTAAAATCAAATAATGTATTAAAGAAACAACAGATACTTGTAATGACAACGAATTTCAGGCATAAGATTTCTTGTTGTGCTATTCACATTAACTAGTGGGAGTTGAATGAATGCAAAAATCAATGAATTTTTTAGCAGGGAAGATACCTCATCTAATTATTAAAGTGACTTTACCAATGATTTTAGCATCCCTTGTTACACAGATTGTACAATTAACGAATATTGCATTTATGGGCAATGTTGGTGATGATGAGGCGTATCTACGTTCATTATATATCCCTTTTGCATTTCTTATCATTGCTCTCACGGAAGGGATCCAGATAAGTAATCAAGTTTCAATTGCCAGACTAAAAGGTGAAGGAAAAGACGAAGATATCCGCTTAAATATAAACAGTTTTATAATTCTTGGGATTGGAATATCACTTATAGTTTTATTGCTGGTAGTTCTTTTTGCCCCAATGATCATATCTTATTTTCAAATCCCTAATCATTTAGAAAAACGTTTTATGCATTTTATTTATCTAATGTTTTTATCAAGTATTTTCAGTGTGTTTTTTATGGTCTTAACTTCTAGTTTAAGAGGAATAGGAAAAGTTAACCTATCAACGTTATTAGTTATTTTTTACGCTCTAGTAAATGTTGGGGCGGTTTATTATTGCTCTTTCGTAGTTAAACTTGGGCTATTGTCTATTTTTTATGGAAATATGTTAAGCACATTGATTTTAATTGTTGTTACATTAATGTTCTTAATACGAAATAAATTACTTGTATTTAACAGGAAGTATTTTAAATTCTATCGAAAATCAATTCATTATTTAAAAGAGGTTGGTATACCAATTTCATTGTCTTATATAGTGATTTTTGTAAGTAGTTTCTTCTTTAATTTAATAATAAAACCCTTTGGCCCGGAGGCCATCGCAGGATTTGGAGTAGCCTATTATATCCAAACTTTTTCACTAGTTCCTTCTATAGCAATTGGCACAGCACTTGGTATCATTATGAACCACAATATTGGTGCAGGTAAACAGTATTATCCAAGGGTATACAATACCTTTAAAACTGGTTCAATCTATACATTTCTCTTCTACCTGGTAATATCAACAATTTTAGTTTTTTTTAGGGAAGAAATTGTATCCTTAATGATAAAAAATGAATCATCTATTAGGGAGGCGGTATTGTATTTATTCATAGTGGCACCTTCCCATTTATTTATGGGACTTTCTTTAATGACTATTACCATTTTAGAACAAATAAATAAAGGAGTCATAGCTGTATTATTTAACGCTCTATATTTTATTACGATTATTGGTGTTGGTTGGTTCTTAACATTACATTATGGAGAATCAAATTATTTATACTGGACGATGACATTAACAAATGGGCTTGGAATCATTTTTGTTGTAGCCATGGGCTATATCATAAGAAAAGAATTTATATCCGAGGTAAAGATAAAAAGAGCTGCCAACCTTTCCTAATATAAATGAAGGAGGAAGAGTGAATGAATTATATTGATAGGAAAATTAAAGATAGTAGATTAACTTTGGATGAGTTTATTGAAAAGGATCTTAATGCTATATGTGATTTATTTAATGAGAAAGATTTTTACTTTAAAACTTTTATCCCCAATTATTTAAGCGAGAAAGAAATTTTTAACTTAGTAAAAGATGCAATGGTTATTAAAATGGATGATGAGATTATTGGGGTGACGGAGTTCTGTGAAAATATGAAAGCAGCAAGACATTATTCCTTTTTTGTTAGGATTAGTAACAAGATATCATTGGAAAACAAAATAAATATTATTAAAAAAGCAATTTCGTCCTACTCAAAAATGATACAAATTATTAAAATTGCCACATTTTATGCAGAATTTGATTGGGAATATGAACGTGTTTTTGAGGATCTAGACTTCAAGAAAGAGGGATCACTGGAAAAAATAATTGAACTCAATGGTAGTTCTTATAGCCAAGTATATATATATAAATTATTGGGAGAAGTTTCAAAGGAAAATAGAAGAATAGGTAAAAGCTTAAATCGATTTAGCCAGGAAAAGGTGAATTAATATGCTCACGGGATATAGAAGTAAATATAAGTCATTATTGGAATGGAATTGGGTTCCTGAGGAATTATTGTTTGTTCAAAGGACGGACTCCAAATTGTATATTCCTAACATACTTCACGAAATTAAACCAGACGATAGGATATTAGTAGTTCCTAATCAAGCATTTGTTTTGTTTAAAGATACCGATTTTATTCATAGTCATTCCAAAATGCAACTATCGATTATTGACGAGCAGATGAATATAGTAGATTTACTTAAAGAATCATTAGATTTTGCATTTAATAAACTAAACTTAAATCGTATTTATGGATATTTAATAGAAGATAAGCACGAGGAACAGGAGATACTACAATCGATAGGGTTTCTAAATGAAGGTTCCATTCCTACCCATTTATATTGGAATCATACCTTTCACAATAGAATGATATTAGGATTAACTAAACGAGATTGGAGTAATAATAATGAATGATTTTCGAAGAGTGGATATAAATACGGAAACTGATTTCTTATTAAAAATGTCTGCATTACAAACTACATACCTATCCGTAAATCCGTATTTAGATAATCGAGAGTTAATTTTAAAAAAGTTAAATAGAAATGAAATAGATATATTTTCATTTACTTCAAACAGAAGCTTAGAAGGGGTATTTTTAATTAAAAAGATCCCTTATAACAATGAAACTGCATATATTGATTATTTGGCTTTTTCCAGTGACGGAGATCAGGAGGTCGTCTACTTATTAGATTTCCTAAATACCATCTATGATATCTTCAATATTAGTAAATTTATTAAATGTGAAGAGATAAATGATCTGAGAGTAACTAGTTTTAGAAAAGTAGGCTTTAATGAGGCTGCAAAACTGAGGGAGCATCAGTTCTATAATGGAAATTACTTTACTCAAAAGTTATATTTTTTAGATGTGGAGGATGCATTATTTGAATAAAAATATTATGATTACTCATTTAGAAGAAGAGGATATTGATGGGAGAATATCCCTTTTATATGAATTTCATGTACAACAGAACTTAAATCATTTGTCAATGACGGTTGACAAAAGTAAATTAAAGGATTTTTATTCCGATGCTGTGATAGAACAACAAGATAATAAGAGGTACTATGTAATCAAAACGAAGAGCCAAAAAATTATAGGATATTGTTGGATTTCTGATATTGATTGGATTAATCAATCATGTGAATTGTCCATTAGTATTTTGCCTAAATATAGAATTGGATTTGGATTTTTAGCTATGGTGGAAATGTATAACTATCTGTATAATCAACTTAATATGAAATCTGTAATAAACCAAATCCTAGAGGGAAATAATTTACTTTTAAAAAGTGCCCCCAAAAATGCACTAAAAAGAAGGATGGACTCATTCACTTTTGGAGAATATAGGGCATCATATTTATGGAACCAAACTAAAGAGCAATATTTGGAATTAAAGAGAACAAAAAAAGAAAAACTGATAAACTTAAAATCCAAGTTTCAATCAGTATAGTGGTGATGTATTGTGAAGATCGGCATAGATATAGCTAATCAAAGTGAATTGATCAATATCATTAATTCCGAAAAATATAGAGACTTCCTATTTACAAAGAATGAAATTCAGTATACGGATGGTTTCTCATTTAATAGGAAGTTAGAATTTCTAACGGGGCGTTTCTGTACGAAAGAAGCTGTTGTAAAGGCGTTAGGTATTGGGTTTTTAACGAGAAAAAAAGTTACCTGGAAGGATATTGAGATATTAAAAATTAATAACGCTCCGACTGTAGTTCTGCATAATAATGTAAAGTACTTTTTTACGGAAAAAGGTTATCGAAATATCGAAGTTAGTATTACACATAAAAAAGAAACGGTAATATCGGTAGTTTTGATTCATTAGGATATCTGGCACCACTAGGATTTTATCGAATTTAGAGCAGACTCTAGGGAGTGTTTCATGTAATATCCATCCTTAAAAAAATATTAAATTCCTACTCTAATCACGTCTATGCGCCCTATGGGTCATATTCCTTTTTGTGGTTTGCTTATTGGATAGTTTATTACATAAGTTCCCTCGTTTATGAGCGAGTCTTCCACCATCGACATAGTATAAACGCCTATATATATTGACGTGTAAGCGTTTATCGTGATGGAGCATAGCGGGCTCGAACCGCTGACCTCTTGGCTGCCAGCCAAGCGCTCTCCCAGCTGAGCTAATGCCCCGTGCACACAAGATAGATTATATACTGTGTACACTTTAATTTCAAGTAAACTAGAATATAAAATGAGTTAATTGAAATGGAACAGGTTATTAGACTAGTACTCATGACGCAAGCTGGATTTTATTATAGGTCCTTCTAACTGTTTTTCTGAAAGGGCTCTTTTATTAGTCTGAATTTACTAGAAATTTACAAAAACTTAATTGTTTCAGCCCTCGTAATGTGCCATGCTAGTAGTGTGTCATATTCCTAGTTTGTATAAAAAGTGAATACGATACAAATCTAGTAAAACGGAGGGTATTAATGAAAAATACGACTGTGAGGAAGGCTGTCAACTTACTTTTTATTTTCACCTTGGTTTTTACGAACTATTCTACGGTTTTTGCAACAACAGCAGCAGCGGAAAGTAATGAAATAGTAGCTGAAGATTTATTTATTTCAGAGTACATCGAGGGAAGCTCATTTAATAAAGCAATCGAGATTTACAATGGAACAGGAAGTACAGTAGACCTATCTGACTATCAAGTAGAGTTATACTTTAATGGAGCAACTGACCCTGGTCAATCGCTTGTTTTATCAGGTACATTGGAACATGGTGATGTCTATGTCATCTCACATAATAGCGCAGATCCTGAGATTTTAGAAAAAGCTGATTTAACAAATTCTGCGGTTATTAACTTTAATGGTAATGATGCATTTGTTTTAAAAAATAGTGATGAAGAAAGAATTGATGTATTAGGTGTAATTGGGGACGATAGTGACTATGCGAAGGATGTAACGTTGGTAAGGCATTCCTCCGTAACAGGACCTAGTTCAGCATATGAAGAGACGCAGTGGACTGAGTATGCAACTAATACGTTCGCATACCTTGGCACTCATACAATGGATGGAGTTGATCCGATAGATCCTCCTGAAGAACCGGGAGAACCTGGGGAAGAGTACACCATTGGGGAAGCAAGGAATTTAAGTGATGGTACGGAAGTTACAGTAGAAGGAATTGTTACAGTTGACCATGCTGCAATTAGTAATGGTGCCCAGTTCACGACATACATACAAGACGCTACAGGCGGCATTAATCTTTTTGCGTATGAACAAGGCCACTTACCAGATCTTGAAAAAGGCGATGAGGTAAAAGTTTCAGGTGTGTTAGATTCATATAATGGATTAAAGGAAATTATTCCTGCTGCAATTGAGGTTACTCAAACAGGTCAAGCGTTACCTGAAGTGCAGTCCATTACATTAGAAGACCTTCAAGACCCTGAAATAGCAGAATCATATGAAGGGGAGCTTGTTCGGGTCAACGCTTTTATTAATAATATTCCAGATAGTCCTGCAGGCGGTGGTTATAATGTATCGTTAGTAGATGCTGATTATAATGGTACGACACTTCGTGTGATGGAGAATGCACTTGACCTGACTTTGGTTGAATCTGATATGTGGTACAACATCACAGCCATAGTGAGTCAATATAATGATTATCAACTGATACCAACAGAACAGGCTGACATCCAGGTTGCAGATGAACAACCAGAACCACCATCATCTGCTGGCGTCTATGAATCTACTGTAGAAAGGATAACAGATGGAGATACCATTCACATCCAGACACCAGTGCTTGGTGGAACGAATGTGCGTTTCCTGAATATGGATACAGCTGAGACATATACAGCACATAATAAAGATCCAGAAAGAGAAGAAATAAATCAGAATCAAAAATATTATGGAGACTTAGCCACAGAATATATAAGCCAACTCCTTGAGCCTGGTGATGAAATACTGGTGAAAGTTGGAGAAGAAGCCACGGATGATTATGGTAGATTACTAGCTGAAATAATTCGAAAAGAAGATGGGTTAAACATAAACCTGGAAATGGTGCGCCAAGGTTACGCATCGACTTATTTTATCGCACCTTTTGACGAAGAAGTCTATCCAGAATATCAGGATGCGGTTAAGGAAGCGAAGGATCAGGAATTAAATATATGGAATTCACAAAATCCATTAATGGAATTGCCATTTGTATTCCGTGCAAATGATGACCGAAAAGGTTTTTCAAGATATGTTGGAAATTCCAATACGATGGAATATGTTACACCAGATAATTGGGCCGACGTACCGGTAGAAAAGAGAATATTCTTTTCAACTGCTGAAGAAGCTGAATCCTATGGGTACCAGCCGGTTGACGGTGAAGGAAATCCAGATGATAACTTACTTGAAATTCAGTTATTAAGTATGAATGATCTTCATGGAAAAATTGATCAGGAATACAGTCTTGACCCTGATAATGACGGTGTTAATGATATGTATGGTCGTATGGATTATACTACTGCAGCCTTAAAAGAGCGAAAACAGGAGAATCCGAATACGCTGCTCGTCCATTCTGGTGATATGATTGGGGGAAGTTCTCCTGTATCAGGTTTGCTGCAGGATGAACCAACTGTAGAAATTATGAATGAAATTGGTTTTGATGTAGGTACGGTTGGAAATCATGAATTTGATGAAGGGCTTGACGAGTTATTACGCATGATAGATGGGGGAGACCACCCGGAAGGCTTAGGGACAGATGGATATGAGGGTATGGACTTCCCGGTACTTTGTGCAAATTGTGTCTATGAAAACACAGATGAAACATTCCTGCCGCCATATCATATAGAAGAAGTAGATGGTGTGGAAATTGGTTTTATTGGAGTTAATACCCAAGAAACAGTGAATATGGTAATGCCATCTTCTCTTGAGGGGATTGCGTTTACGGATGAAGCAGAAGCAGTGAATGAATCTGTAAATGAACTCACTTCTCAGGGGATTGAAGCGATTATCGTGTTAGCACATATACCTGCCGATCAGTCTGGTGATGGAGCGACAGGTGGAGCGGCTGACCTTGCAAGAGAAACAGATGACGCTGTAGATGTTATTATTGCTGCTCACAATCATCAAGTTGTTGATGGTGTTGTGGACAATAAATTAATCGTTCAATCCTCGGAATACGGTAAGGCCTTTGCGGATATTGATTTAGTCATTGACCGTACGACTGGTGACATTGTACAGAAGGAAGCCGAAGTTGTTTTTGTAAAACAGAGCAACTACAGCCCAGATGAAAATGTTTCTGCTATTTTGGATAATTACGCCAATCGTATTGCACCTATCATCAATGAGGTGATTGGATATAATGCATACGATCTTACAGGAAGTTACACAGGTGATGGTGATCACGGTTTAGGAAATCTAATTGCAGATGGTATGAACTGGAAAATGGGCAGTGATTTTGCCATGATGAACGGTGGTGGGATTAGAGACCATTTACTTGCAGGAGAAGTTACCTGGGGTGACTTGTACAATATCCAGCCATTTGGTAACACAATAATGACAGTGGAAGTTACTGGCGCAGACCTCTATTCAATTATCAACGAACAAATATCACCAATGTATGGTCCAGACTATAGTGTCAGCGGATTACATTATACATGGAATTCCGAGTTGAGTGAGGTTGTTGATATTACATTACCTGATGGAACACCAATTGATATGCACAAAGTGTATACATTGACCGTAAACAATTATATGGGAACATCAGAAGGCCCAATTAAAGACTTAGGTAAAAACCCGATAATGGGACCGGCAGATATTGATGCGACGGTTGATTTCGTCGAAAGTCTGAATAGTTCTGAAGACAACCCATTAGAGTATGGACCTGAAGGTAGAATAACAGAAACGGACGAAGAACCTGGTGGACCAGGGGAAGAAGAACCAGTAGTGGAAATTGAACCTAAGGGGAATAATGGAAGAGCTACTGTCCATACGAAAGATCTTGAAGCACTTGAGCAAGGAGTGCATGTACAAATCAATATATACAATGAAAAGAAATCAAGAAGTCTATTGCTTAATAAAAAACAGGTGGATATTTTGAAAGAGAAAGATGTTACTTTAGAAGTAACCAATGGTACAACATCGAAGACATTCGAAATGCAGCATAGTAATGATAAGGTCTTAAAAGTAAGTTTAGAAGATTAGTAAACTGTCCAAAAGGGATCAGCTAAAAACAGCTGATCCCTTTTACTATGGAATAGGTAAAATTTTCAAACATTTACAACCTGGCTCACCATACGTTATATTAATAAAAGATAAATGTGTATATTTTAAAATAAAAGAGGTGTGGGAAATGAAAAGTGGTGATCTGTCAAAGGATGAGTATCTGTTTAAAGTTGCAAACCGGGAAGCGCTGATCGGGGTCGGTTTAGTAATCTTTAACTTTATTTGGTGGTATGCATTTGCTTACGGTTTAGGTAGCAAAGATCCAGCGGAATATACATATGTGTTCGGGTTCCCTGCCTGGTTCTTCTATAGTTGCATACTCGGATTCATTGTAATGGCTGTATTAGTTACTATAATTGTAAAGAAGTTCTTTGTGGCTATTCCCTTTGATGAAGGGAATGAAAGCGAATGAACTGGCAGGCAATTATTCCGTTACTTGGTTTTTTAGTAATTATATTTGCTGTTGGAATGTATGCAGGCAGGCATCTTAAATCTTCTAACTCATTTTTGCAGGACTATTTTCTGGGTGGGCGAAGTCTGGGCGGCTTTGTGTTAGCGATGACAATGACAGCAACCTATGGAAGTGCAAGTAGTTTCATAGGTGGTCCAGGCGTTGCTTATAATGAAGGTCTGGGTTGGGTGCTGTTAGCAATGACACAAGTAGCCACAGGATATTTTGTATTAATGGTTTTAGGTAAGAAATTTGCGATTGTTACGAAAAGGTATAATGCAGTTACAATGGTAGATTTTTTGAAGGAACGCTACCAATCAAAGTGGGTTGTTCTATTTTCTGCTTTCAGCATTATTATCTTTCTGTTTTCCGCTATGGCAGCTCAGTGGATCGGTGGTGCTAGATTAATTGAATCGTTAACGGGGCTTACATACACAAGTGCTTTATTTATTTTTGCGGTATCTGTACTGGTTTATGTAACTATTGGTGGTTTTCGTGCTGTGGCACTGACAGATGCTATCCAAGGAAGTGTGATGTTTGTTGGTACCCTCGTTTTATTAATAGCTACCATCATAGCTGGTGGGGGAATTCCTGCAATTATGGCAGATCTTACTGCTGAGAACCCTAATTTAATAACTCCCTTCGGTGCCGAAGGAAACCTTACACCGACATATGTATCGTCTTTCTGGATACTTGTGGGTGT
Source organism: Virgibacillus tibetensis (assembly GCF_036026595.1). Taxonomy (NCBI): domain Bacteria; kingdom Bacillati; phylum Bacillota; class Bacilli; order Caryophanales; family Bacillaceae; genus Virgibacillus; species Virgibacillus tibetensis. The sequence continues at coordinate 14,175 of NZ_JARZFX010000014.1, read as the reverse complement.
AGGCGTAGTCGCGCTGCCTCAAGTGGCTGTCCGAGCTATGTCCTATAAGAATTCAAGATCTATGCACCGGGCACTGATTATTGGAACAATTGTAGTTGGTTTTATCATGTTGAACATGCATTTGATTGGGGTTTTTGCTCGACCTATTTTACCGGGAATCGAAGTTGGTGATACGGTAATGCCACTTATTGCACTAGAGGTAATGCCGGCTTGGCTTGCTGGTATTGTGCTGGCAGCACCGATGGCTGCAATTATGTCGACAGTAGACTCTCTATTGCTATTAGTGAGCTCCTCCATCGTTAAAGATGTTTACTTAAACTATATAGAACCAAAAGCGTCTTACACTAAGGTAAAGCGCTTAAGTATCGGAATCACAGCTGTATTAGGAATAATTGTTTTCCTGTTAGCCCTAAACCCTCCCGACTTAATCATTTGGCTGAACCTCTTTGCTTTTGGTGGGCTGGAAGCAGCATTTATTTGGCCGATTGTACTGGGGTTGTATTGGAGTAAAGGAAACAAGTATGGAGCCTTGGCTTCCATGATAGCAGGGGTAGGGCTGTATATTTTGTCTGACTCATTTTTTCCGCAGCCTTTAGGCCTGCACTCTGTAGTGCTGCCAATTGTTGTCTCATTTGTGGCCTATGTAGTAGTTAGCTTGGCTACACATAGAAGATTAGTTTAGAAAAAATATGTACGTATAGTAATAAGCCTCCTTCTACCATAGAGGGGGGCTATTTCTTATAAAAAGTAACTTCTATTACCAGCTATGATTTTGAAAACGCTATCACTTTTTAAACACTTTAACTTTTCAAACAAATGTTTGATTTCTGTTACTTTAATGAGATATAATGATTTGCAATTCCTTTTAAAGGTCGATAATTATATTGCTATTGTTTAAAGGTGTTTCTAGATGGATTCTCCAAAGGGTACCGATAGTAACACGCTTTTTCAATTAGATTTTTACAAAAATACTTATCAGTACATATAAAGGATCTTCAAAAAACCCCGTACAAATTACAACTCGAATTTCACACGAATGCTTGTTTTTTAAAAAAGCGGATGGTACCTGCGTCTGCTAGAATATTCAAGGAAGTAAGATTCCTTGGTGCAAGGCAGCTAAGATATAAATTCTTAGAAGTTGCCACTCTCATGTATTAAGGAATACATGAGAAATTTTCTGTACCTTATGGATAGGGAGGTGAAAGCATGGAAGAACTATTAAAGCAGTTAACATCACTAAGTGGACCATGTGGTTATGAACAGAATGTAACCTATTTTATAGAAGACTATGTAAAAGAGAAAGCAGACCATGTACATGTGGATACAATGGGAAATGTGATCGTAATGAAAAAAGGTAATAAATCAGGTCCTGTGACGTTATTAACAGCACATATGGACGAAGTTGGTTTTATTGTTAAAAAGATAGAAGAAAATGGTTTGCTCCGTTTCGAGAAACTTGGTGGCCATGATGATCGTATTCTTCTGGCACAGGAAGTTAAAGTGATGGGCAAAGATAAAGAGTTTGATGGTGTTATAGGAACATTATCTACACACTTCCTTAAGTTTGATGATCCTGTAAAAGTTCGCAGACATGCGGAAATGTATATTGATATCGGTGCAACTTCTAAACAGGAAGTGCAGGATCTGGGTGTTGATGTTGGTACGCCAATTACGTGGGCAACGAAAGCGAAGCTCATTGGTAGTGAAGGAAACAAAATGATGATAGGAAAATCACTGGATGACCGCTCAGGATGTGCTGTTTTGCTAACTGTACTAAATGAATTGCAGAATAAGGACTTCGCCGGGGAAATTGTTTTATTGTTTACAGTACAAGAGGAAGTTGGATTAAGAGGCGCTCAAACCGGTATTCGTCAAGTAGATGCGGACATTGCAATTGCTGTTGATACAACGGCTGTTAGTGATACACCGGAAGACATTATGGACAACAGCCTGCAAATAGGCGCTGGCACAGGAATTAAAGTGATGGACTTTAGCTTGATTGTCCAGAAAACAATGAAAGATTTACTGGTTAAATTTGCTGAAGAATTTTCAATTAATTACCAGCTGGAAGTGTTTCCTGGGATAGGAACCGATGGGGGGGCTGTTGCTCTATCCGATAAAGGAATACCAACTGGTGTCCTGTCTATTCCTTCGAGGTATACACACTCACCTGTTGAACTAATAAGTATGAAGGATCTTGAAGCAACAAAAGATTTACTTAAAGCATTCGTTTTTAACATCGATGACAAAACAGACTTTACATTCTAACTAAAACAATACAGAAATAGGAGATATGAATTCATGAAAACATCATCCAGAAAATCAATTATGTTGTTAGTACTTACATTACTACTAAGCATTGCACTTGCAGCGTGTACAAGTGAACCTGATGATAGCGACGGAGCTACAGCCAGTAATGAAGATTCAGGTGAGGGAGAAGGACAAGGTGGAGACTTAGTTATTGCAACTTTATCGGATGCTGTAACCTTAGACCCTGCAGCTTCCAACGATACACCTTCAAGTGACATTCAAATAAATATATTTGAAACACTTGTAACACAGGATGAAAATATGGAAGTTCAGCCTGGTCTTGCCAAAAGCTGGAAGATAGTAGATGACTTGACGTGGGAATTCGAGCTTCGTGAAGGTGTTACTTTTCATGATGGAACAGAATTTAATGCTGAAGTGGTAAAAGCAAATATAGAGCGTACACTTGACCCTGAGATTGCTGCACCAACATCATTTATGTATGACATGATAACAGATATTAAAGTAATAGATGAACATACAGTTCAATTTACAACAGAATTCCCTTTCGCGCCACTACCAGCGCACCTTGCTCATCCGGGTGGCCTAATGATTTCTTCTGAGCAAATTGAAGAAGATTATGAAGCGATGAAAGATGGGGAAGAGCCTGGAAGTATAATTAATGAGCACCCTCAGGGTACTGGTGCTTTTAAATTTGAAGAATGGGAATCAGGGCAATATGTAAAATTGGTAAAAAATGAAGACTATTGGGATGAAAGTGCATTATTGGATTCTGTAACTTTTAAGGTTGTTCCAGAAGATTTAACGCGATTTGCTGAGCTTGAAACTGGAGATTCTCATATTAGCAATCCACTTAGTCCTTCTGATGTAGCACAAGTAGAAGCACGTGATGGCATGACCGTACAGAGACAGGAAAGTTCTTCCTTATCTTATGTCGGTTTCAATATGAGCAAGGAGCCATTTGATGATGAACGTGTACGTCAGGCGATTTCGATGGCCATTAATAAGGACCAAATTATTGATGGTATCTATGATGGTATTGGAAACCCGGCTAACGGTCCTTTAGCTCCAGGTATATTTGGATATGATGAAAATATATCTGGTCTCGAGTATGATCAAGAAGAAGCAAAATCGTTATTGGCTGACGCGGGTTACGAAGATGGTTTCTCTGCCACTCTTTGGACAAATGATAATCGTGAGCGTATTGATACAGCAACAAACGTACAAGCACAACTTGCTGAAATAGGGATAGACTTAGAAATAGAAATTCTTGAGTGGGGCGCTATGCTTGAACAAACAGCAAATGGTGCACACGAGATGTTCGTCTTTGGATGGACAACCGTGACTGGGGATGCCGATAATGGAATGTATCCACTGTTTCACTCTGACAACTTAGGGTCAGCGGGAAACCGCACCTTTACAGAAAATGAGCAGCTTGATGAACTTTTAAGTGGTGCGCGTCAAACATCTGACGCTGATGAACGATTAGAGTTATATAGTCAAGCACAAGAAATGCTTGTAGAAATTGCGCCTATGGTTTATATCCATAACCAGGAATATATACTGGGAGTAAGTGAGAAAGTGAATGGGCTGTCACAGCTTCCAACCCAATTACTGCAATTAAAAGAGGTTTATTTAGAAGAGTAGTTAAATAAAAAGGAAATAGACTAATTACTGATTATCCGCCTTCAGAATGATTTAAATCAATCGAAGGCGGATTTTTTGCTGTTTTCATACCAAATGAGCTTGAAAATTACTACTAGTTTGTGTTCTTAAATTCGGTAGTATACTAAATCTTTTCTTTTGCAAATTCAACAAAAAAGTCTAACGCGTCCTCACTACTTAATGACCCCTTATTGACGACTTTTTCCACTGGTCTGCCCATTAGAATTTTCTTTACAGGGATCTCTAATTTTTTTCCGTTTAATGTTTTAGGTAAGTCAGGTACTTCATAAAATCCAGTTGGCACATGGCGCGGGGAACATTGTGTACGTATCTGTTTCTTAATTGCTTGCTGAATGTCTGCCGTTAATTCATAGCCTTCTTTCATTTGAACAAACAATGGGGTGAAGGAATCGCCATCATCCTTTGGAATGTCCACTATTAAACTATCAGCAACTTCTTTTACTTGATCAACAGCGCGGTAAATTTCGCTTGTGCCAATTCGTATACCACCACGGTTTATAGTTGCATCAGAACGTCCATAAATCACACAGGTGTGCCGATCTGTGATCTTTAGATAATCGCCGTGACACCAAATGCCGGGATAGACATCGTAGTAGCTTTCATGTAATCGAGTGCCATCCTCATCATTCCAGAAATAAATCGGCATGGAAGGAAAGGGTTCTGTAAGTACTAATTCCCCAACCTCATCTATTTGTGAGTGGCCGTCCTCATTAAAGCTTTCAATTTTTGCTCCAAGTCCACGGCATTGGAGTTCACCAGCATAGACGGGTAAGATGGGAGCCCCTAAAATAAACGCGGTACAGACATCTGTTCCTCCGCTTGCAGAAGCAATCCACAGATCTTTCTTTACATTTTCATAACACCATTGAAAACCTTCTGGTGGTAAGGGTGATCCTGTTGAACTTATATTCTTCAAATGACTAAGATCAAATTCTTCCCCAGGGTTAAGCTCATCCTTCATGCATGCAGTAATATAGCTTGCACTTGTTCCGAAGACAGTCATTTTTGTTTCTTCAGCAAATTTCCAAAGCATTTTCTTATCTGGGTAAGCTGGGTTTCCATCATATAGAATAATAGTGCTTCCTGTAAGAAGACCACCGACCAGAAAGTTCCACATCATCCATCCTGTTGTGGTAAACCAGAAAAAGCGGTCATCTTCTCCTAAGTCAGCGTGGAGGGTTAATGCCTTTAAATGCTCCAGTAAAATCCCACCCTGGCTTTGGACAATTGGTTTTGGTATCCCGGTTGTCCCCGAAGAGAATAAAACCCATAGTGGGTCATTAAATGGAACATGTTCAAAAGTAAGGGTTTCTTCTCCATTTTCCTCTAAGGCTTTATCCCATGGAATCACATTTACTAATTTACTGAAATCGGCAGACTCATTTAAGTAAGGAATAGCAATGGTTGCCTCTAGTGTAGGAAGCTCAGATTGAATATTCCTCACTGTTTCTGTACGGTCAAACTGCTTTCCGCCATAGCTGTACCCATCAACTGTGATCATTACCTTAGGCTCGATTTGTTTAAAGCGGTCGATGACACTTTGTGTACCAAAGTCGGGGGAAGCACTCGACCAAATAGCCCCAAGACTAGCTGTTGCCAGGAAGGCAACAACAGATTCATAGATGTTTGATACATAAGCGACAACCCGGTCACCTTTTTGTACATTGAGTTTAACTAATGTCCGCTGAAGTGCAGCTGTTTCTTTGTAGAGCTGTTTCCAAGTAACTTCTGATTTACTTCGTGTTTCTGAAGCATGAATAATAGCCGGTTTATTAGCTTCTCTATTTCTGAAAATATGTTCCGTATAGTTAATTGTTGACTCGGGAAACCATTTTGCACCTGGCATTTGATGTGATGATAATACGGTTTTGTATGGTTTTTCTGATTTAATAGTAAAGTATTCCCATTGCGATTCCCAGAATGCCTCTATTTCATTAACAGACCATTCCCAAAGCGATTGGTAATCATCAATATGTATATTTTTATTTGTTTTTAACCATTTTAAATAATCGTAAATAATTGATTGCTGTTTTCTCTGTTCATCAGGTTCCCACAATAATGTACCTTCTTTTATTTGACTCATCCTACCCCTCCTGAATTTCATGTAACTACTACTATTATATGAAACCGCTTTCCAAGTGTAAAGGAATGGCTCAGAGATTCCCAATGTTCCGCTCTTTTATCAGGTTGATAGAAGAACAAAAAAATCCCTCACTTAAAATAAGCGAGGGACCTGATCTTTACTGTTCAGCCAGTTTATCTGCAAATGCTTTTACGTATGGTGGTAAATCAGGGGGACGGCGGCTTGATACAATATGACCATCGACAACAACTGCTTCATCAACCCAAGTGGCACCTGCATTTGTCATATCATCTTTAATTCCAGGTGTACTTGTTACTTTTTTGCCATGTAAAATATCTGCGGAAATAAGTACCCATCCTGCGTGACAGATTTGTCCGATTGGCTTTTTGGCTTTATCCATTACTTTTATAAATTCCAGTACCTCTGAATAACGTCTTAATTTGTCCGGTGCCCAACCACCAGGCACAAGGATGGCGTCATAATCATCCGCTTGAACATCCGTAAAGGCATATGCTGATTCAGCAGGAACTCCATATTTACCAATGTACTTCTTATTGGCTTCCATTCCAACCAGATCAACCTGTGCGCCTTCTTCTTGAAGGCGTAATACAGGGTACCATAGTTCTAAATCTTCGAAGTCATGATCGACAAGCGCCATAACTTTTTTGTTTTTTAATCGCATGTAATCCCTCCATACTTTAGTATACCTTAGTGTATCAAAGGATGATGATTAATTCGAACCTTGGTGATATTCGGCAAACTTAACAAAATTTTTTTCATCTTCAATAAGACCACATGCTCCGCATTGAATTTTATGCTTTGGGCCTTGGTACGCGATATGGAAAACTTCTGTGGCTGCGTTTGCGTAGTCATTAATAACCTCACCCGTATGTGGATCTAGCTTTATAGGCTTTGCTACTTGTTCAATAATATTAAACCTTGTACTGTTCGTTTTGCAATTAGGACATCGATATGGTTTAGTGATATCAAACACCTCCACCTCTTATTATCTCTATATCGCAGTATTTTATGAAGAAATAAATCGGCCAACATGCCTGGGGGCAAATGACCGATTTAGTATTAAAAAAACTTCTTTAATTTAGAGAAAAATGATTCATTACTCTTGTTAGTTTCTTCCTTTTCCTCACTAGTATTTTCTTTTTCAATAAAAATATTCTCTTTATCAATAGCGTGATCATAGGTTAAGACTGCACCAATATCCGTATCGGTTTCTTCATTGGTAATAGTGGTATAAGGGATATTGTACTTATCTGCCAGCGCTTTTTCCTCTTTAAGGAAGCGATAGGAAACATGGCCATTCATTATTAATTTGGCATCCTTATGTTCCTTCATTGCTTCTTCTAACTTTGCAAGACCTTTATCTGACATAACTTGTCCTTTAGTTAAAGCTAGGACTATCCGCTCTCTGAGAGTACCCAGAAATTGTTGTCTTTCTGCCTCTTTTGGTCTGCGTTTACCGTATATTCCTTCTGTGAGATAATCATCTACGTTTTTGTTACTCATCACTATGCCTCACTTTAAAGTAGCCCATTTTAATCTTATTGTACAAACAAGATAGTCGTGACGCAATGAAACAGGCTTCTTACTGATACTCCCACCTCTAAAGGGTAACCGTTCCTCTTACGAGTAACGGTGGGGTTCTAAAGTACACAATGACTTACGACACCGTATCTATAACGAACATTCGTTTCCTTTTCAAGGGGGTGCTGAAAATTATGATTACATGCGGAGAACGTTTACGAGAATTACGGAAAGAAAGAGGGTTATCTGCGAAAGAATTAGGAGAGATCATCGGGGTTAATGAACGAGTCTTAACCTATTATGAAACAAACGAACGGCAACCACGGTTTGATATGTTGATTAAATTAGCGGATTTCTTTGATGTTTCAATGGATTATTTATTCGGAAGAACAGATTGTCGGACAGTTAAGCGGAATTAATTCCGCCCCTGTCCGAAGTCGTTTTCCTCGCCACCACTAAAGGAGTGGGCTTCCAACGACTTAAAGTTCTGTGAAAGAGCGATTCACTTTAAGGTGAATCGCTCCCGATTTTTATCTTTCTTTAACTCTTCTGTCTGCAGCCCTGCTTCTTGACAGGGCTTCTTTATCTTCATGATCAGCAAATTCCTCAGCAAACTCTATATCTTTACCGTCGGTTTTCAGGTTCTTTGGAGTCTGTGCAAGGTAATTATTTTTGCGGTTTTTATGATCATCTCTACCCATACTGTCACCTCATTTAAATGGATTCCTCCATAGTATGTGTAAACATATAAATAATAAAAGCATTTTTTCACATACTAATCAATATATGTAGGTATAAAAGGAGGAAATTTTCATGCCATTAAATGTAACGCAAAAATTAATAAAAGATCACCTTACTTCAGGTGAGATGGTTCCAGGTAATGAGATTGGTCTTAAAATTGACCAAACACTTACACAGGATGCCACAGGAACTTTAGTAATGCTGGAACTGGAGGCTATGGAGCTGGATGCAGCAAAAACAGAAGCTTCCGCCCAATATGTGGATCATAATTTAATTCAGGAAGATAGTAAAAATCCAGATGACCATTTGTTTTTACATAGTGCTACTAGGCGGTTTGGTCTGTACCACAGTCGTCCTGGAAATGGAGTTAGTCATCCAGTACATATGCAACGGCTGGCTAAACCAGGAAAAACCTTGCTCGGTTCAGACAGCCATACGTGTGCCAATGGCTGTATGGGAATGCTGGCAATGGGAGCTGGAGGAATCGATGTAGCTCTGGCGATTGCAGGCGAACCTTTTTACGTGAAAATGCCCAAAGTGTGGGGCATTAAGTTACTAGGTGAATTGCCTGATTGGGTCAGCGCAAAAGATATGATTTTAGAACTTCTCCGTCGCCACGATGTAAAAGGTGGGGTCGGTAAAGTGATTGAATATTATGGTCCAGGGATTAAAACACTGAGTGCTATGGATCGTCATGTTATAGCCAACATGGGAGCGGAGCTTGGGGCAACGGGTACTGTATTTCCATCTGACAAAGAAATTAAACGGTTTCTGGCAGAACAGGACCGAGAGGACGACTGGATAGAGCTTGTGGCTGACAGGGGTGCAACTTACGACATTGATGAAGAACTGGACCTTTCAAAAATCGAACCCCTTATAGCGAAGCCATCCAGTCCGGGAAATGTAGTATCTGTTACAGAGGTGGCAGGTACACCAATATACCAATCCTATCTTGGTTCATCGGCAAACCCAGGTTTTCGTGACTTTGCTATAGCTGCAGAAATTGTAAATGGTAAACGGGTTGCTGATGGTGTCTCGTTTGACATCAATCCAACCTCTAAGCAAATGTTAACGGATCTCGTAAAAGAAAGTCATATCGCAAGTCTACTGCAATCAGGGGGACGTTTACATCAAGCAGGTTGTAATGGATGTATCGGTATGGGGCAGGCGCCCGCATCAGGAAGAAACAGCTTACGAACAACCCCAAGAAATTTCCCTGGCAGATCTGGAACTCGTGAGGATAGTGTTTATCTATGCAGTCCAGAAACAGCTGCTGCATCTGCATTAACAGGGAAAATAACAGATCCAAGAACATTAAAGATGAAGTATCCCAACGTGCAGGACCCGAAAAAACCTACTGTTGATATCAATCTGCTGGATGTACCATTGCCATATGAAGAAGCAAAAAATGTGAAGTTGCATAAAGGACCTAATATCGCTTCGATTCCTAAAATGGACGAAATGCCGGATGAGTTGGAAATACCTATTTTATTAAAAATGGGTGACAATATTTCCACAGATGAAATTCTTGCTGGAGGAGCGCGTGTGCTGCCGTATCGCAGTAACCTTCCAGAGATAAGTAAGTTTACGTTTGAAATTGTTGATGAAACCTATTACCAGCGTGGTAAGGAAACAGTGGAAAAGGGAGGGCATGCTGTAGTTGGAGGATTTAACTATGGGCAAGGATCTAGTCGGGAACATGCTGCACTTGCACCAAGGTATCTTGGATTACGTGTAGCTTTAGTAAAAGATTTTGCACGAATTCACTGGCAGAACTTAGTCAACTTTGGTGTTCTTCCATTAACATTTGTAAATGAAGAGGATTATGACATGTTAAAGCAAGGTGATATTATACAGGTCACTGGTTTGAAAGAAAAAGTGAGAAAAGGCGATGATTTTACAATAGGAATAAAAGGGAAAAATCAACAAATTAAAGTTAGGCAAGCATTATCAGAACGTCAAAAAGAAATTATGCTAAAAGGCGGTATTATTAACTGGGTAAAAGAAAGAGCAATTTAGAGCAAGTTAAAAGGAGGAAATGAAATGGTAAATAGAGAAAATACGTGTAAGGCTTGTGAAGGTTCAGGAATGCTTGCAGATGATGAAGGTTGGCAATACAGATGCAGTGTATGCAATGGGGATGGTATCCATGCCAAATCAGATGCTGCGAGTTCTGCACGTATTATGTCTGTAGACGAGAATAATCGCCTGCTGGATTAAGATTTTAAAGAAAAAATCATTAAAAAGTCCGAATAACGATCTATAACAGATAGAGGGTGTCCTGAAATTTCAGGACACCCTCTATCTATTATTTTATTATTTAATGTGACGTTGTTCCTTGTATTGGTGCAAAGCTGTTCATATACTGCTGCATGTCCTGCTGCTTCAACTGTGGAACTTGATAATACTGATTTTTGTTTTGGTATAAGAATACTTCATATGCCATTTCTACCAGGTTTGGAACACTATCTGCAAATACTCTTCTTAATACGGGATTTGTTGTCTCTAATGATGTCATAGTAAAAGCAGATGCTGAGGATTTCAGCATTCCCATCATATAGCTGGAAACACACTGGTCGTTAATCTCATTTACCGTTTGTGCAGGAGTCTTTGGCTGTGTAGGTTGCATTCCATAAATAACATTATTACTTTGAGTCATGTTATATATTTGTGTTCCTACAGTTGGCTCCTGGCCGGTTTTTAATGTCTCAACAATTGTATTGTAAAGTTGGGACAAATAAGTTCTGTGTTGTTGTAACATAGTTTTTAATTCTGGATCCTGAATGTGTTGTTCGTATAACAAATATTGTTCCATTCCGCCAATTAATCCAGATATTGCTTCATGTGCATCAAACATTTCGTGCCCGCCATGACTTTGCTGATCCGGCATGGATGAAGAGTCTTGGAGATTCTGATTTTGCTGTTGATTCTGCATTTAATTTCCTCCTTAAGTATTATCAAGGTTATTTTGGACAAAAAGAGATAAATTATTCATTAAGAGACCCTTTAAATACTTTAACATTTGACTTCATTAAAGCTATATTAAGTTGTATAATGGAAAACTATAATAGGCTTAAACCAAAGGGGTATACGAATGTCTAATAAAAACAGGGTAGATAAACAAGCTGAAAAAGGTGAGAATATTGAAGTTTGGGAGGACCTCGTAAACATAAAAGACTTGGTCTTGTGTCTCTTTATTTCTAGTGTAACAACACTCGGGGCATATCTAATTGCGCCAAGTGAGCCACCAAAACCATTAGTTTATGGGCTAATCGGTGCAGTTATAGGCTTCGTGTTAAGTAGCATCTTAGTAAGACCAAAAAGAACGTTTCGCTATGTGAATGGGGAGGAATAGCGATGGATATCGTATTGATTTTTGAATTAATTGCTGCCTCTGTTATCGGTGCGGTATTATACACGTTAATTGGAATTGCACCAGGCACAGATGAAACAGCCGTTCTTGCTCCCGTAACTTTAGTACTGGTTCTTTCAGGCTTTGAACCGATTGTTATATTAGCATTTTTCATTTCGGCAATTGTAGCTAAAAAATTAACAGACTCTATACCAGTTGCGATAGCAGGTATTCCGGGTGGTGTAATGTCTGCCCCGATGGTTGAACACGCCATGGTATTAAAAAAACATGGATTACCTGAAGTCAGTATTCGAAAAATGGCTTCAGGATCTGTAATCGGAACAATCATAGCCGTGCCAATGAGCTTGTTGTTAGCAAGTTTCATTGTTCCATGGGCTGATGTAATTACAGAATTCTCCAGCCAAATATTTCTTGGAGGGGCGATCTTTTTAGCTCTTATGACTAAAAATAGGTGGGTAGCACTTCTCTCTATTATTCCATTTGCCTTTTTAATCCAAGGATTACGTATTTTTTATTGGGAAATCGGTGTTGTACCAGAGGGGACGACAGTTTTCACTTCGTTCTTCCTAGGGATTACAATAGGACCTGTTATCCTAAAACTAGTTGAGTTACTTAATAGAAAGGTAAGGGAAAAACTACCCCGCTATGGTTTGAAGGACATTAAGCTAACCAAAACGGAAAAAATAAAAGGATTTCCTAACCCATTTAAAATATTGGATAAAAAGGAAGCTAGCACAAGTGCATTCGCTTCTGTGATTGGTGTGTTTACATTTTTTATGAGTCCGGTTGGAATGACGATTTTCTTAGGAGAAACGTTAACGAGTAGGATAAAAGAGCCCATAAAAAAAGCGTCTCGGGCAATTTCAAGTATGGACGGGTTAACGAATGCTGCCTATATCTCTGGAATATTAATACCGCTTATTGCAATTGGATTACCCCTTTCCCCAACGGCGATCGGTCCAGGTGGTGCTTTATTTAATGCGCCACCAGTTTTTACACCGGAGAATAATATCCACCATATGTTATCGATGGGTGAGTTTATAGTTGCTACTGTAATTGCATCTGCAGTTGCGATTGGCTTTACATTTTACGTGACGATTAAATATGCGCAACAAATATGTGCATTTGTATTTAAATTTATCCCACATGAAGCAATGATTGGCCTGTTTTTTGGACTAGTAGTAATGCTTGCCTTTATGGATGCTGGAATCATCAATATTGGTGGTGTTTTCCTGGTTGCGTTAGTGGCAGGATTTCTACATCGTAAGGGAGTTAATTATGGCGTGCAATTTATGACGCTATACGCAGCACCATGGTTGGTTTCCCTTTTGTTCTAAACTATTAAACAGGCGATTTGCCTTAGTTCAAGTTTTGAGTATTAAATCGATGTGAAAGAAAAAAAGATGTTGAAGCTAAAGAAAAATGATACCTGGATTCGTGATATTATGGAGTTAACTAATCATCTGTAAAATGGAGGTAGTTTCATGGAGGGAAAAGAACCAATCCAATTAGATACTCGAGTTCATTTAATTGACGGATTTGACCTGGGTGTACCGGAACGGACGGGTACATATGTCATTGCTGAGGAAGAATTAACAATAGTGGAAACAGGACCTAGCCCATCTGTTAAACATGTGAAAAGCGGATTGAAGAAATTGGGGTTTTCACTTGATCAGGTGAAATATATTATTGTAACTCACATCCACTTAGATCATGCAGGGGGAGCTGGACTGTTAGTAAGGGACTGCCCAAACGCCACTGTTATTGTGCATCCCAGAGGCGAAAGACATCTGATAAACCCTAAAAAACTTGCTGCTGGAGCAAGAGCAGTATACGGTGAAAGCTTCTCTGAATTATTTGATCCAATTATTCCTGTACCTGAAGATCGTTTATTAATAAAAGGAGATGGGGAAACATTACAAATTGGCTCTAATTGTACGCTGGAATTTTTGAATACACCTGGCCATGCAAAACATCACTTTAGCATTTATGATCCTGTTAGTAACGGAATGTTTACAGGAGATACAGTAGGGGTTCGTTATCAACAACTCCTTCGTGATGGAGTTTCGCTGTTTCTGCCTTCAACTTCACCGAATCAATTTAATCCAAATGACATGCAAGCAGCAATTAATCGCATGCTCGACATGAATCTTGATCGAATATACTATGGTCACTATGGTATGACGAAGAACCCGAATAAAGCTCTTAAACAAGTTTCCGAATGGCTTGAAGTATTTATGGAAGAAGCAGAACTGATTATTGCAGAAGGTAAGGGGTATGATGAACTGTCCGCACGGCTGATGCATAGAGTGAAGGATCACTTACGCAAGCTTGATGTTGAAGATGATCATGAAGTATATATCCTCATTAATTTAGATATGCAGGTAAGTGCGCTTGGAATAATAGATTATTTTAAGACGTTGAAGCATTGACACTCCCACAGCTGAAGCAATGGGATTCTAAAGTACCAAACCGTTCGCAG
>NZ_JARZFX010000013.1:0-78881 GCF_036026595.1 Virgibacillus tibetensis | reverse complement strand
TAATGATAAAAATACATCATACTATCAAATTTAGTTCAACAGTAATAGATTAGTAGTTTTCTTCATAGAATTAAAAAAGCAGCTTTAAAGGCTGAAATTGAGGAGGAAACGAAGTGAAAAAGAAAGTAATAGCATTCACTCTACTAGCTATGTTATTAGGTGGCGGAGCAACATATGCAGCTACCTCAAACTATTATGCTGATTTGGTAACAAACCAAAAAGAGCAGCTTGAAGGAATTTTAAAAGCTTCTCATGCAGAAAGAGAAAAGGAAATTGGCCAGGAGGTACATCATGATATGGTCATGTACGCATCTACTCAAAGGGATGAATTACTACAACGAATGCAGGTTTATCTTAAAGAGAACATGGCCGGTGAGCAGCAGGAGCGAATGAATATGCATTCCAAAGAAATCGATAAAGCAGTTGAACAGCTTGAAAAGGAGTTAAAAGCATATATCGATAGTTTAGCTAATAATTAATGGCACTTTTCACATAGTTTGGTCGCTATTGATATAAAAGACGAAGTAACCGGTCGGTTGCTTTCCGCTGCGGACTGTTGCTTTCACCACTCCGGATACAAGTGCAACATCTGCTCAGCTTCACTTCGTTTACTTTGCAGTGTTTTCTTTGCCGCAGCACGGCTTCAGCCTCCTCGAGAAACCCACTCTGCGGGGTCTTCAGACACGTGCTGTTCTAAGCAGGAGTCGACCGCTTTGTGATGACCGCTGCACCTGGCTTCATTCAGCGATTGCTTCGCTTAATCCCGCGTTCGGCTTGGTTTATTCAGCGTTCGGACCAATTTATCCCGCGCTTGTTCAGCATAATCCTGCGTTCACCCCGGTTTATTCAGCGATTACCCCTTTGAGCGAAGTATATTTCCGGAGCGATTATAGTAAACAGTAGTTACTTCGTCCTTAATAGAAAAGTTGTACGTCGGAAATGCAAATATATTTCTGTGGTCGAGTAAACGCCTGTACAGGTACAATCTCAACTTTTTAGAAAACAGTCTAAATAATAGAAGAAATAAAAAAACCGAACAGTGGATGTTCGGTTTTTTTATTCTCCAAAAAATTCCTTCAATATTTTATATAGAAACTAAGCAAACTAGTTATGACTTGAGAAAAGAAAGGGAAATAACGATGAAAAGTTACCTGTTAGGTGTTTGGAATATAATTGATCCAGTTTATTATAATTTTACACGTCTACGTTACGTACCTGATGATGAATATTGCAATACGTTGTTCCGTGTTAGATTAACACGTTATAAAGGAGGAGAAGTAATATTGAATGATGGTACAGTAATACAAAAAAACGACTTGTTAATGAAGATTCACTTGCATAACGTAAAAGTGCTTAACGATTTAACCAGTATTACGAGTGATGTTAAAAAGGCAGTTTTTATTTACCACAAGGTAAAACGGTCCCTTCCAAAGCTGGCTTGTTATATTGAGGCCCATCAGAAAACCAATGAAATTAAAGGAATTATTGGGATTACAACTTTATATAAAGGTGCGTCCCGTCTTGGTTTTGAAATTGTGCCAATTAAAAGTTCTTACTATCGAGCGTATAAAAAGGTAACATTTTTTCCTATTAACCTTATTGCTAGTAAAAACCGTTTGGATGACCCTGTTTATTTATTTATGTCCAAAGACGAATTAATAAACAATTACAACTCAACAATTTAAGCATTACTTTCATGCAATACTACACTATGAAATGTAATTTCCGGGCGGCTTCCAAGGCGAATGTTAAACCCAGTCTGGCCCAAGCCTTCACTAATGTAAAAGGGAGAACTATGATGCATGTGTAATCCTTTTATAATATTATTTCGTGCTAATTTGCCCATTTTAACAAGGTGGTACGCTTTTGGGTAACAAATCTGTCCGCCATGGAAGTGGCCTGCCAATAAATAATCAAACGTATAGCCTTCCATTTCAAGTACAACAGTAGGATCATGTGTCAATACAATATTCATACCTTGCTCCACTTTATCAAAGGCTAAAGATAAATCACTTCTATTTGTACTATAATCATCGACACCGACAATATTTACAAGCTGTCCGTCTACAGTAATTGTGTCACTGGAGTTTTGCAGGACATGGCAATCGTATTGCTCAAGTGTATTTTTAAGGGCTGCAATATCTTGCTCCTTTAAAACATAATCATGGTTTCCAAAGACAGCGTACGTTCCATGTTTTGGCTGTATTTTTTGCAAAACCTGCAAGTAGGGAACCAATTTTGGAATAGTTCGTTTCCGATCGAGGAAATCGCCGGTTAAAGCAATTATATCAGGTGTTTCATTTTTAAGCTTTATTTCAAGTTCTGCAGGTGTTATAGAGATATTTTCTAAGTGCATGTCTGATAGATGAAGAATAGATAACGATGAATTAGTGCTCCTATTTGGTGAATCTATTTTAATTTTATTAATCTGTATATCTTTCGTATTTTTATATGCTTTATAGATAAGCATACTAAAGGCTATTACAAATAATGAAATAACTATATAAGCCATTGATCAGCACCTCCCAATAAGGATTGTAACATGCAGAGGTCTACTAAATCATTGGTAATTGAAGGTAGATAGTTATCAAAAGGTGGAGATATTCTATGGTAAAAGAGTTGAATAGTGATGCTTTGTTCTTACCGTTTATGCAAATACCTACAGGTCATCATCATGTGGCTGATTCATTGATGGAAGATCTGCACAACTTTAATAAAGAGATTTCAAGTGGAAAGGTTGATATTCTATCGTATAGTTATGGGAAAATGGAACGCGTTGTTTCTTCTACTTATTTAACATCGATAAAGCTGTTCCCGCATATATATAATCGGATTTATGATCATTTAGCATATAAAAATGCTACTAAAAGAATTCGTCATATTCATTATGAAATGCTGTTTACTTATTTTTTTAAACGGCTACTGAAGGGGAATGAGCCAGCTATACTTTTTTGTACGCATTGCCTGCCTTCCAATCTGGCGGGTGTTCTAAAACAAAAAAGACAACTTAACGCTATTACAGTTAATGTTTATACGGATTACTTCGTAAATCGGGTGTGGGGGATCGAGGGAATCGATTATCATTTTGTTCCTTCAGTACTTGTAAAAAAGTTCCTGAGAAGTCTAGGAGTTGAAGAGGAGAAGATTTTCATAACAGGTATTCCTGTGCATGCTGTGTTCCATGAACGTACACGGCTGTCTACTAAAAATAAAAATCACGCTGTACTTGTTACTGGTGGAAGCTTGGGTGTAGGTGCAATGGAAGAATTATTGCCTGATCCAGCCTCTGACAACCAACTCCATTACTATATTTTATGCGGGAAAAATGAGGCGTTGTATAGTCGGTTGTTAAGAGAAAAAAATCCATCTGTAACACCCATCCCATTTATTAACAGGAAGGAAGAGATGAACCGGTTATATGATAAAGTGGATGCAGTCGTGACAAAGCCAGGAGGAGTTACGATTAGTGAATGCCTTATGAAGCGCAAACCCATTTTTATTTGTCATGCATTACCCGGGCAAGAGATAGTTAACGCTAAACAACTGAAACAACTGGGTTTAATAAATACCTTAAGAACACGAGAATCAATAGAAGATCAGATTACAGGCTTTTTAAATGACTCCGCTAGAAAAAAAGCATATGAAGACAAAGTAGAGGAATATCATAAAAACCTGGAGAACAAATCCATGATCGAGCTTCTTGAGGAAATACTTTGCTTTTCAAAAATTAAAGAACATTAGCATATCAATTGCTGATGTTTTTTTAGTTATTATGAAAACACTTTCGGTCGGTTCTTCTGATTCTCTCGTTGCAACTACGTATGATTCCATATTACAGGAAACGGGTAGTATAGATAATAGACTAGTGAAACAAAATGATCGAATATTTGTTCGTGTTTATGTTAAACTATATTATTATATATGGTAAAATAGTAAGACAGATAAAAATCGGAGTGATGCTTAGTGGAAAATACATTCGAACTTGTATCGCAATACCAGCCGGCTGGCGATCAACCAAAAGCTATTAAAGAGATAATAGAAAAAATACAAGCCGGTCAGCGCCATCAGACTTTACTTGGCGCAACGGGAACAGGAAAAACATTCACCATGTCTAATGTAGTAAAAGAAATTAATCGGCCTACATTAGTCATCGCGCATAATAAAACATTGGCAGGTCAATTATATAGTGAGTTTAAGGAGTTTTTTCCTAACAATGCTGTTGAGTATTTTGTCAGCTTCTATGATTACTACCAACCAGAGGCTTATGTACCATCCACAGATACGTTTATTGAGAAAGACTCCAGCGTCAATGAAGAGATAGATAAATTACGTCACTCGGCAACATCTTCTTTATTTGAGAGAAATGATGTATTGATCGTTGCCAGTGTATCCTGCATATATGGCCTGGGTAATCCAGAGGAGTACCAGAGCCAGGTGCTTTCTCTTCGTATGGGAATGGAAAAAGATCGAGACCAGTTATTACGTGATCTTGTCAGTATTCAATATGCACGGAATGATATCAACTTTCAACGCGGTACGTTTCGCGTCCGGGGAGATTCAGTAGAAGTTATTCCTGCTTCAAGAGAAGAATATTGTTTGCGATTTGAATTCTTTGGTGATGAAATTGACCGGATTAGAGAAGTGGATGTATTAACTGGTGAAATTATTGGAGACAGGGAACATGCAGCTATCTACCCAGCTTCCCACTATGTCACACGGGAAGAAAAACTTAAAAAGGCCATTCGAAATATTGAAAAAGAACTGGAAGAACGTTTGAAAGAGCTTCGTGCAGAAAACAAACTTTTAGAAGCGCAACGCATTGAACAGCGAACGAATTATGATATAGAAATGATGGAGGAAATGGGATTTTGTTCAGGAATTGAAAACTATTCGAGACATTTAACCTTAAGGGAAGAAGGGGCAACACCGTATACATTATTTGACTATTTTCCAGACGACTTCTTAGTTGTTGTAGATGAGTCGCATGCGACACTGCCCCAGGTCAGGGGAATGTATAATGGGGACCAGGCCAGAAAGCAAGTATTGGTTGAACACGGGTTCAGATTACCTTCAGCACTGGACAACCGACCGTTAAAATTCTCGGAGTTTGAGGAGAAGACAAATCAGCTTGTGTACGTTTCAGCAACACCGGGCCCTTATGAGCTGGAGCACTCTCCAAAAATGACAGAACAGATTATTAGACCAACAGGGCTACTGGACCCAGAAATAGATGTGCGTCCAATTGATGGTCAGATTGACGATTTAATCGGAGAGATTAATAAGCGGACAGACAAGAATGAGCGTGTTCTTGTTACCACTTTAACGAAAAAAATGTCAGAGGATTTAACTGATTATTTAAAGGAGCTGGGAATGAAGGTTGCTTACCTGCATTCCGAAATTAAAACATTAGAGAGGATCGAAGTGATCCGTGATCTCCGTGTAGGAAAGTATGACGTTCTCATTGGAATAAACCTATTACGAGAAGGTCTGGATATTCCGGAAGTTTCATTGGTTGCTATTCTTGATGCCGATAAAGAAGGCTTTCTGCGCTCTGAACGTTCACTAATACAAACGATGGGAAGAGCTGCTCGAAATGAAAACGGCCAGGTGATTATGTATGCCGACCGTATTACAAACTCTATGCAGCTGGCGATTGATGAAACAACTCGACGTCGTGAAAAACAAGTGGCATATAACGAGAAACATAATATTACGCCTACTACAATAAAAAAAGAAGTTCGGGATGTTATTCGAGCAACCGTTGCAGCAGAGGACCAGGAAGAATACGATGGAAAAACACAGAGTTTAACAAAGCTGACCGGAAAAGAGAAAACAAAGGTTATCGAACAAATGGAAAAAGAAATGAAGGAAGCTGCCAGATCGCTTGATTTTGAGAAAGCAGCGGAGCTTCGAGATGTTCTATTTGAACTTAAAGCGGGAAGGTGACTAATTCATGCCTAGTAAATCAATTAATATACAAGGTGCTAGAGCACATAATCTTAAAAATATCGATGTAACAATACCTAAAAATAAATTAGTAGTAGTAACAGGTTTGTCAGGTTCGGGTAAATCCTCTCTGGCCTTCGATACCATTTATGCAGAAGGACAACGCCGTTACGTGGAATCACTTTCCGCATATGCACGCCAGTTTTTAGGGCAGATGGATAAGCCGGATGTAGATGCAATTGACGGGCTTTCACCAGCCATTTCAATTGATCAGAAAACTACCAGTAAAAACCCCAGGTCGACTGTAGGGACGGTAACAGAAATTTATGATTACCTTCGTTTACTCTATGCTCGTATAGGTCGCCCGATATGTCCGAAGCATGAAATAGAAATTAGCTCACAAACCGTTCAGCAAATGGTGGATCGAATTTTAACGTACCCTGAACGCACCAGACTACAGATCTTGGCACCTGTTGTTTCAGGGCGAAAAGGAGAACACGTAAAGACGTTTGAAAAACTGAAACAAGAAGGGTACATACGGATTCGTGTAGATAAAGAAATGCGCGAAGTGACCGATGATATTCAGCTTGATAAAAATAAAAAACATTCGATCGAAGTTGTTGTTGATCGGATTGTTGTAAAAGAAGGAATTGAGAGCCGTTTAGGTGACTCTATAGAGACTGCATTAAGTTTAGGTGAAGGTAAAATCATCGTTGATATTATAGGTGAAGAAGAATTAATGTTCAGTGAAAACCATGCTTGTCCCATTTGTGGTTTTTCTATTGGAGAAATGGAACCACGTTTGTTTTCTTTTAATAGTCCTTTTGGTGCCTGCCAAACATGTGATGGGTTAGGGACGAACTTGGAAGTAGATCTTGATTTAGTAATACCAGATTGGGAAAGGTCGCTAAAGAAACATGCGATTGCTGCATGGGAACCAATAAGTTCTCAATATTACCCACAGCTTCTGAAAAGTGTATGTAAACATTATGATATTGATATGACTATCCCTGTTAAGGATATCCCGAAAGATAAAATGGACAAAATTTTATATGGAAGTGGAAGGGAAAAGATTCACTTTCACTACGTAAATGATTTTGGTAGTGTGCGGGATAACCATGTTGTTTTCGAAGGAGTAATATCTAATATTGCTCGTCGCTACCAGGAAACATCTTCAGACTATACACGTGAACTGCTGGAGAAATATATGGGACAGAAGCATTGTCCAACATGTAAAGGTTATCGCTTAAAGAAGGAAGCATTGGCTGTAAAGGTTAATGGCCAGCATATAAGTCAAGTAACAAACTACTCAATCGTTGAGGCAAACCATTTTTTTGAGCATCTTGATTTAACAGAAAAAGAAGAACAAATAGCTCGAATGATTTTAAAAGAGATTTGTAATCGACTTGAATTCCTCAATAATGTAGGGCTCGATTATTTAACACTCTCGCGCGCGGCAGGTACCTTGTCGGGTGGAGAGGCACAACGAATACGTCTAGCAACGCAGATCGGCTCCGCATTAACCGGTGTATTATACGTATTGGATGAACCATCTATAGGTCTTCATCAACGAGATAATGATCGGCTAATTGCTACACTGAAGCGTATGAGAAACCTTGATAATACATTAATTGTAGTAGAGCACGATGAGGATACGATGCTTGCTGCTGATTGGCTGATTGATATTGGTCCTGGAGCCGGTGAACATGGTGGAGAAATTGTTGCAAGCGGCACACCAGATAAGGTGATGAAAAATAAAAAATCTCTCACAGGTAATTATTTATCCGGGGCGAAATACATTCCATTACCTGTTAAACGGAGAAAAGCAGATAAACGTAAAATTGAAGTTGTCGGTGCCGAAGAAAATAATCTGAAGAATGTTTCTGTTAAATTTCCAATTGGCGTAATGACAGTAGTTACAGGTGTTTCCGGTTCAGGAAAAAGTACATTAGTTAATGATATTTTATATCAGTCATTAGCAAAGGAGCTATATCGGGGTAAATATAAACCTGGAAAGCATAAAAAGGTTAAAGGAATAGAATATATTGAAAAAGTCATCGATATTGATCAATCACCAATTGGTCGTACACCTAGATCAAACCCTGCAACTTACACTGGTGTTTTTGATGATGTTCGTGATGTTTTTTCCCAAATGAATGAGTCAAAAGTTCGTGGCTACAAAAAAGGCCGCTTCAGTTTTAATGTAAAAGGCGGACGATGTGAAGCATGCCGCGGTGACGGCATTATTAAAATTGAAATGCACTTCTTACCAGATGTATACGTACCATGTGAAGTATGTCATGGAAAACGCTATAACCGGGAAACATTGGAAGTGAAGTACAAAGGTAAAAATATCTCGGAAGTGTTGGGACTTACAATAGAAGAGGCTTTGGATTTCTTCGCGAACGTTCCTAAAATAAAACGGAAGCTGCAAACCATTTATGATGTTGGACTTGGTTATATTAAGCTAGGTCAACCGGCAACTACCTTGTCCGGGGGGGAAGCACAACGTGTGAAACTGGCCAGTGAACTCCATAAACGCTCAAACGGTAAATCATTTTATATATTGGATGAGCCAACAACGGGTTTACATGTCGATGATATCAAACGACTATTGTTAGTCCTGCAGCGTTTGGTCGATAATGGCGACTCCGTGTTAATTATTGAGCACAATTTAGATGTTATTAAATCAGCTGATCATATTATAGATTTGGGACCTGAGGGTGGCGATCGCGGTGGAGAGATCATAGCCACTGGAACTCCTGAAAAGATTGCCAACGTAGAGGCGTCTTATACAGGCCATTATTTGAAACCTATATTGGAACGTGACAGGAAACGAATGGAAGCATCGATTGCTGAGAAAGAAATAGTAGTATCAAAATAAGGATGGAGGTAGCGGGCCAGTTCAGAGAGGTTTGTTACCTTTTTGCCTTTATATTCCGATAGTAAAAATTTTAATGACGAATAGGGTGCAAAACAATTGAACTCTAAATTGGTGATTCCAATTTTTTGACGTGCCCGTTTCATTTAGATAAGCTAAAAGAAGAAGTGTGTTGGGAGGAACAATAGATGAAACCTATTGAAATTAAGAAAGTGCAAGAAATGCTAGATGGTTTTACGGATAAGGACGTATATTTACATGTTGAAACTACAAATGGAGCCTACGCAAGCCACTTTGATGATAAGGCATACAATGTTGGTGCCTATGTGCGAAACGCCAAAGTTACTTTTAACCAAGCCAAAATAGTAGGTAATGGTAAAATTTATCGTGCGGGACTTAAGATGGAAATGGGTTGGATTTACGCTGAAGGACTGACAGACTGGGTCATTCATGAGGACTCAAAATTATTACTTGCAGGACACGATCGTGAAGGAAGACTTATGGTATCCCTGCAAATAAGTGAAACACCATTTAACTATTAAACCGATTAATGAGAGACAGGTGATAAATATGGAAAAACACGTTGTAGTTATCTATCCACATCCAGATGATGAATCATTTGGTGCAGCGGGAACAATTACGCAATTTCGAGAGCAAGGTGTACCAGTTACTTATTTATGTGGAACTTTAGGGGAAATGGGCCGGAATATGGGATCACCTACTTTTGCTAACCGGGAAACATTACCGGAAATTAGAAAAGAAGAATTGGTGCAAGCTTGCAAGGTCCTTGATATGAACCTGCGAATGCTTGGATACCGTGACAAAACATTGGAATATGAGGATCGTCAGGAAGTTGCAGAACACTTGAAGGAAATTATAGAAGAAATAGATCCAAGTCTTGTTATTACACATTATCCCGATCATGCTGTACACCCAGATCATAACGCATTGGGAGCAGCGGCCATTGAGGCAGTTCGTTTAATGAAAGCCAAAGACCGTCCGGTATTGTGGGCACAAGCAATTACAAGCACTCACTATGAAGATCTTGGAAAACCGGATATTACTAACGATATAGCGCAGTATTTTGATAAAAAGATGGAAGCAATTTTATGCCATGACTCTCAAGCAGGCGGCCTTTTTGCCCAATTCAAAAAAGCGAGCAAGGCAGATACTGATATAAAAGAGGAAGCGAAACGGAGACTGGGAATAGAAAGTTTCTATCTTTGGAAATATAAAGAGTAAATAAAATCTTTTAGAATACAGCCAATATTAAAGATTAGTCCCTTGCTACTGTGTAAAATAGGTAAGGGATTTTTTGAACCCTTTTACGGTGGGATACGTATATAGTAGAAGATGTTTATGTATTACTTCAAAAGGAAATTAAGAAGTGAGGAGGCAATCTTATGAAACGACTATACCGATCAAATTCTGACCGAATGGTCGCTGGAATATGTGGAGGTTTAGGTCATTATTTTAATGTCGATTCAACTATTATAAGGTTAGCATTTATAGTTGGCCTGTTTATTAGTGCTTTTACACTGGCTTTTGCTTATTTACTAGCAATCTTCATCATACCAAATGAAAGGGAGATGAGATAATGCTAATTCGTTGGCTCATCTCTATTATTCTAAACGCTGTTGCACTTATCGTAGTAGCACAACTATTTGATTCTTTTGTACTTGAGGGATTTGGCACTGCACTTTTAGCCAGTTTCATTCTGACAATATTAAATATAATCATAAAGCCAATCTTAGTAGTTTTGACATTGCCGATCACAGTTGTAACACTTGGTTTATTTTTATTTGTAATTAATGCTATAACGCTTATGATTACACAAACATTAATAGGTGCATCATTTGTGATCGATGGGTTTGGGATTGCTATTGTAGCAGCAATTGTGATTTCGTTAATAAATTTACTTTTAACTAGCTTGATTAAAGATTCAGTCAGATAAGAAGTAACGTAGGCGTATAGCCTACGTTTTTTTATGTGTATATGCTACAATAAATTCAGTTAATGTTGTTTATCGGAGGGATTCTTACATGCAAACAGTTCGAACAGAAGATTTACTTGAAAACTTTAACCTCACCCTGGTTGCAGGAAGAGATGGTGTACATAGAGAAATTATTACGAGTGATATCTCTCGACCTGGTATTGAAATGACAGGTTATTTTAAATATTATCCGAGAGAAAGGCTGCAATTAATCGGTAAAACAGAAATGGCGTATTATTTAGATCTCCCGGATGCTGCAAAAAAAGATCGCGCCGAGCGTTTATGTACAGATATAACGCCTGGAATTGTAGTAACACGGGGTATGGATATACCTGAAGAAATGATTGAAGCTGCAAATAACTCAGGAGTCCCTATTCTTCAATCTCCTCGAAAAACGACAAGGGTGATCAGTAGATTAACAAATTACCTGGAAGCTAAATTCGCACCATTTACTGCAATTCATGGTGTACTAGTTGACATTTATGGAGTTGGTGTCCTGATAACAGGGCAAAGCGGTGTAGGTAAAAGTGAAACAGCACTTGAATTGGTGAAGCGTGGTCACCGGCTTGTAGCGGATGATAGTGTAGAAATTCGTCAAGAGGATTATGATACACTTATCGGAAACTCTCCGCCACTGATAGAACACCTGCTGGAAATTCGCGGATTAGGGATTATTAATGTAATGACGCTCTTTGGAGCAGGAGCTGTTCGAAGTTATAAAAAAATTGCAATGATCATGAACCTGGAAACATGGGATCAAAAGAAGCAGTATGATCGTCTTGGTTTGGATGAGGAAACATTGAAAATTATGGATGTAGCTATACCAAAAGCAACTATTCCGGTACGTCCAGGTAGGAACCTTGCTGTTATTATCGAAGTAGCTGCAATGAACTTTCGTTTGAAACGGATGGGTGTAAATGCAGCTGAGGAATTTTCAGACCGGTTAACAACAATGATTGAACAAGAGAAAGACGACAAGGAATAGGGGAGATTTTTAGTGATTTTTACCGCACCTGCAATAGATAGAGTATTTATTGACCTAGGCCCTTTAACAATTTACTGGTATGGCGTTATAATAGCAACCGGTGCTTTTTTAGGGTTGTACCTAGCTACAAAAGAAACTGAGCGTTTAGGAATGAAAAAGGACCTCATGATCGACTTTATTGTGTTTGCCATACCAGTTGCAATTATTTCTGCTCGTATATATTATGTTGTTTTTGAATGGGATAGATATGCCAATGGCCCATGGACAGATATTTTTGCCATTTGGGAAGGCGGTATTGCTATACACGGTGCAGTAATTGGTGGTGTGCTGACTGCCCTTGTCTATTCCCGAGTGAAAAACATCTCCTTTTGGTTACTGGCTGACATTGTGGCACCGAGTCTTATACTCGGACAAGCGATTGGTCGCTGGGGAAATTTTATAAACCAGGAAGCACATGGAGGACCAATATCTGAGGCTGCCTATAATAACTTTTTGCAGTATTTGCCTGATTTTATAATGAACCAGATGGTTATTGACGGCATTATGTATCACCCAACATTTCTATATGAATCACTTTGGAATATTCTTGTGTTTGTGCTGCTGCTTATTTTACGAAAATATAACCCATTAAGGGGCGAAATTTTCTTGAGTTATGCGATAACCTATTCAATCGGACGCTTCTTTATTGAAGCGATGCGTACAGATAGCCTGTATGTTGTAGGTGAACTTCGAACTGCTCAACTAATTTCTATTCTGCTGATAGTAGGTGGAGCAATATTTATGATATATCGTCGTAAGGCAGGGACAACGGCGAGGTATTTTGAGGTTCAGCAATCTAAGCAACAGAAAAAGAACAGTAAAAAGAAGCCAAAGAAAAAATCTGAAAAGAGAAAATAGATAACAGCATCGAAAAGAGGGAATATCAATTGAAAGGAATTATGTTTCGTGGTTTAAAGCAAGGTTTAAGCACTACCTGGACTTTAGGGAAGGTGATTTTCCCGATTACGCTAATCGTAACAATATTACAGTATACACCTGTATTACCATGGATTATCAAACAATTAGCTCCTATAATGAGTTTACTTGGTTTATCTGGCGAAGCTGCGGTTCCGTTAGTGTTAGGTAATGTTCTAAACTTATATGCGGGAATCGCAGCAATTATCTCCTTTGACTTTACAGTGAAAGAGGTTTTTATTTTAGCAATGATGCTGTCTTTCTCTCATAATTTATTTATAGAATCGGCTGTGGCATCTAGAGTAGGGGTTAGCTGGTGGTTAATTGTTGGGATTAGAATATCGCTAGCCTTATTTGCAGGTATAATGATCAACTTATTCTGGAATGGTGGAGCGGAGCAAGCGCAATATGGCATGATTTCTGCCTCTAATCAAGTATTAACAGGGTGGAGTGAAATTACACTTCAAGGAATTCAAACGGCTCTTTTTGCTGTACTCCAACTCGCTTTAATCGTAATACCTTTAATGGTCATTATGCAATTTATGCGGGAAAAAGGCTGGTTAACTGTGTTTTCTAATAAGTTTGCTCCCTTTACCAAAGTATTAGGAATGGAAAAAAACACATCTATGACAATGGTAGCTGGTCTTACGATCGGATTAGCGTATGGGGCAGGACTGATGATACAGGCTGTAAAAGAAGATGGCGTTTCTAAAAAAGATATGTATTTGGCTCTTATATTTCTCGTTTCCTGTCATGCCGTAGTTGAAGACACGCTTATTTTTATCCCCTTGGGGATTCCTGTATGGCCACTGCTCTTAATTCGATTAGTAACTGCGATTGTTTTAACAATGACGATTGCATTTATTTGGAAAAGATTAGAATCTAAGCAAAGAAAGGAAAAATCTAATGAGCATTCGTACAATACTCTTTGATCTTGACGGAACATTAATAGATACAAATGAATTAATAACAGCATCCTTTAATCACACATTTGAGCAGCATAATTTAACATTTACGCCAGAGGAAGTGATTGAATTTAATGGTCCCCCTCTGGTAGATACGTTTCGCAAGATCGACCCGGAGCGTGCAGAGATTATGGTGGAAACTTACAGAAAGCATAATTTAGCTGTCCACGACAGTTATGTAACTGCCTTTCCTCATGTAGTAGAAACAATAGAAAAACTCAAACAAAATGGTATACAAATGGGCATTGTTACAACAAAAATGACGAAAGCGGTAACGATGGGTCTATCTTTAACCGGCTTAAACAGCTATTTTGATACAGTCATTACATTGGATGATGTAAAACATCCTAAACCACATCCGGAACCAGTCATTAAAGCAATGGAGGAATTAAAAGCAAATGCAGCTTCTACTTTAATGGTTGGTGACAATTATCACGACATCGAGTCCGGAAAGAACGCAGGAGTAAAAACAGCTGGCGTCGCTTGGGCGTTTAAAGGAAAAGAGCGATTGCTGCAGTACAATCCAACCTATATGTTGGAAGAAATAACAGATTTATTGGAAATCGTGGGAGTGTAACCAATGCGAAGAACCGAAAGATTCCATGTGGAACACGCGAATTCATTATGGCAAATTTACAAGACAGTATCCTTTTGGAAAGTAGTGAAAAACTTTATCGTGATCCAGATCGCGAGATACACGCCTTTTCTGGGAGCTAAAAATTGGTTGTATCGTGTTTTTCTCCGCATGGAGGTCGGTAAACAAACTGCTTTTGCCCTAATGGTTATGCCAGATGTAATGTTTCCAGAAAAAATAACCATCGGTAGAAACAGTGTTATTGGTTACAACACTACTATCTTGGCACATGAATACTTAATAAAAGAATATCGAATCGGTAACGTAATTATTGGAGATGAAGTGTTGATTGGTGCTAATTCAACTATTCTTCCTGGTGTTACTATAGGAGATAATGCAATTGTATCTGCTGGAACATTAGTACATAAAGATGTCCAACCCGGTACGTTTGTGGGTGGGAATCCGATGCAGTTAATTTTTTCAAGCGAAGAAATGGACAAACGGACAGATAATTTTACGGATTGAGCAGGTGAATTTACATGGACGTTCCCACAGGTGTTTTGCCAGCAGTGAGAAAAATGAAGGATTTCGAAAAAGCATTGGAAACATCTAACGAGTCAGTAGTATTTCTTGAAACCCGACTCACACAGTTGAAGAGTATGGTTAATTATACAAAAAGGGCTCGTAAAAAAGCTCTGATCCATTTCGATTTAATACAAGGTTTAAAAGCAGATGAATATGGAATGGAGTTTCTAATTCGAGAGGTAAAACCAGATGGAATTCTGTCAACGAGAGGGAATATCATCAGTCTAGCAAAAAAACATAAATTATTAGCTATTCAGCGCGTTTTTCTACTGGATAGCTCAGCTTTGGAGCATAATCTGAAACTGATTGACCGATTTAATCCTGATTGTGTAGAAGTATTACCAGGGATTGTACCAACCATGATTGAGCAAATACGTACAGAGACGAACCTGCCTGTTATTGCTGGAGGGCTCATTACAAACAATGAAGAGGTCCATGCAGCTTTAAAAGCAGGGGCAGTTGGTGTATCTACGTCGAACAGGGATTTATGGAATTAGTAAACAGCTGTTTCACTATACTTTGTTTTAGTATCATGTTATAGTTAAATTAAGTTAATATTTATGGACGGAGAAACTGGAGAAACCGCAAACAACTAATGCTACTGGCATTAGTGTGTTTAGCGGTTTTTTTAATTTCTCCTATGAATTCAGAATAAAGACAATCTTACATACATGTATGTCCCGGAGCAGGGGGTGTAGCTGAGTATGAATTATGAGTAAAATAGGGGTGTATTGAAATGAGTCGATTTTCAAGTTATAGAAGAAATGATATTCTTCACAAATTAGAGAATAAGCAGGTAGAATTGCTGGTTATCGGGGGAGGAATAACAGGTGCCGGAATTGCTTTAGACGCGGTAACACGTGGAATGAATACAGCTTTAGTTGAAATGCAGGATTTTGCTGCAGGTACATCGAGCCGATCAACCAAACTGGTCCACGGTGGACTTCGGTATTTAAAACAATTCGAGATAAAAATGGTTGCAGAGGTAGGAAAAGAACGTGCAGTTGTTTATGAAAATGGCCCTCATGTAACTACTCCGGAATGGATGATGCTTCCCTTTCATAAGGGGGGAACATTTGGACCGCTAATGACAAACTTAGGACTGCGTGTCTATGATTTTTTAGCGGGAGTTAAAAAAGGAGAGCGACGAACAATGTTTAGTTCGGAAGAAGCTCTTAAAAAAGAGCCACTTATAAAAAAAGAAAACCTTCGAGGTGCAGGATTTTACGTGGAGTATAAAACAGATGATGCACGGTTAACTATTGAGGTATTGAAGAAAGCAGCAGAAAAAGGTGCCTATGCGGTTAATTACACAAAAGCGGTTGAATTCATCTATGATAAATCAGGCATCATTTCTGGTGTAATTGTTGAGGATCAAATTGATGGGTCAAGGCGTAGAATATACGCAAAGAAAGTTATTAATGCTGGTGGCCCATGGGTAGATGAAGTAAGAGAAATTGATGGATCAAAAAAAGGAAAAACGTTACATTTAACAAAAGGTGTTCATTTAGTATTTTCAAAGGTTGTATTTCCATTACAGCAAGCTGTTTACTTCGATACCAAGGACGGAAGAATGATTTTTGCTATCCCACGTGGTACTAAGACATATGTCGGGACAACTGACACTACTTTTAAAGGAGATCTAGAACATCCTACTATGACGGAAGAAGACCGGGACTACTTGATAGATGCGATCAATTATATGTTCCCCTCACTGGGCATAACTGCTGCACAAGTTGAGTCAAGCTGGACAGGATTGAGACCATTGATAGCAGATGATGCTAGTGATAATCCAAGCGAAATATCACGTAAAGACGAACTGTTTATATCTGATACGGGTCTCCTTTCGATGGCCGGTGGAAAATTGACTGGTTATCGTAAAATGGCGCAGCAGATAGTTGATAAAGTATCAGATCAATTAAAAGAGGAAGAGGGCATTCTGTACTCTGAGTCGGCTACGGAACATTTACCGATTTCGGGTGGTGAGGTAGGTGGATCAAAGGGATTTGCAGCGTTTATAGAACGCAAAACAGCTGAAGGGCTTGAATTAGGTATTAAGGAAGAAGAGGTACACCAACTTATTCAAACCTATGGTGCAAATGTTGATATATTATTTTCACTCTACCAAAATAGAAAAGTGGAAGCTGAGAACGAATTTATGGATCCAATTTTATTTGCAGAGCTGCTCTATGCCATGGAATACGAACTAGCTTATAAGCCAACAGATTTTTTTGTTAGAAGAACAAGCGCCTTGTTTTTTGATATAGAGTGGGTAAGAACCCATCAACTAAAGGTAATTAATTATATGGCGAAAACACTAAAGTGGAGTGAAACTCAAATACAAGACTATGAAAAGGAATTGAATCAAGTTATGCATGATGCTATAACCCCAGTAAAAGCTTAATCGTAAAAGCTGGCCACAATATGTGATCAGCTTTTTGTAATTCATATTTCTTACTCACTGCTGGAATCACAGAAAAACGTAATAACGTAACCAGGCTATTCCACACGTATATATTGCGAATTTGCCCTATATTATTCATGTACTAAATATGGTATACTTTGTTCGTATGTGAACAAGACAGGGGGATATACATGCATCAAGTAAAAGATAAAGTTGGAAAAGACAATAATGTTGTCCCTTTTATTCCTGAAGGTGATTTTTATTTCACAAAAGGTGTAGAGGCTTTTCAAAAAAGGAAATTTGATATCGCTATAAAATGGTTGAAAAAAGCTATAGAAGCAAAACCAGATGACGCTTTATATAAGTGTCAGATGTCTATTATATATACAGAAATAGGTTCTTATCATGCAGCAAATCAATTACTTACAGAAGTGCTGCAAGCTTCTGATTATGTTGATTGCTATTATCTTCTAGCAAACAATTATGCGCACCTGGGATTATTGAATGATGCAAAAAAATATGCAGATACCTACTTGGAAAAAGAGCCAGAAGGCGACTTTAGCGAGGAAGCAAAAACCTTATTGCATTTAATAGATATCGGCGAAGAAGATATAGACGATGAAGATTGGGATCTTGAAGATGAAGACGAGCTATTAATATATATGGAGACTGTTTTTTATCATATGGAATATAATGAATGGGACAAAGCAATTCCGCTCTTAGAGGAAATGATGACCTTATTTCCTGAACATCCAATGGCAAAACATGATTATACGCAAGCATTATTCTTCTCAGGCTACGAAGAAAAAGCCGTTCAAATTGAACTCGATGCTTTAAAAGATGATCCTAATTCATTATACAGCCACACAAATCTAGCTTTATTTAATTACCAGCAAAAAAAGGAATATGAAAAGAATGTTCAGGCATTACTAAATGTATATCCAATCCATGAACAACAAAAATTGCGTATTGCTGTGACACTAGCAAAAACTGGCTATATTCAAGAAGCTCATGATCGTTTTCGAACACTTCGTAAAGGGTCCGTAAAAAGCCATCCTTCGTTTTATAGATGGTACAGCTATACTTTATATTATGCGGGTGCCCCGGAAAAAGCACAATTGATATGGGAAGAAGGCTGCCGAAAACATCTTAAATTAACAAATGAAGGGATTCCCTGGAAATAAGTGAGCATTATGTTAGACGAAAGTTACTAATTCTTATAAGCTGAATATGGCGTAATAATTAGAAGAAAAAGGGGCGATACAGATGTCCGAAGATCGTATGTTAGATGTAATTATCGTGGGAGCAGGTCCTGCTGGTATGACAGCAGCAGTCTATGCATCCCGTGCAAATTTAGAGACATTAATGATTGAACGGGGTATTCCTGGTGGCCAAATGGCTAATACAGAAGATGTTGAAAACTACCCTGGGTATGACCATATTCTAGGTCCTGACCTATCCAATAAAATGTTTGAGCATGCAAAGAAGTTCGGTGCTGAGTATGCATATGGAGATATTAAAGAAGTGATCGACCACGGTGATTACAAAACGGTTGTTGCAGGAAAAAAAGAATATAAAACCAGATCTCTCATCATTACAACTGGAGCACAATATAAGAAAATTGGTATTCCTGGTGAGGAAGAGCTTGGAGGGCGTGGAGTATCTTACTGTGCAGTTTGTGATGGAGCCTTCTTTAAACAAAAAAACCTCATTGTAATTGGTGGAGGAGACTCTGCAGTAGAGGAGGGAATATATTTAACCCGCTTTGCAGATAAAGTAACAGTAGTTCACCGACGTGATGAACTGCGTGCTCAGAAAATCATTCAAGAACGTGCATTTGATAATGATAAAATGGAGTTCGTTTGGGATACGGTGGTAACAAAAATAAATGAAAAAGATGGCAAGGTGGGTAGTGCCACACTGAAAAACAATAAAACCGGTGAAGAATATGATCATGAGATTGATGGTGTTTTCGTTTATATTGGAATGATCCCACTAAGCGAGCCTTTCAAATCACTGGGAATTACGAATGAAGAAGGATATATTCCAACTAATGAAAATATGGAAACGAATATTCCAGGTATATTCGCAGCTGGGGATATCCGTGAAAAAACACTTCGACAAATTGTGACAGCAACTGGTGATGGAAGTATTGCAGCAGAAACAGCTCAAAAGTATATCGAAAATCTAACGGAAGAGCTAAAAGCAAAAGCAACACAATCCAACTAGGAAGAAAGGTTTACAAATAGTAATTGCATTTTAACGCTACTGTAATACATTCGAAACAATTTTGGGGTACAATATAAATAACTAATTGACCCCCTTTTAATAGATAGATTAGTTTATTGCACAGGTGTATGTCACCTGTGCCTTTTTTTGAAAAAAAATAATACTTGTCCATATTTGTCGAACTCACCTTCCTGCAAACTTATCCTTGTTGCTTTGTTTTTTTTCGTTGTATAATAGAAATAATGCTAAGATATAAACGTTCCTCTTAAGATCTTAGAAAGAGGTGATTGATGTATGCAGCGAGTGACTAACTGCATAATAATAGATAACGGTCATTTATTATTATTAAAAAAACCACGGCGAGGCTGGTATGCTATTCCAGGAGGTAAGATGGAGCAAGGTGAATCCATTAAAGAGTCAGTGGTTAGAGAATATCGGGAAGAGACTGCATTAACAATACATGATCCAGAACTAGCTGGCGCTTTTACCTTTTCAATATATGAAAATGATAGCCTGGTACACGAATGGATGATGTTTACGTTTATTTGTAAAACTTATGAAGGAACCTTAACGGATTATTGCGCTGAGGGCGTGTTAAAGTGGATTCCAGTGGAGCATATACATGATTTACCAATGGCTGAAGGTGACAGGAAGATATTTGAACACGTGTTAGCTAATAAATCAATGTTATATGGATCCTTTTCCTATACAGAAGATTTTGAGTTGCTTAATTTTCGATTGGATTCTTCAGCATCTTAGAGGATGTTTTAAAAGGGGAGAGAAGAAATGAGAAACGGAGAACATGAAACAAAGTTAGTAATCATTACAGGAATGTCCGGTGCAGGAAAGACGGTAGCAGTTCAAAGCTTTGAGGATTTAGGATACTATTGCGTTGATAATCTGCCACCCGCATTACTTCCTAAATTTCTGGAACTAATGAGGGATTCAACGAACAATATACGAAAAGTTGCGCTTGTAATGGATTTACGCGGCCGTGAGTTTTTTGATTCTTTATTTGAAGCATTAGATGTTTTGGGTAAAGAAGACTGGCTGGAGGAACATATCTTATTTCTTGATGCCAAGGATGAGCAGCTTGTCAGCAGGTATAAAGAAACACGAAGATCACACCCATTAGCTGTAGGTGGTTTACCGTTAAATGGTATTCAGCAGGAACGGAAAATTCTGGATGAACTTAGAGGAAGAGCACAAAAGATTATAGATACGACGAATTTAAAGCCGAAAGAGCTGCGGGAGAAAATCGTTGAGAAATATACAGAAGGCAAACAGGAAATATTCTCTGTTCATATGGTATCATTCGGATTTAAGTATGGCGTGCCGATTGACGCTGATTTAGTATTTGATGTACGCTTCTTACCGAACCCTCACTATGTAGCACATATGCAGCCATTAACTGGTTTGAATAAAGAAGTTTCTTCTTATGTATTTAAATGGACAGACACAAAGAAGTTTAATGAAAAAGTACTCGATTTATTGCACTTTATGCTACCTCAGTATAAAAAAGAAGGCAAGTCACAATTAGTTGTAGCCATTGGTTGTACAGGTGGCCAGCACAGGTCTGTAGCCATATCGGAGTATTTTGCGAAAGAATTGTCTACCCAATATACAACTCACGTTAGTCACCGGGATATTGAAAAAAGAAAGGGTCATTAATATGAGCCAAGAGAAGAGCCTGCCACGCGTAGTCGTTATAGGCGGAGGGACCGGGATGCCGGTCCTTTTACGCGGGTTGAAAAATTTACCGATTCATTTAACTGCACTTGTAACTGTTGCTGATGATGGAGGAAGTACAGGAAGACTGCGGAATGAAATGGCGATTCCAGCGCCAGGAGATATACGAAATGTGATCGCAGCTTTATCTGATGCTGAACCTATGCTTTTAGAGCTGTTTCAGCACCGTTTTGCCGTTGGTAATGGATTATCAGGTCATTCCATGGGTAACCTGTTATTAGCTGCAATGACTTCCATTACAGGCAATTTTTATACTGGTATAAAAGAAATATCACGTGTTTTAAATGTCAAAGGGAAGATTTATCCAATATCGAATGAAAATATGTCATTACATGCAAAGATGGAGGACGGTTCTATTGTTTCTGGAGAGTCAAACATTCCTTTATCAAATAAACGTATAAAACGGGTATTTTTAAGTCCACAGCCTGTCCAACCATTGCCGAATGCCGTACGAGCTATAGAAAAAGCGGATTTAGTCGTCATAGCACCTGGCAGCTTATATACTAGTATTCTGCCCACAATGATTATGCCACAAATATATGAAGTGATGAGGGATGCAGCTGCTAAGGTAGTTTATGTTTGTAATGTGATGACTCAAGCAGGCGAAACGACAGGATACACTGCTTCTGAGCATGTCCAAGCCATTAGTAACCACATTGGTGCAGATTGTGTAGACGCTATCGTAGTACATAATGAACCAATTTCAAAAGCAGTGCGGGCAGTTTATGCAGAAGAAAATGCAGAGCCTGTTATTTATGATACGGATCGTTTACTCGATATGGGACTGCAAATCATTGAAGGAGATATTATTGATTATTCACAGGCAACATTAAGACACGATACTCAAAAAATATCTAAGTTATTATATTCAATCATTGATTAGAACGTTGCTTAAGTACGTACTTAAAAGGTAAGGGAGGGTAAAACATGTCCTTTGCGTCAGAGATAAAAAAGGAATTAACAGGTATTGAAGTAGATGATTGTTGTATGCATGCAGAACTTGCTGCTTTAATACGCATGAATGGTGTTATTTCTTTATCGAAACAAAATTACTCTTTGGATATACAAACTGAAAATGCAGCAATCGCACGAAGAATATACATTCTGATTAAATCGACTTTTTCTCTCCCAGTGGAATTGTTAGTTAGAAAAAAAATGAAACTCAAAAAAAATAATGTATATATTGTTCGTCTGAAAAAAGGTGTTCGTGATATGCTAGCTGAATTGGATATTCTACAGGAACCACTCACGTTTATTCGCACAATATCTAAAAATTATTTTAAAAAAGACTGTTGCAAGAGATCCTATCTTCGAGGAGCATTTCTTGCTGGAGGCTCCATTAATAATCCGGAAACTTCATCCTATCATTTAGAAATATCCAATTTTTATAAAGAGCATAACGATGCCTTATGTGACTTGCTGAATCATTTTGAGTTGCATGCCAGAAAGTTAGAAAGAAAAAATGGGTTTATTGTTTATATGAAGGAAGCAGAAAAAATCACAGCACTTTTAAGTATAATTGGTGCGCATAATGCATTATTTAAATTTGAGGATGTTCGAATTGTGCGTGATATGCGTAACTCGGTAAATAGACTCGTTAATTGTGAAACAGCTAACTTAAATAAAACAATTGGTGCTGCATTTCGTCAGATTGAAAATATTAAACTTATTGAAAATACAGTAGGGTTGGACCGCTTACCTGAAAAGCTTCACGAAATTGCCATATTAAGAGTAGAACATCAAGAAGTTTCACTGAAAGAGTTAGGGGAACTGGTTACAGGTGGGAAAATCTCTAAATCGGGAGTCAATCATCGCTTGAAAAAAATTGATGAGTTCGCAGAGAAAATTAAGCGTGGAGAAACAATGTAAGAAAGGTAATATAAACGTATTTCTTTTGTTTATATTACATGATATAATACGGATAATTTAAAATTGTTATATTTTGTTATTCAATTCTAATCGGCAGTATCAGGGTTCGTTAAAGCCACCCTGATCTGTCGTTTAAAATTAGTCGTATATGAGAGCGGTTTCTATTATTGGGGAGGATGAGTGATTTGGTTGAAAGATCCATCAAAGTCGAACTGGCAACAGGACTGCAAGCTAGACCGGCAGCGCAATTTGTTCAGGAGGCAAATCGTTATACCGCACATTTATTTCTGGAGAAAGATGGGAAGAGAGTGAATGCTAAAAGTATTATGGGATTAATGAGTTTAGCAATAACAAAAGGTGAAGTAATAACTATAATTGCCGATGGTGCAGATGAAGAGATAGCATTAAATCACTTAGCATCGTTTGTTCAAATAACTTGAAAAACCCCCTTTCATTTTAATGAAAGGGGGTTTTGAACATTACTTATCTGTATTGCGTCTTAGTATTTTATCAATTAAACCGTAGTCAACAGATTTTTCAGCTGTCATGAAGTTATCACGTTCCGTATCACGTTCAACCACTTCAAGCGGCTGACCAGTACGTTCAGCAAGAATTTCATTCATCTTTTTCTTCATTTCAATAATTCGTCTTGCATGAATTTCGATATCTGTAGCTTGCCCTTGCGTACCGCCTAATGGTTGGTGAATCATTACTTCACTATTTGGAAGAGCATAGCGCTTTCCTTTTTCCCCTGCAGCCAGCAGGAATGCACCCATCGAAGCTGCCATACCAGTACAAATTGTTGACACGTCTGACTTAATGAACTGCATTGTATCGAATATAGCCATACCAGCTGTTATCGATCCACCTGGCGAGTTGATGTATAAAGAGATATCCTTTTCAGGATCTTCAGCTTCCAGGAAAAGCAATTGTGCTACGATTGAGTTTGCAACACTATCGTCAATCGCACTTCCTAACATAATAATTCGGTCTTTCAATAAACGTGAATAAATATCGTATGCGCGTTCTCCACGGTTCGTCTGTTCAATAACTGTAGGTATTAAATGCATGTTTAAATTCCTCCCTTATTCAATTTCGTTCTATTTTTATGATAACTAAAAGGTCAATGAAGGTCAAACAAAACGTTTAACAATTTTTTTAGTCAAAACACACTCTTTATCATTCCCATTTACGGATAAAATAAACATTAGTAAATATTGTATTTAACTTGTATATATGTTCGATGAGAGTTATAATATTCTTTGTGATTAAAAACATGCGCCCATAGCTCAGTCGGATAGAGCGATAGTTTCCGGTACTATGCCAGTCGGGGGTTCGAATCCCTCTGGGCGCGTATAATAAGTCAAAAGGCAAGGGGTGTAACATAACCCCTTGTCTTTTGTATTGTATGTAGTTACATTTACTCTTTTATTTCCAGAAAATTGTTTAAAGAATCAATGACTAAATCGGTAACTTCCTCAATACTAAGATCGTCTGTTGTAACTTTTAAATGATGATGAGCGTATAACTCCTTTCTCTTATAGTAGAGTTCTTTCATCTCGGTTGTATTCTTGCCATGTAATACAGGTCTGCGGTCAATAAGTATACTGCTTCTTTCCTTCCATGATTCCCAGGATATATCG
This sequence comes from Virgibacillus tibetensis, assembly GCF_036026595.1. NCBI lineage: Bacteria > Bacillati > Bacillota > Bacilli > Caryophanales > Bacillaceae > Virgibacillus > Virgibacillus tibetensis. The sequence goes on along the minus strand of NZ_JARZFX010000013.1, from coordinate 54,104 downwards.
AGGAATATGACAATATTCTCTTTTAAGGAGATATGCTTAATTTCATCTTGGAGAAATGCACCACCACCAAGAGAAATCACTTTCAGCTCTTGCTTGGCAAAATGGGATACCATTTTCCTTTCTGTTTTCCGAAATGTATGCTCACCATGAATTTTAAAAATTTCAGATGGTGTCATTTCATATTTTCTTTCGATTTCTTTATCTATATCAATGAAATCTCTCTGTAATCTTTGAGCAACTAACCGGCCAATTGTTGTCTTACCTACGCCCATAAAGCCAATCAATGCTATGCTTTTTTTGTTAAAGGTATTCTCTTTGAATTTCATAACTGTAGTAAGCCTCTTTCTTAATTTTTAGTTAGTGTAAGTATAAGCTAAATTGATTTTTTTGTAAAAAAGAGGCATTATGTTATTAAGAGTTTTCATAAAAGGATGAGGTACTTTGAGCAATATTACGGTTAAAAACCTAACAATAGGTGAGGGTATTCCCAAGATTGTGGTTCCATTGATGGGAGCCACTGACGCAGGTATTCTGGAAGAGTTACAGCATGTTAAATCATTAGAACCCGACATAATAGAATGGCGTGTGGATGCTTACATGGAAGTGGAAAAACTGGAGTCAGTTATGGCAGCACTGGCAACTATTCGAGTAGCCCTGGATGATATACCACTTCTATTTACTTTTCGAAGCCATAAAGAAGGGGGAAATCGGGTAATCACGGACAGCTATTACGTTGAGTTACTTACAACGGCTATCAGGTCTAACGAAGTAGATCTCCTTGATATCGAATTATTTTATCAAGATGTTATCGTCAAATCTCTTATAAAAGAAGCGAAGGCATCGGGTGTATGTGTTATCGTTTCTAACCATAATTTTACTCATACGCCCTCTAGAGAAACTATAATTTCCAGGTTACGCGAAATGCAGAGTTTGGGTGCAGACATTCCCAAAATAGCCGTTATGCCAACAAATACGGAGGATGTATTGACTTTATTGGATGCAACTAATTCAATGGTTACACACTATGCAGACCGGCCGATTATAACAATGGCGATGGGATCTGAAGGGTTAATAAGTAGATTAGCCGGGGAAGTATTTGGTTCTGCTCTAACGTTTGGTGCAGGAAAAGAAGTTTCAGCACCGGGACAGATAGACACTAAGGATCTGAGGATTGTCTTGGAAATCTTACATAAAAATAAATGAATTTAAGGTCTTCTGCTGTACTGGCAGAAGGCTTTTTTTAGTGAAACTTTCGTTATATTCAATAATCTGATTGGGGTTTCAAAATTAATTTTAACTTGCAATATATGAAATTTTCAGTATAATAAAATGGTAAATGAATATTCAAAAAAATCATATCAATTGTTAAATAAATGTAAAATTCCCCTCTAAACCTGACATACCTACCAGTTTAGAGGTTTTTTGTAAAAGAAGGCGATGGGGGTTAACAAATATGGAAGATGTAGTTTTAGAATTAAATAATCTACATACACATTTTTTTACAGATAGTGGCGAAGTTCCAGCTGTTGATGGGGTAAGTCTTAGCGTACATAAGGGTGAAGTAGTCGGTATAGTTGGGGAGTCTGGATGTGGTAAAAGCGTAACTTCCTTATCTGTAATGAAATTAGTACCAAATCCACCAGGTAAAATCACCGAGGGAGAAATTAACTTTAAAGGAGAAAATCTAGTAAAGGCTTCCGAAAAAAGGATGAGGAAAATTCGTGGTAATGAAATTTCCATGATATTTCAAGAGCCGATGACATCGCTGAATCCATTGTTTACAATTGGGAATCAATTAAGAGAAGCTATTCTGATTCATCAGAGTATAAGTAAAAAAGAGGCTAAAAGCAAATCTATTGCTATGTTAAGGCTAGTAGGAATACCTAGAGCAGAAGCAATAATTAATGAATACCCACATCAATTATCTGGAGGAATGAGGCAGCGGGTCATGATTGCTATGGCAATGTCCTGCAATCCTGAATTGCTGATAGCAGACGAACCTACTACAGCGCTGGATGTAACGATACAAGCTCAAATACTAGACTTAATGCGCAACCTTAATGAAGAAAAAGAAACAGCAATTTTATTGATAACCCATGATTTGGGAGTAGTAGCAGAAATTTGTGACCGAGTTGTAGTTATGTATTCTGGACAGGTAGTTGAAGAAGGAACAACAAGAGAAATATTAAAAGACCCCAAACATCCATACTCCAAAGGACTTATTAAATCACTGCCAAAAATGCACGAACGAGAACAAAAACTGTATTCTATACCGGGAACGGTACCTAAACCCAAAATGGACAGGATTGGATGCAGGTTTTCACCACGGTGTGAATTTGCATATGATCGTTGTTTTCAAGAAAATCCGGAGCTTTATCCCCTGGATAATAATCGCAGCAGCCGTTGCTTTTTGTATGATGAGGTGGAAGGGGATGTAACAGAACATGCAGAAACCATTACTTGAAGTTAATAACCTTAAAAAGTACTTTGACATTAGAGGTGGTGTCTTAGGACGTAAAATAGGTGAAGTGAAAGCGGTTGATGGTATATCCTTTACGGTTAATGAAGGCGAAATAGTAGGAATTGTAGGAGAATCAGGCTGTGGTAAATCAACAGCTGGCAAAGCCATCCTGAGGCTGATTGAACCCTCTGCAGGAGAGGTGAAGTTTGAGGATCGAGACATAACACAATTAAGTGCCGAAGAGATGCGCAAATTAAGGCGTAATATGCAAATTATTTTCCAAGATCCCTACGCATCGTTAAATCCTAGACATACTGTCGAGAAAATTGTTGGTGAGCCCCTTTTGATACATGGGGTAAATTCTGCTAAAGAACGAAAGGAACGTGTGAAGGAACTATTGGAAGTTGTAGGGCTAAGCGCCTATCATGCATCACGTTATCCACACCAGTTCAGCGGGGGGCAAAGGCAAAGAATTGGCATAGCCAGAGCTTTAGCAAATAATCCTAAATTAATTATTTGTGATGAGCCCGTTTCAGCTTTGGATGTTTCTGTTCAGTCACAAATCCTTAACTTAATGGAAGAGCTTCGTGATGAGTTTAATCTAACTTATGTTTTTATAGCACATGATCTGAGTGTTGTGAAGCATATCAGTGATCGTGTTGGAGTGATGTACTTAGGCAGAATGGTTGAATTAACTGAGAAGGATAAATTATATGATGATCCGAAACATCCATATACACAGGCACTTTTGTCGGCTGTACCACTCCCTGATCCGGATATAGTAAAGGAACGAGTCATTTTAAAGGGGGATGTGCCAAGCCCATCAGACCCACCGACTGGGTGTGCATTTCACACCAGGTGTCCAGTAGCGATGGATATCTGTAATGAAGTAAGACCTGAGTTCTTAGAAATTGAAGATAACCATTTTGTGGCTTGTCACCTTTACAATAAGGAATAGGCTACAAGATATTATCCTATATATTCATACAAAAAAGGGGGAAAAAACATGAAATTGAAGTTTAAGCTCTTACTTGCTTTCATGCTCGCATTTATTTTAGTACTGGCCGCATGCAGCGGTGACGGTGGGGCAGATGGTGGTACAGATGAAGGTAACGACTCTGGAGCAGAAGAGGAAACCGATGATGGAGCAGATGCAGATGATGATTCGGATGCAGAGTCAGAAGGTGATCAAGTATTAGTCTTCGCCCGCGGAGGCGATTCGGAGAGTTTAGACCCATCTAGTACAACAGATGGAGAATCTTCTCGTGTAACGGTGCAAGTATTGGAAAGCTTATTACAGTTTGATGAAGATTCATTTGAGCTGCTGCCAGGATTAGCTCACGATTGGGATGTAGCAGATGATGGCTTAAGCTATACATTCTTTTTGGAGGAAGGTGTCACCTTCCATGACGGAACAGACTTTAACGCGGAGGCAGTAAAAACTAACTTTGAACGTTGGTCAGATCCAGAGCATGAATATGCGTTTACGGATGATGGATATGTGTATTCCATGTATGGAACTATGTTTGGAGGATTCAAGGGTGATGAAAATCATGTCATTGAAGAAATTAACGTTGTGGGAGACCACGAAATAGAGTTTGTATTGAAACAACCACTAGGTTATTTCCTACAAAATATGGGTATGAGCTATTTCGGAATTAATTCACCAGCAGCCTTTGAAGAGTATGGCAACATGATAAATGAAAACCCAGTGGGCACTGGTCCGTTTGAATTTGTCAGCTGGAGTAAAGATGATGCAATTGTTCTAGAGAAATTTGATGATTATCGTAAAGATGGATTTCCAAAACTGGACCGCGTTGTATTTTCAGTAATACCAGATAACGCAGCACGATTAATTGCACTTCGTTCAGGAGAAATTGATATCATGGATGGGTTAAACCCAGATGATGCTGCAGGTATTGAAGCTGAAGATGGATTAGAACTGCATGAGCGAGCGGAAAATAACTTTGGGTATTTAGGTTTTAACATGCAAAAGGCACCTTTGGATAACAAGGAACTCCGACAAGCTATAAATTTTGCAATTGATAAACAAGCAATTGCAGACGCATTATATGCTGGTTATGCTGTTCCAGCTAAAAACCCGTTACCACCTAGTTATATGGGTTATAATGACGAAGTTGAAGCCTATGACTATGACCTGGACAGAGCAAAAGAATTACTTGCAGAAGCAGGGTATGAAGATGGTTTGGAAATTGAGCTATGGACAATGCCTGTAGCAAGACCATATATGCCAGATCCAGAAACTGTTTCACAAATCGTACAAAATAACTTAGCTGAAATTGGCATCGATGTAACAATTATTCGTGAAGAATGGGCTCCATATTTAGAAAAGACAATGCAAGGTGAACAGCAAATGTATATGCTTGGATGGTCCGGAACAAATGGAGACCCGGATTATTTCCTAAGCAGCTTACTACATGGAAATAATGTAGGAAGCAGTAACCGTACATTTTATGAAAATGATGAAGTCGATGAACTGCTAAACAAAGCAAAACTATCAGTTGACCAGGATGAGCGTGCTCAATTTTATCAAGAGGCACAGGCTTTAATTTCGGAAGACTCTCCAATGGCAACACTGGTACATTCCAGACCTGTTATGGCAACAACTAGTGCAGTTAAAAATTATGTGCCACATCCATCTACGAGTGAGCCATTAACACAAGTAGAACTAGATAATTAAGAATAAAAGAGTAGTAGTTTTTTTCTACTACTCTTCTTTTTTCAAACAAAAGATACACCAGTAAAATAGGTGTCTGATTTCTCATTACTTAGACAAAGAACTGGGGTGAAATTATGTTTGCCTATATTATACGACGTTTGTTAATGCTTATTCCCGTTCTGATCGGGATGACATTAATTACTTTTTCTATTGTACATCTTATTCCTGGAAATCCTGCACAAGTAATATTAGGGGAAACAGCAACAGCAACTGCCATTTCAGATTTAGAAGAAAGTATGGGATTAAACGAACCGTATCTAATTCAATATGGAATCTATGTAACAGACTTGATACAAGGTGACTTAGGTACTTCTTTACGTTCAAAATCAGAAATTTCTAATGAGATATGGCCATACATAGCTGCCACCTTCGAGTTAACCTTATTTGCCATGATATTTGCCATCATTGTTGGCGTTAATGCTGGAATTATAAGTGCTTGGAAGCAGAACTCATGGTTTGATTTTCTGGCCATGCTGGTTGCTTTAATTGGTGTGTCCATGCCTATTTTCTGGTTGGCTTTAATGGAGCAGTGGGTGTTTGCCCAGGAGCTTGGTTGGCTGCCGGCACACGGACGGCAGGATAGTAGAGATCCATTAGCACCAATTACTTACTTTTATGTATTGGATACAATTATCCACCTGGACTTTGCCAGGACGGTAACCGTTTTAAAGCATTTGGTTTTACCGGCTGTGGCTTTAGGTACTATTCCGATGGCAATAATCGCCAGAATGACACGCTCCAGTATGCTGGAGGTTATGAAATCCGATTACATTCGAACTGTAAAAGCAAAAGGTTCAGGACAATTTCTGATCATTTACAAGCATGCTTTAAAAAATGCCATGATACCAGTATTAACAATTATCGGCTTACAATCCGGCGTGCTTTTAGGTGGGGCAATCTTAACCGAAACTATTTTTAGTTGGCCAGGTATAGGTAGATATATTTATGAAGCAATTAACTACCGTGATTATCCTGTTATACAATCTGGTATTCTCGTAGTTGCATTTATTTTCGTTATTATTAATTTAATTGTTGATGTACTTTATACGTATATTGATCCAAGGATTAAATATTAGGGGGATGTGACAATGGAAACAAAGGAAAAAGGAAAACAATCCGAGCAATTGCTACAAAACCCCGCAAAAAGAGGTCAACAGTTTGATACAGAGGAAATAAAAGCGATTTCTCCCTGGAGAGATACACTAAAACAATTACGGAAAAATCGTTTTGCAATTGCGGGATTATTTATTATCATATTCTTCATTCTCGTTGGTTTATTTGCACCGTTGCTGTCGCCCTACACGTATCAAGAGCAAGACCTTATTAATAGATTGAATCCCCCGTCCGCGGAGCATTGGCTTGGAACGGATCATCTAGGCAGGGATATACTTACAAGAATAGCTTATGGAGCTAGAGTATCACTCCAGGTTGGCTTTTTTGCTGTAACAGGTGCACTATTCTTTGGTACGATACTAGGAATAGTTGCAGGTTATTTTGGTCGTTGGATTGATATGATTATTTCACGTATTTTTGATATTTTGCTTGCATTTCCCAGTATTTTATTGGCGATTGCAATTGTTGCTATTTTAGGAGCTTCCCTTCAAAATGCGCTAATAGCAATTGCAATTATAAATATCCCCATCTTTGGGCGATTGGTAAGATCAAAGGTAATCAGTTTGCGAGAAGAAGAATTTATCATGGCCGCAAAGGCACAGGGAATGAAAAATGGGAGGATTATCTTTCATCATATTTTACCGAATAGTGTGGCCCCGATTATTGTTCAATCTACATTAGGGTTCGGAACTGCCATATTAGAAGCAGCTGCTTTAGGCTTCTTAGGTCTTGGTGTACAACCGCCATTACCGGAGTGGGGACAAATGCTCGCGGATGCTCGTGATTTTATTCAATTGGCTCCATGGACATTAATCGTACCAGGTGTGTCCATAATGCTAGTTGTATTGGGATTCAACCTGATAGGTGATGGACTGAGAGATGCATTGGATCCCAAGATGAAAAATTAATACCTTTTATAATAAATGAAGGAGTCCCCAGTAAACGAAGGACTCCTTTAATATATTCATTTTATTACGTCAATCTGGTATTTTTCGTGCTCATGGAGTCCATCATCATTTTCTACATGAATTTGAATGGTGTAGTTACCTGAGTTCCTAAATGTATGAGAAGCGATGTATTCTCCAGGCTTAGCCTCTTCGGCATTCTCCCATACATGGTTTTCAGAAATGTCGTAATTCCATATTTCATACTGCACTTCAGCGCTTTCCAACGTTTCATCATCCATTTGCAAGTGAACCATCAGCTCGATTTCATCTTCTGCCCGAGGATTTTCAGGTTTAACGAAATGCATTCCAAACCCTTGCACATGTTCACTATGCTCATCTTCATCGTTATGCTGATGAGTGTCTCCCTCACCAACAGTTATCGATTGTTGAGGCATAGTATGCAGGTCTCTAGCAGTAACATGTACCTGTACTGTAAAGATGCCATCTTTATCGAATGCTGTTTCTGTTGAATACGTGCCATCATTATTGTTTATAGCCTCTAACTTTATACTATCCTCTTTATTTCCTTCTTCCCATAGTTCAAATTCAATCTCGTCTGCATCATTCACTTTTTCTTCTCCATATGTAACCAATGCCGTTAATTCCACTTTTTCTTCTACGTCTGCTTCTTCCGGAACACTAAGATCAACTTCAAGGACCTGAATTATTTCTGAATCTTCTTCCGTATCTTCTATATTTTCATCCCCGTTACAAGCTGTTAGAACAAGTAAACTCAACATTAATATAGATAACCATATCTTGTTCTGCATGTTTATCCCTGCTTTCTGGTATTTTGCGTACTCATAAACGATTCTTCTTGCTGTGACATCCGCTCATTTTATGGAGTACAGCTTCAGTAGCTTGATTGAAAGAATATACATTTCCTCCAAAGCCTTTAACAAATTTTTCTGCATGTTCTTTCCATTCAAATGTTAAAACCTGTGGTTGGCAGCATCCGATATGAACAGATGAATTCATTACAAACCATGTGAGATGTGCACTTATTGTAGTCTGTCTGAAAAAATCGTAACATATTGCTTGAATTACTCCGCTATCAAGCTGGCGGTGACGGATAAGTCCACAATGTGCACAACAGGTCATTTCAATTTTATTATTTTGTAGAATAAGCCTGTAAGCCATTCTTACATTAATGCTACTTTTACAAATTACACATTCTTCTGAGATCGTCTCATTAGATTGCTTATCACGTGTAAGGGTAACGCCTCCAAATGTTTTTATGACAACACCTTCGTCTATTAATGGCTTCAGGTCCCGATGGATAGTCATTTCAGATACATTAAACTTTTTACTTAAATCCGATATTTTCATACTGTAATGGCTTCTAATCAAATCTTCAACTCGTTTTCGGCGATCGGCTGGCAACAAAATCAGGCACCTCCTTATGGTGCTTAATGTTTATTTATAACAATATTACACATAGTTTAACATTGTTTATGCAAAAGTGTTTGAACTTTCATTGAACATTTCATGAGTAAATTGTGATTGGCTATATGCATAGTAGAGTGTGTAAATTGACTTGCTTGAACCACCTGTGTAAAATTATAAAGTGTACTAAACATAGTGAATTAATGTGGATTATATATAGGAGGTAAGGTATGAAGTCGAAAGTAGTAATTTTATTTATTATCATGTTGAGTATATTTATAACAGCATGTTCGGAAGAACCCGATTCAAACACGAACGAAGGAACTACTGAATTAAGTGCAAAAGTTTTAACTGTGGACTTAGCTTCAGAACCAGTTTCTCTGGACCCACATGCAGCAAATGATGGAAATTCATTGTATGTGATGAATGCACTGTACGATACACTCGTACAGTTAGATACGGATTTGACTATACAACCGGGTCTGGCAGAAAGCTTTGAACAAGTTGAGGATACCGTTTGGGAAGCGAAAATTAGGGAAGGGGTAACTTTCCATGATGGTTCTGAATTAAATGCAGATGTCGTAAAAGCTAACTTGGATCGCGTACGAGACCCTGAGGTTGCTTCTCCTTTAGGATTTTTATTTGATATGATTGAAGCCGTTGAAGTTATTGATACATATACTGTACATATAACTACGGAATATCCTTTCGCAGCATTACCTTCCCACTTAGCACATCCCGGAGGTCATATTATCAGCTTGAAATCCATTGAAGCCGATTATGAAGCTGTTGAAAATGGTGAACCTCCATTTGCTTCTGTCAATGAAGCGCCAGTCGGAACTGGATATTTTAAATTTGATGATCGTGAACCAGGTGAATCTATTAAGCTTGTAAAGAACGAAGAATACTGGGGTGAGCAAGCAAATGTAGATTCTGTGACATTTAAGTTTGTACCTGAAGATATGACACGAATTGCTGAGCTCGAGACGGAAGAGGCGGATATTGTTTATCCGGTAAATGCAAATGATATAAGTAGATTAGAAGATAATGATCAAACTTATGTTAAGCAGTCAGACAGTGCGAGCTTATCGTATGTAGGGTTTAATACAGAAGTTGAACCATTTAATGATGTACGGGTAAGGCAAGCGATCAATATGGCAATTGATAAGGAAAATCTGATAGATGGAGTAACGGATGGAGTGGCTTTACCAGCAATTGGTCCATTAGCACCAACTGTATTTGGTTATAGTGACGAAATAGACCCGTTACCATATAACCCAGAAGAAGCAAAAGAGCTATTGGCAGATGCGGGTTATCCTGATGGTTTTTCAACAACAATTTTAACGTATGACCGCACCACTTCGGATAGTGCTGAACTCATTCAAGCACAATTAGAAGAAATCGGCATAGATCTTAGCATTGAATCCATGGAGGTTGGAGCATATCTGGAAGTTACTGCTAACGGAGAAATGGATATGTTTGTTGGCAGCTGGGGGACTGTGACGTTGGATGCTGATTATGGACTTTATCCAATGTTTCATTCAACGAATGCTGGAGCCCCGGGCAATCGATCATTTCTAGCAAATGATGCTATAGATAGCTTGCTGGAACAAGCCAGAAAAACTACTGATGAAGAAGAACGTCTTGAATTATATAAAGAGGTTCAGCAGTTAATCATTGATGAAGCTCCTATCGTACCGTTATATCACTCTGTTTTATTAGCAGGATTAAGAGAAAACGTAGATGGTTTTTACCAATTTCCCAGCAGTTTTCCATTTCTTCGTGATGTAACAATAGATAACTAATGTAAAGGAAACGAGTTCAGAGCAGCGCGCTTCGAACTCGTTTCCTTTATTGTTTGATAGCTTTTAGAGCGTATAATTAACTCTCTCTCTAAGTCGAGCATCCAGTCATCATGAGTTTACGTAACCTAGTTAGAATCAAATCGAATCGATTCGATTCAGATTCTCAGGTCAGAGGAATAAATCTGGAGGAGCAGCATAACTATTAAATTAATTAAGTGAACATCCTTGCGAGGTGTTCGAATAATACGGTTTAGCTTATTTATCTATTACTATGATAATTTTTTCTGACTTCAAATTACCTTGATTAACTTTTGCCTGTCCTTCTGGTATTCCTAGACGGATTAATTGTTCATACGGATTTGTGATATCATCTGTGAAAATTTGTTTTATCTTTTCGGTAAATGACCCGCTATTTTTCTCTGGAATACCACTTTTCACCTGGACATCTGTATGGTTTTCAATGTCATCTTTATTATTTCTGTTGGTAATTACTGTAATGTCTTCGGCTCGGTGTCCTTCAATTTTCAAGTCCAGTACTTTGTTGACTGCTTCTTCCACAGAGTTGTATGATCCTATAATATGTTTGGTCATTTATTATACCTCCAGTTGTAGGATTCCTATTTAATTTGTACCCTGTTCATTTTCCTCTTAAACTACAAACGAAATAGAAAATAAACTATACTAGTAGTAATAGATATGAGGGGTGATGTTGATGAAACTTGTAAGTTATAGAGTAGTAGAAAAAACTGAAGAATTAAGAATAGGATACTTGTATGATGAAAGCGTTATTGATTTGCATGATGCATACAAAAAAATGCTGATTTTTAAGCAGGAAATGGTAATGGCTGAGGCTGTTGAGCGGTCACTACTGCCTGCTGATCCAGGTTTATTCTTTTCGATGGGACAAGAGGCTATTGACCGGGCGAAGGAAGCTTATCAATACATTATAGAGAATGGGATAGATGAAGTTAGCCACAATAAAGCGGATGTTACTATCTCTACTCCAGTACCAGACCCATCAAAAATTATATGTGTAGGAAAGAACTATGCTGATCATGTAACTGAAATGGGTGGGGGAGACTTACCAACACATCCGGTTCTTTTTGCTAAATTCAATAATGCACTGATCGGTCCAGAAGATGCTATTGTAAAATCACCTCACACAAACATGCTTGATTATGAGGTGGAATTGGCTGTTGTAATTGGAAAAGAGGCGTCTCAGGTGACAAAGGATGAAGCGTTAGACTATATTGCTGGGTATACGATTGGAAATGATACCACAGCCCGGGACTTGCAAAAGCGAACACCTCAATGGCTTCAGGGAAAGACGTTGGATCGCAGCACACCAATTGGACCATGGGTAGTTACAGCAGACGAAATTGCCGACCCATCTAACTTATCTATTCGTTCGTTTGTGAATGGTGAAGAGCGCCAGTCTTCCAATACTAGTCATTTGATATTCACAATACCTTTTCTTATTGAATTCATTTCAAATTTAATTACATTAAAGCCAGGAGATATTATCCTGACTGGCACGCCTGATGGGGTAGGTTTTGCTATGGATCCTCCACAATTTTTGAAAAGTGGCGACGTAGTAACATTGGAAATAGAGGGAATTGGCCAGATGAGTAATAAAGTTATAAACTTACCGTTTTCTAAATGATAGATCAGAAGAAAAATGAAATATCGGATATTATTGGTCAGAATCCAAGAATGGTGAGAAATGAACTATCCAGCTATTATTCGAAAGAAGGATGGAGGTGTATTAATGACAAAGCTAAACACTAGTTATAAGGATGAAATATTTGAAACCGTTTTCGAAAATAACTTTCACTGTTTTGTTGTAGTAGATCAAAATGGATTTATAACGTATATGAATAATAGTTATTGTAGTTTTCTCGAAGTGGTTAAAAGTGATGTATTGGGAAAACATGTTACAGACGTCATTGAAAACTCCAGAATGCACATTGTTGCTCAAACAGGCAAAAAGGAAATTGCGGACCTTCAATATATTCGTGGGAACCATATGATCGCAAATAGAATACCAGTCCTATCAGAAGGAAAAGTAGTTGGTGCAGTCGGAACTGTGCTCTTTCGTGATACCAAAGAATGGATGAAAATGAATAGTCATATAAAAGATCTTTTATTGGAATTGGAACAGTACCGAAGCCAATTGAAAGTTCAGCATGGAACAACCTACTCCCTTCATGATATTGCTGGAAGTTCACCGCAGATGAACAGTCTCAAAGAGAAGGTGAAAAAGGTATCTCCAGGAGACGTCTCCATATTACTAAGAGGAGAAAGTGGAACAGGGAAGGAATTGTTTGCACATAGTATTCATCACCTAAGTGAAAGGAATACAAAGCCTTTTATCAAAGTAAACTGTGCAGCTATTCCAGAACATTTACTTGAATCCGAACTGTTTGGATATAAAGAGGGTGCCTTTACGGGAGCAAAAAAGGAAGGGAAACCAGGAAAATTTCAACTTGCAGATGGTGGGACGCTATTCCTGGACGAAATAGGAGATATGCCTATGAATGCACAAGTAAAGATACTCAGGGTTTTACAAGAAGGAGAAGTTGAGGCAATTGGAGCAGTTGAAGCACAAAAGATAGATGTGAGAATAGTAGCTGCTACAAATCAACCATTAGAGGAACTAATAGAGAAACAGCAATTTAGAGAAGATTTATTTTATCGTATCAATGTCATCCAATTGCAGATTCCAGCTCTAAGAGAAAGGCCTGAAGATATCCGTGTGTTAGCTAAATTTATCCTTCATAAGGTAACAAAAAGAACTGGCAAAAGAATAATTGACTTTGAACCAAATGTATTAGCTCTTTTTTTTCAGCATAAATGGCCTGGAAATACAAGAGAATTAGAAAATGTTATCGAATCAGCCGTACATTTAACCAATACAGAAACAATTAAACTAGAAGATTTACCTGAACGTTTTCAACCAGATTCTGATCTGATGGAACAGAAAGGAACGTTAAAAGAAATTTTAGAAAACGCAGAGCGTAATGCGGTGAAAAACGCATTAAAAGAAGCAAAAGGAGATAAAGTAAAAGTGACTGAAATGCTTGGTATTGGGAAGTCCAGCCTTTATGATAAAATAAAAAAGTTCGGCTTAGAATAGTTTTCCGATATTTCGGAAAACTATTCCGTTTTCCTGGAATAACGATAAAGTCCTTATTTAAGAAAGGACATACATTTATGGTGAGCCATACTTAAATCCCTTTTTCCGCATTATTGGAAAAAGGGATTTTTAAATTTACTATAAACACCGTATCTACACTGTTTTCAACTGAATTTTAAGTTGGCATAGTTTTTGCATATAGGATTAGTGAAGGGAGTGTATTAGTTATGAAAAATATGTAAACATCTTTTGATGATGCAGTTAAGGACATAAAGGTGGATCAGATTGATAAAATGACATAATCCTACGTTGAAGAAAACGAAGAATTTTAAAAATGTAAGCGGTTTCTATTGAGTTTAGAAATAGGCATACTGAATTTGGTAGCGAATTATATAAACTTAGTAACATTGGAAGTTTCAGAAGGTTGGACTGTAGAAGAGTTTCCAATCAGCAGAGGCGGAGTTACTAATACACGAAAAATAGTCAAGTTGATTCTTTTTTAAAAATTAGGAGGTATAAAATATGTTAGAAAACAAAGTGGTTTTTATTACAGGTGCTGCAGGTGGTATTGGGTACGAAATTGGTGTTGAATTTGTTAAGAATGGAGCAAAGGTAGCTTTTTCAGACATTAATGAAACAAAAGTAAAGGAAGTTACGGATACCCTCAAACAACAGGGATATGACTGCTTTGGGGTTAAATGTGATGTAACGAATGAAACGGAGCTGCATCAAGCAATTGATCAGACGGTTGAACAATACGGCAGACTTGATGTGCTAATTAATAATGCAGGATTACAGTATGTAGCGTCCATCGAAGATTTTCCTACAGAGAAATTTGAATTTATAACAAAAGTTATGCTGGTAGCACCATTTATGGCAACAAAGCATGTATTTCCAATAATGAAAAAGCAAAAGGCCGGGCGAGTTATTAATATGGCATCGATTAACGGGCTTATCGGGTTTGCCGGAAAAGCTGCTTATAACAGTTCGAAGCATGGTGTAATCGGTTTGACAAAAGTAACAGCTTTAGAGGGTGCAGAACACGGGATTACAGTTAATGCTATATGCCCGGGGTATGTGGATACGCCACTTGTACGCAATCAACTTGAAGATTTAGCCAAGAATCGAAACGTTTCCTTAGAGAAAGTACTTGAGGAAGTTATTTATCCATTAGTCCCGCAGAGGCGATTGCTTTCTGTACAAGAAATTGCTGACTATGCCATTTTCCTTGCTAGTGATAAGGCAAAAGGAATCACGGGGCAAGCAGTGGTAATCGACGGTGGCTATACAGCCCAATAGGTATTTTTAGATAGGTGAAAAGATGAGGTTGTATATTGGAAGGAGCTAGAATTTCATCCGGCGCTTTTGATAGTAGTCTGTGAAGATGTAAATCTACTGAGCTAGGAATTACAGCAAGTATGGAGGATAGGGAATAATCAGAAACTAATTATTACGCCCCTTTGTTGCTTAATAGGTAGCCGTAGAAAAGGAATAGGCTTAAAAGTCAGGGGCGGGTAACCGTGGAGCAATTGGCCACTTCGCGTGATAAATCGGTTTCGTTTATAACTGATTCGGGTGCTCTTTCGAGATATATTTCCCAAGTTGGAGCCCCTAGGAATTAGCGAAGCAAGGGTATGTATCCCGTTATAAAAGATCTAAAAAGAAGGAATCAGAAATATAGAATAGCAACAATATGTATCGGTGAAGGTCTGGGGATTACGATGGTTGAAAAGTTTTGTATAGAATTAAAGGTATTTTAAAAAATCAGGAGGGGTTTTATGTTTGGAATTATCCTTGGTCTCATCGTTTTAATGGCACTAGCCTACCTAGGGTGGTCGATTATCTGGGTGGCTCCAATTGCTGCAGGGGTTGTAGCACTAACAGGTGGGTTGGATTTGCTTGATGCTTATAAAGATACATATATGGGCGGATTCGTATCTTTTGCTAAAGCTTGGTTTCCAGTGTTTATGTTAGGGGCAATATTCGGAAAACTGATGGAGGATACAGGAATGGCCAAATCAGTTGCTGTTTCCTTAACAAAGGTTATAGGTACAAAACGCGCAATTTTGGGTGTGTTAGTTTCTTCAGCAGTTTTAACATACGGTGGAGTTAGTTTATTTGTTGTAGTGTTTGCGGTTTATCCACTTGCATTAACACTGTTTAAGGAGGCAAATATTAGTAGACGGTTAATACCTGGTACAGTTGCTCTTGGGGCATTTACGTTTACAATGACGGCAATACCAGGTACACCGCAAATTCAAAATCTTATTCCGATGGATTATTTTCAGACGGATGCAACGGCTGCACCAATTATGGGGATAATTGCTGCATTGATAATGGGAGTTGGCGGATATCTGTATTTACGATGGAGAGAGAAAAAATTAACAGCGAACGGTGAAACATATACAGATCCAGAAGATGAAAAGATGACCAGTGATGAAGGGGATACACCAAATTTTATTTTATCCCTATTACCACTTTTAGCAGTATTGGTAACGTTAAATTTATTAGGATGGGATATTGTATTAGCTCTAATCTCGGGAATAGTATTAATCATGGTGCTTAACTTGTCCAAATTAAAAAGCTTTGTCAAGGCTATTAACGGTGGTGCAATTGGTTCAGTTACGGCAATTATAAACACAAGTGCAGCTGTTGGCTTTGGTACAGTTGTAAAAGTTGTACCTGGTTTTGAAAAACTCACTGAAATACTTATGGGTATAAAAGGTAATCCACTAATTTCCGAAGCAGTTGCAGTAAATGTTTTGGCAGGTGCTACAGGATCAGCATCTGGTGGTATGGGAATAGCCTTAGAAGCATTAGGTTCAAAATATTATGATATAGCAATGAATACAGGAATTCCTCCTGAAGCATTTCACCGAGTAGCATCTTTGGCATCTGGAGGACTTGATACACTTCCACATAATGGAGCAGTTTTAACACTACTTACAATAACAGGTATGTCTCATAAAGACAGTTATAAGGATATTTTTATTGTTGGTTGTGTAATTCCTATTATTTCAGTAGCGGTAGCTATATTATTTGCTTCTATTGGTATTTATTAAGTACATCAAAAGCGAACAGTGCCAGTCACTGTTCGCTTTAATAGATGAAGAGAATAACTGATAAAGACAATAGCAGTTAAGTGGTTTAGGGATACTGGGTAATGGAATGGTATGGTTGAAAAACTAGTATCTGAATTATTTAAAGTAGAAAAAGTATCAGATTTCATTCGAGATAAAGTGGCAAGTAGGGTTTCGACGTAGTAACATTGGAGATAGAAGGAATTGGTCGGATTAGTAACAAAGTTATTGATCGTTAAAATCTACTGCATGATTTAAACATGGCGGAAAAAGCTCACATTTTTTTGTGAGCTTTTTCTTCATCAAATTAATTTTAAAAATGAAAACTTTATATCGGGTCTGCAGTCTAATACATAGATAGATAAAAGTAGGGGGCGAAATTGTGAAAGAAAATCTTCAAGAGATCCAAAAAGCTATTGACGGGGATGATGATGCATTTTTGCGATTAATACAATTACATAAGGTGGATTTGTATAGAACAGCACTTTCCTATTTAAAAAATCAGGAAGAAGCACTTGAGGCTGTACAAGAAGTCACATATCGTTCTTACAAGGAAATCCACACAGTTAGAGAAGCTGCTTTCATAAAAACTTGGTTAATTCGGATTATGATTAATTATTGTAATGACCAACTAAAAAAAGATAAACGGCTGATATTTCATGGTGAAATAATTGATCTGCAAGGAGTTTCAGATAGTCACACTGATATGGAATTAAAAGATGCAATGTCGCAACTAGACGATCGATCAAGTGAAATACTTACACTTAAATATTTTAACGATTTAAAAATCAAGGATATTGCCATAGCTTTGGAATGCCCTGAAGGAACGGTAAAGACCCGGCTTAATAAAGCGTTAAAGAAACTACGGAACAAACTTGAAGAGAAGGGAGGGGAGTTTCATGTATGAAAAGGAAGAATTAAGGCTGTCCAACTATAAAAAGAAAATGGAGAAAACTGAAATCCCTGTTGTAGCATTGAATGATGCAATTCTAACGGGCTTTGCTAAAGCGAAATCAAAAGAAAAAGTATTCCACCGTAAAAAAAGGTGGATATTGCAAGCAGCAATGGTTGCAGTAATACTGATAGCCTTTGTTACAACCATTCGTGTATCTCCTGTTTTTGCAGAATATGTTTCGGCGATTCCTGGAATGGAAAAGATTGTTAAGCTTATAAGGCATGATAAAGGAATGGTAACAGCGATAAATAATGACTATTATCAGGATATCGATGTATCCGTCGAGAAAAATGGATTAGAGGTTATTATAGACGGTGCAATTGCAGATGAGAATGGGATCGTCTTATTTTATACTTTAAACACGGAGAAAAAGCAAAAAGAAATTACAATTGAAGAAGTTAAATTGGAAAGTACTGTTGGTGAAAAATTGGATTTCAGTTCCATGACTTATGGCTTCCCTCATTTTTCAGAACAAGGGCAAAAAACATACAGTGGAGTAATGGAATATTTCTTTCAAAGTCCTTACGAGTCAAGAAGTTTTGAGATAGACCTACACGTGGTTGGGGACACGGTTAATGAGAAGTTTATCATTCCTTTCACATTGGAAAAGAATTTTGAAACCAAAAAATCGTACGAAATAAATAAGACAGTTACAATAGGAGGGCAAAGGATTTTTATTGAAGAAGTCACTGTTTATCCACTTAGGGTGGCAGTACGGGTTAAAAAGGACCCTAATAATACAAAGAATCTGTTATATTTTGAAGACTTACGACTTGTTGATGAACATGGCGAGGAATGGAGTAAAATTTCGAATGGAATTACTGTAAGTCAACTTTTAGACGAGGAAGAAATAATTTATCTTGAGAGTAACTATTTTAAAGAACCTGAAGAGCTGTACCTTATTATTAATAGAATACAAGCAATTGATAAAGCAGATGACATGGTAGTAGTGGACCTGGAAAAGGTAGAAATTTTAAACCAACCTGAAGGGAATATGCTCCGTGAAATAGAAATTACAAAAAATGAGATTAATTTTAAGTTATATACAACTGAGGGAGACTTTCCATTCGGTCTGTTTGGAGAAATAATGGATGCTAGTGGGAATAAAATGCACCCTGAGTCGATATCCTTTTCTTCAGGCGGTTCGGAAAGTGATGGTATAACTAAACACGGTATTCAACTGAAGAACCTGAATAGTTATGAGTCACCGATATCGATAGAATTAGCTCATTTTCCTAAATGGATTTCAGGTAATGAGAGAATAAGGATAAAATAGCTAAATTAGAAATTGCTGTTTTTCTTCTCTGGTATCTATTTTATAAGGTGCGGAAAGTTTTTTCCTTTCCTTCATGTTAACATGTTTAACAAATAGTCAAAATAAGGTATACTGTAAGTAGAGAGACATACAATAATAAAACCGCCCCATGCTACAACATGGAACGGTTACAATAGACTAACCCCATCAAGAGGGGAAGGCACAGTAAGGAAATAATCCCTCACATGGTCCTGTTAAAATCACATGAGGGATTATTTTTTATGGTTCTGGTTGGACATGATAAAAGCAATTAACATACCGAAAGAAATCATCAGCGTTAATACATTTTCCATATCCATAAGCAACACCCCCCTTTTTAGGAGATATCCTAAAAGGTGAAAGTGTGCCTAACCCTCATGTGAAACTAACCTATTGATATTTATATTATATCAAAATCCCGATACTTTAGGGAGGTATAGCAAAGAAAGATGCGAACTATTGAATTAATTTTGCGTTCCTATCTTTCACATATATATTGCCTTCCTAGCTAATTTATCAGCATTGCTATTTTTTTTCTCTGGTATCCATTTTATAAAAAAATATGGAAAGTGACTTTTTTCTTCCCTTATTTTTTCAATAAGCGGAAGAAATTTTTCGTTTTTCGTAAAGTCCTTTTCGATCACATCTACAACTAGTTTGGAATCCGACCGGAAGGATAATATCTCATTCGGAAAAGAATCTCTACAAATCTCAAGTGCTCTAATGACCGCTGCGAATTCTGCTTCATGATTAGATAAAACACCTATAGGAAATGAATATTCATATTTCTTTCCGTGTGCTTTTATGTATATTCCTGCTCCACTTAACCCGGGATCGCCACTTGACGCACCATCTGTGTATACTTCTATCAAGTCTGATAACACTCCTTCATTCATCTAGCCTGCTTACCTTCATTATACTGTTACAGTGCTTTATACAAAAATATAATAATTCAAATTATTGAAAGCCAGGTTGATATCGATAGATAGCTAATATCATTCGACATAAACCGGGAAGTGACAGGCACCCCCAAAGTGACAGGCACCCCCAAAGTGTGGCAAAATAGGGGGGAGAATATCTTTTGGGGTGCTTAATATGAAAGCTAGGCTGGTTCAGGAGCAAACGTTGCAATGGAAGATGAATCAATCGTTGTTACAGGCGATTCACATTCTGCAGTTTTCGAGTGTGGAGTTAATTGATTATATTCAAGAGATTTCTAAGGAGAATCCGTTGATTGAAGAAGTGAACTATGATTACGACATAGCGCAGTATCGATCATCCAACTCAAGTTCAGCTGTAATAGGTGAAATAAATCAGGCAGAATTGACGATGTATGATCAGTTGAAAAAGCAATTGTATACATTGGATATTACCAAGGAAATTAAGCCGCTAGTAGAATTCGGAATTGATTCATTAAATGAAGATGGTTATTTGGAAATTGATCTCGACCTATGGGCAGATAAATGTAATTCTACTATTAAGCAGGTTGAGCAGGCCCTGAGTATGATACAATCACTGGAACCTGTTGGAATAGGGGCACGGAACTTAAGTGAGTGCATCGTCTTACAATTACAGTCACTACCTGTATACAGACCGTTTATAAAGAACTTAATGACAGAACATCTGGAATGGATTGCAGAAGAAAATATCTCCGCGATAACGAAACACTATGATACAAATGATACACAGGTAAAGAAAATTATCGAACAAATAAAATCCTGCCATCCTAAACCGGGAAGACTTTTGATAACCAAAAGACCTGATTATATTATTCCAGAAGCATCGATCTATAAAGAAATGGGTATGTGGAAAATCTCATTTTACAAATGGAATGCACCCACGATTAAAATAAATAAAACATATGAAGATCTTAAGGATTTAGAAAAAGAAGCAGCCGATTATTTAAAAGAAAAATATAAGCAGGTTGATTGGTTAAAACAGGCAATATCTTACCGTACGAGCACATTAGAACGTGTTATCCAAACAATTGTTGAGAAGCAGTACATGTTTTTTGAGCATGGTGCGTTTATGCTTCAACCCCTGACTCTTCGGGAAATATCCAATGAATTGGATATTCATAATTCTACCATAAGCAGAGCGATTAGTAATAAATACGTACAAACAAAACACGGTGTTTTACCTATTAAATTCTTTTTGCAATCCGGTATCAGGCAAGAAAATGGAAAGCAAACAGCTGCTTTTGCGGTTAAACAGTTAATTACTGAACTAATTCAACATGAAAGTAAACATAAGCCATTGTCAGATGAAGCAATTAAAAATAAATTAGCTGAAGAGTTTGGTATTACTATTGCTCGACGAACTGTAATGAAATATCGTGAACAGCTGGGGATTCGATCCTCAATGAAGCGGAGGGATTTATAATGTTAAAGGTAATATTTTATACGAAAGAAGTATGCTCATTATGTGAAGACGCGGAGGCTCTGCTCACGATGCTTCAGCAACATTATCCTTTTGAGATTGAAGAAAGAGATATTTATACAAATGATGCATGGCTCGAGGAGTTTCAGCTGTTGATCCCCTATGTGAAAATCAATGAAACAACGATAGATTGTGAAGAGCTTAATATAGATACGTTGGAGGACGCAATAAAGAAAAATATATAAGAAATACCCATACCAGCCATCTTTACACCTAGTTTTAGACTAACTTAACCGGTAACCATACACCTTCTCAATGGAGTAAATTTTTCGCTTGTACGATCATTAAATGAATAATCACAGCAAATCATTTGAATAATTTATCCCGCATGTTATAATTAAATCATACGTAGGGATAAATTTTTTTGTTACAACTGGGACACAATATAACTACCCGGGACCTTAAGTGCCCAGAATTGAAGGTGTCTTTTCATGAGAGATCTAATTGATCTACAAAAGAAGCTAATACCCGATCTGCTAGATGTAATACAGCAAAGGTATTCTGTGTTACACAGTGTCGAACTCTTTCAACCAATTGGAAGAAGGGGACTTGCAGAGAATACAAACCTGACAGAGCGAAGTATACGAAGCGAGGTCGATTTCCTGCAGAAGCAGGGGCTTACCCAAGTAACAACAAAAGGAATGTATATTACAAAAGAGGGTAAATTAGTATTAGATCAGCTTGCTGTATTTATGAGTGAAATAATGGGGTTAAGTGTTTTAGAAAAGCAAATTAAGGAAAAATTAAATGTAGAGAATGTTATTATTATCCCTGGTAATAGTGATGAGTATGAATGGATAAAACAGGAAATGGGAAAGGCGTGTATCGCTTATCTTCGGACTGTTTTAGGAGAAAGAAGTACAATCGCTGTAACAGGTGGCTCGACAATGGCGGCAGTAGCCGATGTGATGACAACTCTGAATCAGAAAAACGACTACATCTTTGTTCCTGCTCGGGGTGGAATAGGAGAGAAAGTAGAGAATCAGGCGAATACGATCGTTGCGGAAATGGCAAGAAAGGCAAAAGGCGAATATCGTTTATTGTATGTGCCTGACCCGCTCAGTGAATCTGCTTACGAATCTATTGTTACAGAGCCATCTATAAATGAGACGTTGCAGCAAATTAAAGGTTCGAGTATCGTCCTTCATGGTATCGGGGACGCATTGACTATGGCTGAACGAAGAAAAACCCCAGATTCAATTGCAGTTAAGCTTAAGACAAATAAAGCTATAAGTGAAGCATTTGGATATTACTTTGATGCTTCGGGAAATGTAGTACACAAAGTGAGAACAGTCGGGATTCAGTTGGAAGATCTAAGTAATATTGATTATGTTATTACAATTGCCGGAGGAAAATCTAAGGGACAAGCAATTGCATCCTATTTCCAACAAGGTAAAAGTGATCTTCTAATTACGGATGAAGCGGCTGCAAAACAGATTTTAAGGGGAACTCCTCTTTAAATATATATTAGTAAAAATTCAATTTAAATCTTAGGAGGAATATACATGGCAGTAGTAAAAGTAGGTATAAATGGTTTCGGAAGAATAGGACGTAATGTGTTTCGTCAGGCTCTAAATAATAATGATGTGGAAATAGTGGCAGTTAACGACTTAACAGATGCTAATATGTTAGCACACTTGCTAAAGTATGATTCTGTTCATGGCAAATTAGAAGAAGAAATATCTGTAAATGGTTCTTCTATTGTTGTCGGAGGAAAAGAAATTAAAGTTTTATCTGAACGCGATCCAGCAAACCTGGGCTGGGGAGACCTTGGAGTGGAGGTTGTTATTGAATCTACTGGTCGTTTTACGAATGGTGAGGATGCACAGAAGCATATTGATGCTGGAGCTAAAAAAGTAATCATTTCAGCGCCTGGTACAAATGATGATTTAACTATGGTTATGGGTGTTAATGATGATCAGTACGATTCAAGTAAACACCATATTATTTCCAATGCATCATGTACAACAAACTGTCTTGCGCCATATGCAAAAGTGCTTCATGATAAATTCGGTCTAAAACGTGGCCTAATGACAACTATTCACTCGTATACAAATGATCAGCAAATTCTTGACCTGCCTCACAAAGACTATCGTCGCGCTCGTGCTGCAGCAGAGAATATTATCCCGACAACAACTGGAGCCGCAAAAGCTGTTTCAAAAGTATTGCCTGAATTAGATGGTAAATTAAATGGTATGGCTGTACGTGTACCTACACCTGACGGCTCACTTGTAGACCTGGTTGCTGAATTGGATCAGAATGTAACAGCTGAGGATGTAAACCAAGCATTAAAAGAAGCAGCAGAGGGTGATTTGAAAGGTATCTTAGAGTACAGTGAAGAACCATTAGTATCAACTGATATCATTGGAAACCCACATTCTTCCATCATAGATGGCTTGTCTACTATGGTACTTGAAGACAACATGGTGAAAGTAATCTCTTGGTATGATAATGAAATGGGATATTCAGCGCGTTGTGTAGACTTAGCAGCATTTCTTAAAGAAAAAGGACTATAAGAAAAAGATTCGGAGGAGGAGAGCAATCCTCCTCCGTTTAATTTTTGCTGCGTCATCATCCTGTGAATAGGCATCATGCATCGCTAAACAGGCGCTTTAGCTTTTCATGCGATATAATGATTAATAGAGTTATAATAAGGGAAAACCTAATATGGTACATGAATTACATAAGTTGAAAATTGGGAGGTTGACTAATGAATAAGAAAACACTTCAGGACCTTGATGTAAAAGGTAAAAAAGTCTTTTGTCGTGTAGATTTTAATGTTCCCATGGAAAATGGCGAAATAACAGATGATACACGTATTAAAGCAGCACTACCAACAATTAAGTACTTGACAGAGCATGGGGCAATTGTAATTTTAGCAAGTCATTTTGGTCGACCAAAAGGACAAGTAGTAGAGGATTTGAGATTAGACCCTATTGCAAAGAGATTAAGTGATGTTATTGGTAAAGACATCTTGAAAACAGATGAAGTATACGGAGCGGAAGTAAATGAAGCAATTTCCCAATTAAGTGATGGAGATATTCTTCTTCTGGAAAATGTTCGCTTTGAAGAGGGAGAAGAAAAAAACAAGCCTGAATTAGCGCAAGCGTTTGCTGACATGGCAGATTTTTATGTAAATGATGCTTTTGGAGCAGCCCATCGCGCACACGCATCTACTGTAGGAGTAGCCGAAAAGCTGCCTGCTGTTGCTGGGTATTTAATGGAAAAAGAAATTGATGTACTTGGGAAAGCATTGGAAAATCCAGAGCGCCCATTTACAGCAATAATCGGTGGTGCGAAGGTAAAGGATAAAATAAATGTTATTGATAACCTGCTTGATAAAGTGGATAACCTAATTATTGGTGGCGGTCTTGCTTATACTTTTATAAAAGCACAAGGTTATGAGATTGGAAAATCATTACTCGAAGAGGATAAACTTGATTTAGCTAGAGAGTTTATGAAAAAAGCTGAAGAAAAAGGTGTGAACTTCGTGCTTCCTGAGGATGTTGTGGTTGCAGACGACTTTTCGGAAACCGCAAACACAAAGATCGTTACGGTGGATCAAATCCCTGCTGATTGGGAGGCATTGGATATTGGACCTAAAACACGTGAATCCTATAGCAGTATTGTAGCAGAATCAAAGTTAATTATATGGAACGGACCTATGGGAGTATTTGAATTGAATCCCTTCGCGGGTGGAACAAAGTCGGTAGCTGAAAGCTTAGCTGATACAGATGGCTATACCATAATTGGCGGTGGTGATTCTGCTGCGGCAGTTGAAAAGTTTGGATTTGCGGTTGAGATGAACCATATATCGACTGGTGGAGGAGCATCTCTAGAATTTATGGAGGGAAAAATCCTTCCAGGTGTACAAGCATTAAACGATAAAGAGTAATAAAATTATTGAAAAAGACTAAGAAGAGGTGAGACGATGCGCAAGAAAGTAATTGCTGGTAACTGGAAAATGAATAAAGTATTAGCTGAGGCAAACCAATTCGTCGAAGAAGCTGCCGAAAAGGTACCTGAAAGTGATAAAGTCGACGCTGTTGTTTGTGCACCATTTCCTTTTTTAACCTCGCTTGTTGAAAAAGCAAAAGGATCACATGTTAAAATTGCTGCACAAAATATGCATTATGAAGATAACGGTGCATTTACAGGCGAAGTAAGTCCGGTAATGCTGAAAGACCTAGGTGTTACACACGTTGTCCTTGGGCATTCAGAACGACGGGAGCTTTTTGCTGAAACAGATGAATTAATAAATAAAAAGGCACACGCAGCTTTAAACCATAAGCTTACGCCAATTGTTTGCGTAGGCGAAACCTTAGCGCAGCGAGACGCAAATGAAACGATGAATCACATTGAAATTCAAGTTAAAAATGCCCTGGCAGGTTTAACCGAAGAACAAGTAGCTAAAACGATTATTGCATATGAACCAATCTGGGCGATTGGAACAGGAAAAACGGCATCTAGTGAGGATGCAAATGAAGTCTGTGCACATATACGTCATGTTGTTAAAACAATTACATCAGAAGTAACAGCTGAAAAGATTGTAATTCAATATGGTGGAAGTGTGAAACCAGCAAATATTGAGGAACTATTAGCACAATCTGATATTGATGGGGCGCTAGTAGGTGGTGCAAGCCTGGAAGCAGAATCCTTTTTACAGCTTGTGGAGGCTGGTACGAAATGAATCAGGAAAAATTAGCAGCACTTATTATTTTAGACGGGTTTGCTATCCGTGAAGAAGAACTTGGAAATGCAGTTAAACTAGCAAAGACTCCAAATCTTGATCGATTTAAAGAGAAATACGCACACACCCAATTGGAGGCAAGTGGTCAAGCTGTAGGGCTGCCGGAAGGCCAAATGGGAAACTCTGAAGTAGGGCACCTTAACATTGGTGCAGGGCGTGTCGTGTACCAAAGCTTAACTCGTGTGAACTTATCCATAAAAGAAGGCGATTTTTTTGAAATTGATGCCTTTTTAAAAACAATTCATCACGCAAAAACACAAGATAAAGACTTGCACATTTTTGGCTTATTATCAGATGGAGGGGTCCATAGCCATATAGAACATTTATTCGCTTTATTAAAATTAGCTAAAGACAGCGGCCTGGAAAATGTCTTTGTACATGCTTTTCTGGATGGGCGCGATGTGGGACCTCAGACGGCTGAAATTTATATTCGTCAAACGGAAGAGAAGATGAGAGAACTAGGGGTTGGTAAGTTCGCAACTATTTCTGGCCGATATTACTCCATGGACCGTGACAAACGTTGGGAACGAGTGAAAAAAGCGTATGACGCAATTGTTCACGGGAAGGGAACAACCTATAATCATCCTCTTGAAGTCGTTGAGGATTCTTACGCTCACGGTATTTATGATGAATTCGTAGTTCCATCTGTAATCGTTGACGAAAATGGTGACCCTGTTGCCAAGGTAGAGGATAATGATTCCATTATTTTCTATAACTTCCGTCCCGACAGAGCAATCCAAATATCCCGAACCTTTACCGATGCAGATTTTCGGGACTTTGATCGAGGGCTTAATATTCCAAAAGACTTGGACTTTGTCATGTTGACGAATTTTAGTGAATCTGTAAAAGGTTTTGTTGCATATGAACCTGTTACCCTTGATAATACAGTTGGTGAGGTGCTTGCGCAAAATGGACTCAAGCAATTACGGATAGCAGAAACAGAAAAATTCCCCCACGTCACTTTTTTTATGAGTGGGGGACGTGAAGATGAGTTGCCCGGTGAAAAAAGGATATTAATAAACTCACCAGATGTCGCAACCTATGATTTAAAGCCTGAAATGAGTGCGTATGAAGTTACCGATGCTTTATTAAATGAACTGGATACCGGTGAACAGAATGCGATAATTTTAAATTTTGCCAACCCTGACATGGTTGGACATTCCGGTAAACTAGAACCAACGATTAAAGCTATAGAGGTTGTTGATGAATGTTTAGGAAGAATAGTCGATAAAATAATAGAACTGGGTGGAAATGCTATTATTACGGCAGATCATGGGAATTCAGATGAAGTAGTTACACTCGAGGGCGATCCTATGACTGCACATACAACAAATCCTGTTCCTGTTATTGTTACCAAAGAAGGCATCGAATTGCGTACTGGAGGAATTTTAGCAGATTTATCACCAACATTGCTGGATTTATTAAACTTAAAAAAGCCTGCAGAAATGACTGGTGAATCACTGATTACTAAGTAACAATTGCCGTTACACATAATTCCATTTAACGATAAAACAAAAAAGTGAAAAAGGAGAGATTTTAATGCCATATATTACAGATGTTTATGCTCGCGAAGTTTTAGATTCACGTGGTAACCCAACAGTAGAGGTAGAAATCTTTACAGAATCAGGTGCCTTTGGTGCAGCCCTAGTACCGAGTGGTGCTTCAACTGGGGAGCACGAAGCGGTTGAATTAAGGGATGGAGATAAACAACGCTACTTAGGTAAAGGTGTGTTAAAAGCGGTACAAAATGTTAATGAAACGATTGCTCCTGAAATTCTGGGAATAGATGTCACCCGTCAAAATATCATTGATACAATTATGGTTGAACTGGATGGTACTGAAAATAAAAGTAATCTTGGTGCCAATGCTATTTTAGGTGTATCTATGGCAGCGGCTCATGCTGCATCAAGTTATCTGGAAGTACCTCTATATAACTATTTAGGTGGTTTTAATGCAAATATACTTCCAACCCCGATGATGAACATTGTAAATGGTGGGGAGCATGCGGATAATAATGTAGATATTCAGGAGTTTATGATTATGCCTGTTGGAGCACCAACATTCCAAGAAGCTTTACGAACAGGTGCAGAGATTTTCCATTCATTAAAAAATGTCCTAAAATCAAAAGGATATAATACTGCAGTTGGAGATGAAGGTGGATTTGCGCCAAATCTTGGTTCTAACGAAGAAGCACTTCAAACAATTGTTGAAGCAATTGAAGCGGCTGGTTATAAGCCAGGCGAAGAGATCATGCTGGCAATGGATGTAGCTGCTTCAGAAATATATGAAGATGGAAAATACAACTTAAAAGGTGAAGGTGTTGTTCGCACTTCCTCAGAGATGGTTGATTGGTATGAAGAGATGGTGAATAAATATCCAATTATTTCTATTGAAGATGGATTGGATGAAAACGATTGGGAAGGCTTCAAGCTTCTGACAGAGCGACTTGGTGATCGTGTTCAATTGGTTGGCGACGATCTGTTTGTTACCAATACAGTAAAACTGAAGCAAGGAATTGAACAAGGTATTGGCAATTCCATCCTAATTAAAGTGAATCAAATTGGAACACTTACTGAAACATTTAAAGCGATTGAAATGGCAAAACGCGCAGGCTATACTGCAGTAATTTCCCATCGCTCAGGTGAAACAGAAGATGCAACAATTGCAGATATTGCTGTTGCTGCAAATGCTGGTCAAATTAAAACAGGTGCACCATCCCGTACAGACCGTGTAGCAAAATACAACCAATTACTTCGCATCGAAGACGAATTGGCTGGTATGGGCGAATATGCAGGTATGAATGCATTTTATAATTTGAAAAAATAAATATAAGCTGAATAAGTTGAAAAGAGGCAGAGAGATCTGTCTCTTTTTTTAGCAGTAAAGAAAGTATAACCATATTTCTTTCTGCATAAGTGCAACTAAGGCATCGCCCAAAGGCTTGGCGAATGCCAAGTTTTCTAATCGTGAATTATGCCCCAACGCTGAATCATCACCCACCATCGCTGAAGTTAAGCGGACTGACCGCTGAATCATCCTCCTCCATCGCTACTAGTCCAACATTCATCCGTAAAGTATCAACTTAGCATCATAAAAAGAATAAGACAACTCCGCAGTATAGTAAGCTATATAATATTGTAAATATTATACAAAGGAGAATACAAAATGGTAGAAAAAGTGTTATTATTTGGTGATATTGGAATTGATGATACGATTGCATTAATTTATGCATACTTAAATGATGAAGTTGATGTAGTAGGGGTTGTGGCTGATTACGGAAATGTAGCTCGGGAGAATGCACTTGCAAATATACATTATGTTAGAGATCTTTTTGGAGAAGAGATAGAACAGGTTAAAATAATTAGTGGAGCCGAAGTACCTATGACAGGTGAACTGCCTGTTTATGTACCTGAGATTCACGGGGAATTTGGTCTTGGTCCAATTATTCCACCTACAGTCTTTCAAAATGAAATTGTGGAAAATTTCCATGAAATTATTAATATTATCGAAACATATCAGGATGAATTAATTATTGTGAACATTGGCAGATTAACGTCTCTTGCTACCCTGTTCATTACATACCGGGAACTAATGAGGCAAGTAAAAGGATATTATATTATGGGCGGTGCTTTTTGGGTAACGGGGAATGTCACAGCTGTCTCAGAGGCTAATTTTCATGGAGATCCTGTGGCTGCACAAGTGGTATTAACCTATGCAGAAAATGTTACAATTATTCCGCTAAATGTAACGGAATATGCGATTGCTACTCCTGAAATGGTGGACTACATTGATAATGTCGGGGATATAGAGATTGTGAAACCATTATTGGATTATTATTATGATTTTTATAAAAGAAGGAATCCCAATATACAAGGAAGTCCACTTCATGATGTGCTAACTTTGATGGCTACGATAAAGGATGATATGTTAACATATCAAAACATACCCGTTGAAATTGTTCAGGCAGATGAAGGAGCAGAAAGAGGGCAGAGTATAGCTGATATCAGGCCGTTTATAAGTGTTGAGCAGCTAGCTGAAGAACAAGTAAGAGAGCATCGAATCGCTTTTGGCCTTGATTATAAAATATTTTATAATGATTTTATGTCAATTATGACAGGGCAGAAGTTTGAATGAATTTATTTAGATTCAGGAGTGATTAATTTTAGTATTATCACTCTTTTAGCAAATCAGGGAAATATGCTAATCTGTTAAGTGTAGTAAATGATGAGGGGGGAGCTTTATCAATATCTTAAACACTATAAGAGAACGCAGGTCTATACATACATTTAAAGATCAAGAAGTGAATACTGAACTGTTAGAAGAAATCTTTACATATGGCTCATACGCTCCAACACATTACATGACAGAGCCATGGAAAATTAAAATCTATCAGGAAGGGGGGAAAACAGCTTTTGTAGATGCAATTTTAGCAAGTTACCAGCGAATTGGAATGCTCAAAATGGATGGAAGTCCTAAGTCGGTAAAAATGAATGATTCTATGAAAAAATTTCTATTGGAGATTCCACATCATGCAGTAATATATTTTGAAAAGAAAGAAGATCTTATTCGGTACGAAGAGGAATATGCTTCCGTATGTGCTTTCATTCAAAATGTACAGTTAGCTGGCTGGGAGCATGGAGTAGGAATGTTGTGGACGATAACCCCATACATGCATGATCCGCAGTTTCTGAAAGACATTGGATTGAACAATGAAAAAGTGAAAATTGCTGCGGTTATGCAACTAGGTTATCCAGATCGTGTCCCAAAAGATAAAGGGCGGTCCCCCATTCAGGACAAGCTCGAGATTATAACTGATTGAGAATACTCCCCTGACCTGAAAGTGACAGGAGAAGCCACAACTCAGGAGACGATATAATCCATAAAAAAGCGGCAGGGCCCTATTTGGGTCCTGCCGCTATTCTTCATTAATCTGTTTTCTTTTTGATAAACTCAACAACTTCATCTGCAGTTCCCATAGATAGTATCTTATCTTTATAAGAAGCAATATCTTTCTTGGAAAGGTCCCGTATCTGTGTACGTGCAGGTAAGATAGAAGTTGCACTCATGCTGAACTCATCAAGTCCAAGGCCGAGCAGTAAGGGGATCGCTATTGGATCTCCAGCCATTTCGCCACACATGCCAACCCACTTACCTTCATTGTGTGCAGCTTCGATGACAGTGTTTACCAAATTGAGTATTGCTGGATGATAAGGCTGGTACAAATAAGAAACACGTTCATTCATACGATCTGCAGCCATGGTATATTGAATTAAGTCATTCGTTCCAATACTGAAGAAGTCGACCTCTTTTGCAAACTGCTTAGCTATGACTGCAGTCGAAGGAATTTCTACCATGATCCCGACTTCGATAGTAGAAGAAACTTTTACACCTTCGCTCAGTAAGCTTTCCTTTTCGTCTACTAAAATAGCTTTAGCTTGACGAAACTCTTCCAGCGTTGCAATCATTGGGTACATAATTTTCAAATTGCCATGAACGCTCGCACGAAGAAGAGCTCGCAGTTGGGGTCTAAAGACATCTTCGTTCTCCAGGCAGAAGCGTATTGCACGGAATCCCAAGAATGGGTTCAGTTCCTTTGGTAAATCTAGATATTCCAATTCCTTGTCCCCACCAATGTCCAATGTACGGACTACAACCGGTTTATCGCCCATTTGCTCGAGAACCGATTTATAGGCATTATACTGTTCATCTTCTGTCGGTAATTGTTTTTTTCCCATATATAAGAATTCAGTTCGATAGAGACCTATACCTTCTCCACCGTTATTTAACACACCACTGACATCCTCAGGAGTTCCGATATTTGCTGCTAACTCAACCTGCTCGCCATCTTTTGAAAAAGTAGGCTCATTCTTTAATTTCGCCCATTCTTCTTGTTGTTCAGCAAACAATTTCTGTTTTCCTATATAAGCTGTCAGCTCTTCTTCGGAAGGATTAATAATAATTGTTCCCTCATTTCCATCAACAATTAAGATATCGTTATGGGAAACTGCCTCCGTAATATTTTTCGTTCCAACGACAGCGGGGATTTCTAGAGATCGTGCCATTATAGCTGAGTGAGAAGTACGTCCACCAATATCCGTTGCGAAACCTTTTACAAATTGGCGGTTCAGTTGTGCTGTATCAGAAGGGGTTAAGTCATCAGCAATTACGATAACCTCTTCGTTAATTAATGCCGGATCCGGAAAAGTGACTCCAAGCAAATGAGCCATTAATCGCTTTGTTACATCTTGAATATCAGCAGCCCGCTCACGCATATATTCATTATCCATCGTTTTAAACATATCGATAAACATAGTAGCTGTTTCATCTAAAGCAACCTCTGCTGCTGCATTATGAGAAGAAATTTTATCTTTAATTGGATTAATTAGTTCTGGGTCACTTAGAACTAGTAAGTGAGCAGAGAAGATTTCTGCGTGCTCATCATCGATTTCCTTCTTCGTATGAGCTCTGATTTGTTCAAGCTCCATTTTAGTAACCTCTAATGCTTTATCCAGCCGATCTATTTCCTCTTGTGGATTATCAATTACATTTTTTTCAAAGCTTAAGTCAGGAGTTTCTAGTTGGTATACCTTCGCAATTGCGATACCCGGCGATGCTGCAATTCCTTGAATGTTTTTCATGTTTGATTTTCCAACCCTTCTTTAAATCTACACTTTACTACTCTATTTTAAACTGTTCTATTAGTGGATTCAAGCAATCACGTCCTATAAAACATATTATTATATTTGACGCTCCATCCAATCATGAATAGCCCGATAAACTTCCTCTTTATTTAATTCATGCAATAACTCATGTCTGCCTTCTGTAAATAGCATAGTAGTCACTTTCTCAAGGCCTGCTTTCTCATATAAATGGGCAGTTTTCCAGATGCCTTTTGCATAATCACCAACAGGGTCGGCATCTCCGCTTAGTAACAGGAGAGGGAGATTTTTTCGAATATCTTTATTTAATTTGTCATCTTGGATGATTCCTAGTCCACTCATTAAATCATAGAAAAAACGGGCAGTAGGAATGAATCCGGTCTGAGGATCATCATTATATTTTTGTACGGCTTTTTCCTCGCGGGATAACCAGTCAAATCCCGTGTTTTTATGCTTTATTTTTTTATTATAGTTACCAAAAGCTAAAGAATTCATTAGTTTAGATTCTTCTTTTGGTGGCAGCATCCCTGCTAAATACTTGCCAGCTTTGGTTTTTAATAGTGGGAAGTATCCAGTTCCAGAGAGGATTGCGCCATTTATCAACTCACTATATTGTTGTATATAACTTCTTGCTAAAAATGAGCCCATACTGTGACCTATAAGAAATATCGGGGTGGAAGGGTGGTCCTGTTTGATGCGCTTTGTAATAACATGTAAATCATTTGTCGTTTTGGCGAAACCGTTATCTTGAGAAAAATAGCCTAATAATCCTTGTTGTTCTCCGGTTTTACCATGACCGCGATGGTCATTTCCATATACAAAAATGTCTTGTTTAACGAGGTAATTGGCAAACTCTCCATAACGTTGAATATGCTCTGCCATTCCATGGGATAATTGAACGACTGCTTTTGGTTTATCTATTGAGGAATACCATTTTTTTATATAAACTTCGACATCGTCTTCCACTTTTAACCAAAAGGTACTTTCCAATATATCATCTCATTTCTTAAAAATATTGTCTTCCTATCTATATAATAAAATTAATTGGATGAAACGTCCAATTAATTACGAAATATCTTGCTATGTAAAACGATTTTATGCTAAAGTAATGAATAGGTATTTGTGTTGTTTGGCTAAGCGTCTGAATTAGGTGCTTACGCTTTTCAAGTTCAGGAGGTGTCATGGTGACATGGCTATAGTAAACGTATTATTAGTAATCAATGCAATTATTATGATTGTTCTCGTGCTTCTGCAATCAGGTAAAAGTGAAGGTCTGTCTGGAGCGATTTCCGGTGGAGCAGAACAACTATTCGGTAAACAAAAAGCAAGAGGCTTAGATTTAATCCTTCACCGTGGAACAATTGTTACAGGAGCTTTGTTTTTTGTGTTAGCTTTTCTAAGTGCATATGTTTTCCAATAGAAAAGAACCCTTATCACAATTAGTGTTAAGGGTTTTTAATTTTTGCGAAGTGGGTAAGAGTATACCTTAAATAGAGGTTTAGCAATTTAAGGCATGGTTTACACCTATTTCGTATTAACGGTAACATGAATGTTGTACAATTATACATAAAGGGTAAAGTAATAATAAGGAAAGATAAAGGAGATGCAGCTTATATGAAAGTAAAACAACCTCAACCTTTTACGTTTGAAGCAGGACCACGTGCGGTATTATTATTACATGGGTTTACAGGTCATTCTGCAGATGTTCGAATGCTTGGAAGATCTTTGGAGAAAAAAGGATATACGAGTCATGCGCCAATATACCGCGGGCATGGTGTGCCACCGGAAGAATTGCTTCAGTCAAATCCAAATCAATGGTGGGAGGATGTTCAAAAAGGGTATCAGCATTTAATAGATCTCGGCTATGAAGAAGTCGCAGTGGCTGGTCTATCACTTGGTGGTGTATTAGGGTTGAAACTTGCCTATACTGAGAAAGTAAAAGCAATTATTACAATGTGTGCACCGATGTTTTTTGATAATGAAACCCAGTTGACAAAGGGGTTTAAATTTTTTTCAAAAGAATATAAGCAATTAGAAGGAAAAGATGAAGCAACCATTAAAGATGAATTAGACAAACTCATGAAAGAGTCTACCGATGTCTTTAAGCAGCTAGGTTCATTTATTACGAGTGTAAAGAAAGAAATCGATACAATTTACACTCCAACTATGGTTGTGCAGGCGCGCAAGGATGAGATGATTAATACAGAAAGTGCTGATTACATTTATACGAATGTAGAAGCGGAAAAGAAAACAATTAAATGGTATGAGAAATCAGGGCATGTTATTACGGTGGATAAGGAAAAAGAGCAGTTGTTTGAAGATATTTATCAATTCTTAGAAACATTAGAATGGAAAGAATGATTATATTTAGGGAAAAATGTTAACAATAACTAGGAAAGAAGGTGAGCGAATGAAAGACAGAATACGCAATTATTTTAAAGAAAATGGAAAAAAGCCATTATCAGTTGAAGAACTTGAGGAAGTCTTGGATATAGACGATGCATTAGAATTCAAAGAGCTAGTAAAAGCTCTGAATGAGTTAGAGGATGAGGGAGAATTAGTCCGTACACGGAAGAATAGATTTGGTTTACCTGAAAAAATGAACCTTGTTCGCGGAAGAATACAAATGCATGCAAAAGGATTTGCATTTTTAATCCCAGATGATGAAGATCAAAAGGATGTGTATATACATCATTCTGATCTTGCTTCAGCAATGAACAAGGATAGAGTCCTCGTCCGTTTAGAGAAGAAGGATGCTGACGGAAATAGGCCAGAAGGAACCGTTATCCGTATCTTAGAAAGAGCAACAATGCAAGTAGTGGGCACATTTGAAAATAATCGTTCATTTGGTTTTGTGATCGCAGATGATAAACGAATTCCAAATGACATATTCATTCCTAAAAGCATGACAAATGGTGCAGTAAGTGGGCATAAAGTTATTGCTCACATAACAAAATATCCGGAACCTGGTAAGAGTGCTGAAGGAGAAATTATTCATATACTAGGACATAAAAATGACCCAGGAATTGATATAATTTCAATTATTCACAAGCATGGAATACAAATAGACTTTCCAGATGAGGTCCTGGACCAGGCTGCTAATACCCCAGAGACCATTTCGAAAGAAGAATTAGAGGAACGCCGGGATTTACGTGATGAAATCATTGTCACAATTGACGGAGCAGATGCAAAAGATCTGGATGATGCAGTAACAGTAAAGAAGCTGGACAATGGAAACTATAAGCTTGGGGTTTATATTGCTGATGTGAGTTATTATGCGGAAGAAGGCTCGCCGATAGATAAAGAGGCTTTTGAACGTGGGACAAGCGTATATTTGGTTGATCGGGTAATTCCAATGATTCCACACCGCCTATCAAATGGCATATGTTCCTTAAACCCTAATGTTGACAGATTAACATTAGGTTGTGAGATGGAAATCACATCCTCAGGACAGGTTGTAAATCATGAAATCTTTCAAAGTGTTATCAAAACTACCGAACGAATGACTTATCATGACGTAAATAAGATTCTGGCTGATAAAGATGAGACACTAAGAGACAAGTATAGCTCCTTGGTGCCTATGTTTGAACAAATGGAAAAGTTGGCTTCTATTTTACGTACGAAGCGCATGGGGCGAGGTGCAATAGACTTTGATTTTAAAGAAGCACAAGTTCTGGTTGATGACAGTGGTAAGCCAACAGATGTCGTCTTGCGTGAACGTTCCATAGCTGAAAGGTTAATTGAAGAGTTTATGCTTGCAGCTAATGAAACTATTGCAGAGCATTTCCATTGGATGGATGTTCCGTTTATCCATCGTATCCATGAAGACCCAGACCATGGGAAGCTGGAGAGCTTTTTCGAATTCCTGGCAGGACTGGGTTATGCAGTTAAAGGTACTGCCAATGAAATTCATCCTCAAACATTACAAAAAGTTATAGAGGAAGTACAAGGCAAGCCGGAAGAAATGATTGTCTCTAAGTTAATGCTTCGTTCAATGAAGCAGGCAAAATATGACCCTCAAAGTGTGGGACATTTTGGCCTTGCAACTGAATTTTATACACATTTTACATCACCTATACGTCGTTACCCTGATCTAATAGTCCATCGTTTAATCCGAACTTACTTGATAGATAAGAAGCTGGATAAAAAAACGACTGATCAGTGGAAAGATAGAATGCCGGAAATTGCCCGTCATACTTCCGATAAGGAACGTACTGCTGTAGATGCGGAACGTGAAACGGATGATCTGAAAAAAGCAGAATTTATGCAGGATAAAATTGGTGAATCGTATACTGGTGTGATAAGCTCGGTAACAAACTTTGGTCTTTTTGTAGAATTAGAAAACACAATAGAAGGTCTCGTACACGTCAGCTATTTAACAGATGATTATTATCATTACGATCAACGAAGTCACGCCATGATAGGTGAGCGAACTGCTAATGTTTACCGGATTGGTGATGAGGTACAAGTTAAAGTAGTAAGTGTGAACACAGATGAACGAGCTGTGGATTTTGAAATGGTTCGTACGGAGAAACCAAAGAAAAAGAAGAAAAGAAAAAAAGGATCGAATAAATAAACTACTTGATAAACAGTAAAGGTTTCGCTGATCAGTTCAGAACTGGTCAGTTTTTTTGTGGGTTCAATTATGTAAGTACCTGTTTTGAGTGCCGGCTTATTCTATAACAGTTTTTTAGTAAAAGAGTCATCATTTAGTCGTTCATTGCATATAATCTGACTATATTAGTTTTGCCCTCAGTCAACTTTATTGTTGACAGTGAATTATTTGTTGCTTATACTAAACATTAGCTAACAGACAATTAATTGGACGGAGAAAAATAAAATAAGGTAACTAATAGTAAGTTTATAAAAAAACAGGAAGAAGGGATGACTATGAGTAATTCGATAGCTGTAGAGAATTTAAATGTGTCCTACTATGGAAAAGATGCTGTGAAGGATGTCACCTTCTCCATTCAGCCTGGTAGTCTAGTAGGAATAATAGGACCTAACGGTGCGGGGAAATCAACATTGCTTAAAGCAGTACTAGGGTTGATACCAAAGGATAAAGGGCACATTGAAATCTTAAATAAAAGCATGCAACACGTGAAAAAGGATATTGCTTACGTTCCCCAAAGGAATAATATTGATTGGGATTTTCCTATTTCCGTGCTGGACACAGTATTAATTGGAAGATATCCAAGGTTAGGTGTGTTTCGAAAACCAAAAAAAGAAGATAAAGAAATTGCTTTAGATTGTCTTGAGAAGGTTGATATGCTTGAATTTAAAGATAAGCAAATAGGAGAATTATCAGGAGGTCAGCAGCAACGTGTGTTTCTGGCACGGGCATTAGCACAAGATGCAGAAGTGTTTTTTCTTGATGAGCCATTTGTAGGTATTGATATAAGCAGTGAAGAAACAATTATTACTATTTTAAAGGAACTGCGTGATCAAGGAAAAACCATTTTAGTTGTTCATCATGATCTAAGTAAAGCAAAAGATTATTTTCAGCAATTAATATTGATAAATCAGGTTCTAATTGAGTTCGGAAATGTAGATGTGGTGATGCACCCTGAAACGATTGCTCGTGCATATCAAGGAGAACTTTCCTTCCTGAAAGAATTGCTGGTGCAATCATGAATTTTATAGAAGCGCTCATGCATTACGAATTTTTACAAAAAGCACTTACCACATCAATCATGGTTGGTATTATTTGTGGGGTAATTGGATGTTTTATTGTCTTAAGAGGAATGGCTCTAATGGGTGATGCTATATCCCATGCAGTTTTACCAGGTGTTGCAGTCTCGTATTTTCTAGGGATAAACTTTTTCTTTGGTGCTGTTTTTACAGGTGTCCTAACAGCTATTGGTATTGGATATATCTCACAAAATAGCCGAATAAAGAACGACTCTTCTATAGGTATTATGTTCACAGCAGCATTTGCACTTGGAATTATCTTAATCACCCTGTTGAAAAGCAGTACGGATTTATACCATATTTTATTTGGAAATGTATTGGCGGTGCGGTCATCTGATATGATAATGACTCTAATTATTGGAGTTATCGTGCTCGCTTGCGTTTACTTCTTTTATAAGGAGTTGTTAGTAACATCCTTCGACCCTACGATGGCACAGGCCTATGGTTTACCCAATAAGCTAATTCATTATTTCCTGATGACCTTATTAACTATGGTAACTGTAGCTTCTTTACAAACTGTAGGAATTATTCTAGTAGTAGCAATGTTAATTACGCCAGCATCTACCGCTTATTTACTTACAAATCGTCTATATACCATGATATTTCTCTCAGCAGGTTTCGGAAGTCTTTCAGCAGTACTGGGACTCTATGTAAGTTTTAAAGCTAACCTGGCATCAGGAGCTACAATTGTTTTAGCTGCCACAGCATTATTCCTGATAGCGTTTATATTCTCACCAAAGCACGGAGTGTTATGGAAGATAATCCGCTCACGATTAAAGCGTGCTTCGTATTTATAGATCAGTAAATTAAAACATTCTAAAATGGAGGATTGTTATATGAAAATGAGATTTAGTGTATTATTTTTTATTGTAGCTATACTGATTGCAGGGTGTACAGATGAAATTTCTGACAGCGACACATCTATTGAGGAAGATCAGCTTACTGTAGTAGCTACTTACTCTGTAATCTATGATATTGTCAAAAACGTTGGTGGCGATTTGATAGAAGTTCATAGTTTGGCGCCCATTGGATCAGATCCGCACGCCTATGAGCCCTTACCGGCAGACGTCCAATTAGTAACAGACGCTGACATGGTATTCTATAATGGCTTCAACTTGGAAAGCGGAAATGGCTGGTTTGATAAGATGATAGAAACTGCCGGAAAAAGTGAAGGTGAATCGAATGTTGTGCAACTGAGTGAAGGGGTTACACCAGAGTTGCTCCAATCCGGTGGTCAGCAGGGTGAAGAAGATCCACATGCATGGTTGGATGTACAGAACGGAATTAAATATACTGAAAAAGCAAGAGATGCTTTAATGGAATCAGATCCCGAAAATGAATTGGCGTACAAAGAAAATGCTGAAAAATACATTCAGGAACTAAAAGATTTAGATGAAGAAATTAAACAGAAAGTCTCAGAAATACCAGAAGAAAAACGCTTTTTGGTTACGAGTGAGGGGGCGTTTAAATACTTCTCATCCGCCTATGGTTTCCAGGCAGCATATATCTGGGAGATTAATGATGAAAATGAAGGAACACCACAGCAGATTCAATCGGTCGTTGATTTAATAAATGAAAAAGCTGTTACTGCTCTTTTTTTAGAATCAAGTGTTGATCCCCGAAGTATGGAGACAGTTTCAAATGAAACTGATGTAGACATTGCTGGTAAGATCTTTACTGATTCATTGGGTGAGCCGGGTGAAGAAGGGGATACTTATATAAAAATGATAAAGTGGAATGTAGATACTATAATTGATGGATTATCGGATTAAAAAAATCTAGAGGCAGTTGCCTTGCTTATTTTAGCAGCACTGCCTTTTTTAGATTGTGTTATCAGAACTATGATTTTTTGTACTAAACGTAACCTTTGTTCTTACTTTCAATAACCGCTGATGTTTGGTAGAATAAGGTTCATGTTATGGTAGGAGGAAGTTTTATGCCAAAAGGAAAAGGAAGCACAATTGCACAAAATAAAAAAGCATCCCATGATTATTTTATAGAGGAAACATATGAGGCAGGTATTGTTCTGCAAGGTACTGAAATTAAATCGATTCGTGCTGGGAGGGTTAACTTAAAGGATTCCCATGCAAGAATCGACCGTGGTGAGATGAAATTAGTTAACTTGCATATAGCTACGTATGAGCAGGGAAATCGTTATAACCATGATCCAACCCGTACACGTAAATTACTTTTGCATCGAAAAGAGATTGATAAACTAATTGGGCTGACCCAGCAACAAGGTTACGCGCTTGTCCCATTGAAAATTTACATTAAAAATGGTTTTGCGAAAGTTTTAATAGGTCTTGGAAAAGGGAAGAAGAAATATGACAAACGTGAGGATCTAAAACGTAAACAAATGAAACGTGATGTTGACCGTGCCATTAAAGACCATACTAGTTAAAGAGTATGTAAAACCTTCTACCCCTTGATTATAATGAGATTTATGGTATACTAAGACTTGTCGTTAGATGATATTACAATTTAATAATTGCTCGTTTTTTCCCCGAGCGTTTCTCTTTTATGGGGACGTTACGGATTCGACAGGGGTAGATTGAGCTCAGGTTGCGCGTCGAGGTTACGGCTCGTAAAACGTTACTCGCCTAAAATAACTGGCAAAGAAAACAACACTGCTTTAGCAGCTGCGTAAGCACTGCTAAGCGATCCTTCCTGCTATCGCCCGTGTGGCAGATTGAAGGGTCTCAAATGAAGCGGGCTATACTGTCGTCCACCGTCTGAGGATGAGAGTTGAAACTAATCAGACTAGCTGTCTTAAAGCCTGTTGGTAGGCCAAAAGATCTGTGAATGACAATATATCAACTATGCGTGTAGAAGCCTGAGTGGCGATATCTCTGGACGTGGGTTCGATTAGTAATTAGTCGCCTTTTGTGGTAACACAGAAGTGAAAATTCGGCTTTATCGGTGAAACCTAAGTTGCTTTATTATTTGGTGAATTTTTTACCAACATCTTAAGCAATACGGCAATACCGAGTGGTGTGTGGAGTAATCCAACAGCCATGTATCGACTTATAGGCTGCCATTTCTGTGGTAGTACTAAGATGTGGAATTCTACTGAAATAGGTAAATTTATATTTCACATAAGACGCCGGAGGACCTAATAGTAGTAATTAGGTTCAAGATATAGTCAGTGCCATGTCGAAAGCATGGAAGAGCATGTCCCACCGTCTCCACCAATACATATGTTGGTGGTTTTTTTGTGTGTGATTGAGACTTCAAGCATAAGTTTTCAATTTTGAAAGCTTATGCTTGATTTTACTTACTGAAAACTTATGCTTGAATACTAAAGGAATTACTAAAGCGTGAACAAAACATAGAAGTAAATAGCTTCATCCGCAGGTAGTTTTGTTTATTGCTTTGAAATAAAGTTTGATAATTTATAATAAAGTGCGATATTAAATAAAAAGATTTGATAAGATGCTATTAATACTTAACTTTGTGAAGGCCTGCACTTAAACTATAGGGGCAGGTTACTTTAATAAGGGAATTTTTAATAAGTGTTTTATACCTTCTTAGTAATGAATACAATTTTACTAAGGAGGGGGTTGTCTCAATGAGAAAGAATAGATTTTTGTTTGCAACTATTATAGGAGTTATTGGTTCTCTGATGGGGTTATATATATGGAAAGATTATCTTCCAGAATTTAGTGGTGACACTATTGAAGATTGGATATGGATATTAAGAATGAAATACGTTATTTTTCTTTATATACCAAGTTGCTTAGCGTTAGTTGCAGTAGTTTTTCGTAAAACTCACTTAATGCTATTAGCATTCTTAATAAATTTACCCGTTGTAAGATATATTGGCGTTGAACCGCTTATTATCCCTGATACTCTACCATTAGTTTACTACCCTCTTGTCTGTTATCTTATTTCAACCATTTTGATGATAAATGTTTCGAGTAAAAAAAATTCTTAATCCTTCTTCAAGTAAATGGTGCAAGAGTGAAAAAAGACGATCATTAACGATTGTCTTTTTTTAATTCCTTTCAATACAAAAAAAAAACAATGCGATTTATTGTTTACCAATAAATTTATATTGACATACAGTGCGGAGAATTTTATGCTGTAATTAGATTAGAATTTTGAGAATATCTTGGAGGTGTATTAGATTGAAAGTGAATATAGCATCAAATATTTTAAAAATCTTGTTAGTGATGTTTGCGATTGGAGTGATATTCATTGGGGTGTATGTTCTGCCTACTATGGCAGAAGAGATGAGAGCTTTATATCCTGAACTTGAATATGCTAAACTACCCATACTAATAACTTGTGAGTTATTGTTAGCTCTATTACTAATTGGAATAGGATTCATTATGTATTTACTTATAGTGTTTGATCGGGGATTAACGTTTAGTTCAAGGTTTATTAGAGGAGTAGAAATATTAGTTGGAATGTGTATTATAGCATCTATTGGAATAATAATTTTATTCCAGTATATGAGAACCTTTGGAGGGCCTGGTCCATTACTATCATTAATAATGATAGGTGTAACCTTTATCATATGGATAGTAGCAGCAGTAATTATGCTAATTCGAGCTATAGTGAACAAAGCCATTATTTACAAAGATGATTATGATTTGACAGTGTAGGTGATAGACGATGATAATAGTCAATTTAGATGTCATGTTAGCAAAGAGAAAAATGAGTGTCACTGAATTAAGTGAAAAAGTAGGGATTACAATGGCTAATATATCCATATTAAAAAATGGTAAAGCAAAAGCTATCAGATTTAGTACATTAGAAGCAATATGTAAGGCATTGGAATGCCAACCAG
The DNA here is from genome assembly GCF_036026595.1 of Virgibacillus tibetensis. NCBI lineage: Bacteria > Bacillati > Bacillota > Bacilli > Caryophanales > Bacillaceae > Virgibacillus > Virgibacillus tibetensis. Next base: position 10,856 of record NZ_JARZFX010000013.1, on the reverse strand, counting down.
GGGATATTTTAGAATATAGAGATGATGTAGAAAGATAAATACTGGGGGCAATTATATATGAAAACTTTTATATATATGGTGAGACATGGTGACTCACCAAAAGTCGGAAGTGAAAGAACAAGAGGGTTAACTATTAAAGGAAAAATAGATGCTCAACGAATAACAAATTTATTAAAAGAAGAAGGTATTAACGCTGTTATCTCCAGTCCATACAAGCGTTCAATCCTAACTGTTCAGGAACTAGCAGATAAATTAGGGCAGAAGGTTTTGATATTTGAGGACCTTAAAGAGAGAATATTTACCTTTGAGGATAAACGAATATCCGATAAGGAATTAATCCCTTTATTAAACAGTTCATTCTCTGAATCAACTTATGCTTTACCTGGAGGGGAGTCTAATGAGGACTGCCAGACGAGAGCTGTAAAAACCTTAAAAGAAATATTAAATATTTACCGTGAACAGAAAGTAGTTTTAGGTACTCATGGAGCTGTAATGACTTTAATGATGGGTTATTATGATAATAAATATAATTTAGAATTTTTATTCCACATGTTAAAGCCAGATGTATATAGAATGGAATTTAATGGAGAAGAATTGGTGGAAGTTAATAGAATGTGGAAGTTTACGTAGCGGCATATAGATAGTAAAAGGGTTGGCAAAATAGCTGATGCGACAACCTGTTAGATTATGCTATTTGTGAAAAAATACACTTCAACTATCTGGTGCGATTGCTTAACAGGATAGTTGTTACCTGAGCCAAAGTACCAGCGCTTCCTGAAGAAGGTTTTAAAATAAAAAGGTGTATAGCTCGAACGCAAAAGGTGGGTACAGGACTAGGACTGTCGATTGTTAAGCACATTCTATCCCTACATAAAACGGATATTCAAGTCAAAAGTGAAATAGGGAAAGGTTCTGCTTTTACTTTTACACTCCCTATAGCTCAGTACAAATCTAAAAGTTATGAAAATGATTAAGTCTTTGTTCATTTTCTGTTCATAAAACATTGCTATACTAATTTGTTGAGAGGCCATAAGAAAAAAAGGAGAATTTAAATGGGAAAATTATCACGAAGTACAACTGAAAAGAACAATCGACTGCCTGACCATGAATCGACCACCAGCACTCCACGTTGGGTGAAATTATCTGGAATCATTATAATTATTGTAATAATGATAGCTATCTTCATTATGGTTATCAGTGGTGGTAATCACGGACCTGGACGCCACATGCCTTCTTCCATCGGTATAGAACAAGGAGTATTTAATTCATGACCATGAAATCCAGCCTCCGTAAGTTCGTGCTTACGATACATATCACTACCTCGGTCGGCTGGCTGGGTGCTGTCGTTGGGTTCCTAATTCTTGTCATAGCAGCTCTATCTAGCCAAGGTGATCAAACGGTGCGTGCTGCATGGATTTCAATGGAATTGATTGGCTGGTTTGCCATCGTTCCGTTTGCAGTCGTCTCTCTTCTAACCGGGCTTGCCATGTCACTGGGGACTTCATGGGGCTTGTTTAGGCACTATTGGGTTATTTTTAAACTCCTACTAACCTTAATTGCCACCGTAGTCTTATTGTTGAACATGCAGACAGTGGGCCACCTAGCAGGGGTGGCTGAGACAGGAAGTACTGATTTAGGTTACGGTCTATGGGGAGAGGTTATTCATGCCGGAGGCGGCATGGTTGTGTTGTTATTAGCTATAATACTATCAGTGTATAAACCACGGGGCTTGACTCGGTATGGGCTGCGTAAGCAGTACCAACAACGTAATATAGTCTAAAATAGTATGACAAATATTACGATCAACAACTAAAAAACAAGTTAGTAAGAATTATACCCAAGTAATATTAGTCAATTAACAGTATTTTAATAGTTTAAAGAGCCTATTCACTGAATAGGCTCTTTAAATATTAGATATCCTTAAATTTTTTATTCAACGGGCGATAATTCACTTTCTGTAACCCATTTGTGGTTTGTCACTTCTTCTCCGCCAGTTGTTGGAACAAAATCAACCATATAGACTATTGTCTCTTCTGCCGAATCAATTTCAGCGGTTGCACCATCCATACCTTCCATATGATCTGCATTTAGGGTCACTTCCGTACCAGGTTCTAACGGTGCTTCACCCCCATCTTCTAATTCTTCATGAATGACCCACTTATGGTTCTCAACTGGCTCTCCACCAGTTGTAGGTGTGTAAGTTACTGTATAGACCGTAGTATCATATGCACCGACTATTGTTGCTTCCGCACCATCCATACCTTCCATATGATCTGATTGAATAATAGCTTGACTACCAACTTCATATGTTGGGTTTTCAGCCTCTATCAAATCCTCAGGAATTTCGCCAGAGCTGGACATATCCATTTCAGAATGGTCCATCCCTTCCATATCTTCATTTGAGTCAGATTCTGTTTCTGTACCCGTGTTTTCTTCAGGATTCGTTTCTTCTGTTTCACCGGCACAAGCTGCCAATATAAACATCGTTAAGATAGAGACAAGTCCCCATAAAATTTTATTTCCTTTCATTTTCAATATCCCTCCATTATGTTAGTCATCAATACTCTACCCCGGAATTTTGCAGTTTATGTGCAGATTTTATTGAAGGGAAAAGTTTTACCTAAAGATTAGTTAATATAAATCTGCAAACTTTCTTGATTATTTTTCTATATACTTATTGGAATAGGAGGTGACAAAATGAATTCTATGTTCGCTTATGGTTCAATTTGGCCAATGATTTGTATGTTAATATTATGGCTGGGGTTAATGATTCTGGGTTATTTTCTAATTAGAAACTTTATTCATGGAGGAAATCGCTCCAAAAGGATCTTAAGAGAGAGATTTGCAAGGGGGGAGATAGACAATGAGGAATTTGAACGTTTAAAATCGCATCTAAAGGATTAAATTTATCGTGGTAAATACTATCTGCACAAAAACTGGACACTTTTATTATAGAATATTTTAAAGTTAAACATACCTTCTGAAAATGGTATGAACTGAAGATTTGGAGGATTCGTGAATGATGCTGAGGAAGACAATAATTACTGTAACAATTATCGTAGTTATACTTATAGCAGGCTGTAGTAATAATCAGGAAGAAGATTTTGAAGTCATTTTTGATGATAGTATAGAACATGTTCATGGCATGGGCTATGCTGGTAATGACAATGGATTGTATTTTGCTACTCACACCGGCTTGAAAATACACCGTGATGGTGTTTGGTATGAAACAACTAAAAATTTTAATGATTATATGGGCTTTAATGCAGTAGACGAGGGATTTTACACATCAGGACATCCGGGAGAGGATTCCGATTTGCCGAATCCAATCGGTATTCAGCAAAGCTTCGATGGAGGCAGGACACTGGAACATCTGAAGTTTGAGGGTGAAACCGACTTTCATGCCATGGCAGTAGGATATAACAGCCACGATATTTTTCTGATGAATCCTGCAAAAAACTCCGAATTAGAACAGGGATTTTACAGAAGTTCAGATGAGGGCGATTCATGGGAAAATGTAAATGCAAATGGTCTTGAAGGTGAAATTCTATCGTTAGCTATTCATCCATCCAACTCTAATTTTGTTGCTGCTGCCGCTTCGACTGGAATCTATTTATCTGAAGATGGAGGGGACAATTTTCAAATTGTAACGGATGGAAATGATGTTGGAACAGCTGTATTTTTTAATGATGATAATTTCTATTATGCAAGTTATGGTTCCAGTCAAAAACTTGTAAAAAGGAAAATTGAAAATAGAGAAGAAGAAACAATAGATATACCGAAATTGGGAGAGGATGTTATTGTCTATATTGCACAAAATCCTCAGGATAACAACCAATTAGCCATTTATACCACAAAAGGACACGCTTATTTATCAGAGGATGGTACGGAATCATGGGTACAGGTCCTTGAGAATGGTCAAGTGAAATAAGTGATAAGAGATAGTGAGTTGAACTAAATATGTTTGATCTATTCAATCAAATCAGTAGTACACTAAGTGGACAACTTCATCAAATTGCATATGGCTTTGAACATCTTCCCTTCCTGTTTGCATTCTTCCTGGGAGTGATCGGAGCCGTTGCACCCTGCCAACTAACCAGTAATGTAAGTGCAATCACCATTTATGGGAATAAATCTTTAGTAGATAAGGTTCCATGGTTACATGTTTTTTTGTTTATTTTAGGTAAGATAGTTGTGTTCTCTATGATTGGGATAATTATTTGGCTGCTAGGGCAAGAGGTATATAGTACATTAACACAAATGTTCCCTGTCTTAAGAAAAGCAATAGGACCAGTACTTATCCTTATAGGTCTATATATGATGGGACTATTTCATTTGAAGAAAACCTGGATGTTTTTTGAAATCCCTTTCAAGAAATTAAAAGATGGCTACTTAGGTAGCTTTTTGATGGGTGTAAGCTTCACATTAGCCTTTTGTCCGACGATGTTTGTGTTGTATATACTCACATTGATGCCAATTGTATTGGAAACATCGAACGGATTTATTTTACCTTCTATATTTGGGATAGGAACCTCACTTCCGTTACTGGTAGTCATTTTTTTAATTTGGTATTTTGGAGCAAGCGGAGCAATCTTAAAGAAAAGCAGAAAAATAGGTGCAATAACCCAAAAAATTGCTGGTGCTTTACTTCTCCTGATTGGTACATTGGATACACTAACCTATTGGTAATAAAGGGGTCAATTATGTTAAATAAACTGTCCTTGAAAATTGGACTTTTGTTTTTTGTATTTATTATAATTATCGAGACTTTCCTGTATTTTGTTCTGTATACGAACCTGGCAAATGAAAGAATTGAAGAAGTAATGGCTAACCTATTGGCTCGAGGCAATACACATAGTGCCATATTGGAGGAAAATTATAATCAATCCACATTAGAACACGTTGCTATAATGGAGTCCGAATCAGATTTAACTGTCGTGATTACGGATGCCTCAGGGAACGTAATCGTCAATTCGGATCCAATTGAACAGGAAATGATAGATGTTATTGAACAAACGGATTATAATCAAATGCCTAACGAGGGTAAAGTATTGGAAGAACGGTGGCCAGAAAAAAAATATATAGCTACAGATAGTCCCATTACAATAAATGAGGAACATCAGGGACACGTATTTATGTTCGCCGATACCAATAATATCAAGAGAATTGTCAATCACTTAAGTGACCAATTTGTATTTATAGGATTTGTAACAATCATTCTGACGATTATTACAGTTTTTATCCTTTCCAGACTGATTACAAGACCGTTGGTTAAGATGAAGGAAGCAACCGAACAACTAAGTAAAGGTAGACATAAGGTGGAGCTACATACCGATCGCAGAGATGAACTGGGCGAATTGGCAGCTTCGATTATGAAGTTATCGGATGACCTGGAGCGATTGAAAAATGAGAGGAATGAATTTTTGGCCAGTATCTCGCATGAACTCCGAACCCCGTTAACCTATTTGAAAGGATATGCGGATATAATTAGCCGAGGTGACATATCGGATAACGAGAGAAATGAGTATATTGAAATTATTCGGGAAGAAACCGAACAATTGGCTGTATTGGTTAAAAACTTATTTGAATTGGCAAAAATGGATCAGAATAAGTTCACTATAAATAAAGAGGATGTTGTGTTTGGAAAACTAATCCATGCGATTACCGAACGCATCCGACCTGTACTTGAAGAAAAGAACATCACATTTTCCGTTCGTTGTCCAAGCCATATCATTGTACATATTGACCCTGAAAGAATTCAACAAGTTCTATTCAATATATTGGATAATGCAAAAAAACATACTTTTCAAGGGAAGCAAATTTTATTAGAAGTATCTCAAAACAAACGTGAGATTATAACTATAATTTCGGATGAAGGAGAAGGGATTCCTGAAGAAGACCTGCCTTATATATTCGAACGTTTATACCGTGTGGAAAAATCCAGATCAAGGTTGAGTGGTGGAACTGGGTTGGGATTAACTATTGCAAAAGAAATCGTGGAGTCACATGGTGGTACGATTGAGGTTAGAAGTAAACTGGGCGAAGGGAGTAGTTTTATCATAACGCTGCAGAAAGGTGATTCCAATGAATAAAGTTTTATTAATCGATGATGAAAAACGGATGTTGGATTTATTGGCATTGTATTTGAAGCCACATCATTATCTGTGTCAAAAAGCGTTGGGGGCTAAAGAGGCACTATCATATATAAAAGAAGAGGAATTTGACATCATTCTTCTTGATATAATGATGCCGGAAATGAACGGGTGGGAGCTTTGTAAGGAAATAAGATTTTTTTCGGAAGTGCCAATTATTATGGTTACTGCACGGGAACAGAAGGAAGATATCGTGAAAGGATTGAAACTGGGTGCAGACGATTATATTACGAAACCCTTTAATGAAGAGGAATTAGTAGCGAGAATGGATGCACTGTTGCGGAGAATAAAACCAGCCAGTCAGATCGAAGTAAATGGATTGTTATGGAATGAAGATCAGTTTGAACTTTCCTATAAAAATTACCCGATTAAATTAACACCAAAAGAGTTTGCCATGGTTGGACACTTAATGAAACATCCAAATCGTGTTTTCTCGAGAGATCACTTAATTGACTTAATTTGGGGCTATGAGTCTGAAACAGAAGGGAGAACTGTTGACTCACATGTTAGAAATGTGAGGGACAAAATTCGCCAAGCTGGTTTTCCAATCGATGAGTATTTTAAAACTGTTTGGGGCATCGGATATAAGTGGACTAAATGAACTTTCATATTTGATGAAAAGTAGTTGCTAAATGAGGTATATAATCTGCTCGAGCAACTTTTTTTCTATAATGGATTCTCCTAAGCGACATTATTGCATGATGCATTCATGTAAGGTTTGTAGTAATTCTTGATGTTGTTCATGTGACATATAATCAAATCCTCCTGTTCTATTGATTTATTGTACACATATAAATTTCCATTATTTATTCGATTAAACTAAAAATTATAGTTAAAAGGTGATAGTATACTATACAGGGGTATCCCATACATATGGATTATATAATGAAAAGGGGGAATTAGAAGAATAATGGAGAAAAAAAAGTATATACCTTTAGCTGTTAACGGTGGAATAGGTTATGGAGCGAAACTTAAACCTAGGCAATTAGCTGTATTAAGTGAGTATTTAGATGAAGATACCGAGATTGAATTGACTACGTTACAGCAACTCATCGTTCAGATTCCAGAAGACGAATTGGAAGAAGCGAAAACGATGTTTGATGAGGTCGGATTGCATTATTATAAGGTGGGGAAATATGTAAAGAATTTAAGAACCTGTAATTTCTGTAAAGGTGAAGAAGAAGAGGGGATGCCTGTTGCTAAGGAATTAAATCGTCGTATTGCAGGTCAGGAAGTACCCTTTACATTAAAACCTGCCTACACGGGGTGTCCAATTGGTTGCGGCGAACCATTGATCAATGATATAGGTGTTATGAAGGATAAAGATACATTTGAACTATATATTGGCGGTAAATCAAAAGGAAGAGACGCAAGAACTGGAAAATTGATTAAGTCGAATCTCCAACCGGAAGAATTATATGAACTTGTGGATCGCATATTAGATCTATATAGAGAAAATGGTAAAAAGAGAGAGAATTTTTATAGATTTGTAGATCGGTTTGGAATCGAAAATATAAAACAGGAACTCCATATTGATTAAGCAAAGAATCTATTCCCCTTGCCTTTTCACAAATAATTAGGAGAAACTCAGAGTGATAGAACAATACCTTATCGTTGATCGTTTCGATGAATATGATTTAATATTTCCAATCTCACACGACAAAACCGGAGAAATCAGAGACCTGTATAAAGTCGGTCCCATACCAAATACCTTATCTAATCTTTCTTTCCCAAACAACAAATGTCCACTCACAATGAGGGACATTTGTTTCCTGCATATTCATATTAGTATGCGCCGTATCCTCCATAGAAAGATGCTCCAACGATAATTAACAGGATGAACAACACAACAATTAACGCAAAGCCTCCACCTGCAGCATAGCTCATAATTAGTTCCCTCCTTGAGGTATTCTTTTGGAGAAAAAACTTCTCTCACACATATATCCTATGCACTTTTACATGTTTCGTATAGACAGTAGCGGATAATTTTCCGGGGATAATAAATTATTCCGCATGTACCTAACAGGCCCACTGAAATCGACACGTCCTTGAATGAGAAGAACACCATTCTGCTTGCAATCTATTTCATGTAAGATTACCTTATCCTATGGCGAAGGCGGGATGGGCACGTATTTTACGTTTGTACTTTAGTACTTCGTAATGACCACAATTCAAGCAGGTGAGGTGTAACCAAGGATGATAAGTAGGGATCAATTGAAAGCTGTTCAACTTACATTCAGAACGAAAAGGTGGGCTCCCAATGAATGAAGTTTTACCCTATCACGCATCGTTACATGACAGAATATAATAATTTTATTAAAGGTAGTAAGGTGGTGCATATGATATCAACACACATTAACAATATTTTTGGAATTCGAATAAACAATGCCTCGAATAATGCTGCAATAACCTTTGGAAATGCTGCCCATAAGGGGCACCAGGCAAATTTAAAGATGAATTCAGGGTATACTCAACCGGGGGATGCAAATTTCAGTCCATTGCAATTTAATAATATAAATTTCTCCAATGACCCAGATGTAGTTGATCAGCCTCAGGCACAAGTATAATTTTGATATATAACTAAACACTGGTGAGATTATTAGTATCAAGTGATGAATTTCTATTTTTTCATTTTAGGATGCGAGTCATAACCAAAGTTTTACCATACTTTATTTCTCACATATTTGCCTAATACTGTATATACTGTTTCTGAGAACAGTTAGGCTAAACTGATCTGATATATCGTCTTAGGAGGCAGTATATATGGTATCTCACGTTAATAATATCTTTGGAATACGAATTAATAGTATATCGAATAATGGATCGATAAACTTTGGTAATGTCTTGCATAAAGCTCATCAGGCTAACGTGAAGATGAACGTTGGGTATTATCATTCTGGTGATGCGGTTAATAGTCCATTGCAATTTAACAATGCAAATTATGCAAATGATCCAGACATAAAAGACCAGGCACAGAAACAACTATAAGAGAGTAAATGAAAGGCTGAAACACTATGGGAATGAACATAAATATTAAAAATATAAACATTAATTCCATCAGTACATTAGGTTCCATGAACATCGGAAAAATCGTTTTTGCGCACAACAGGTCTTCCTCTATGCAATTGCCAAAACCGTATTATGAGGAAGGGGAAGTAGAAGACGAAGAAATTGAAGAAAGGATCCCTCCATACCTCAGTTACCCTCCACCTTATCCCGCAAACTACCCAGGTTCAGAAATAAAGGCAAGTAAGACTTGTGAAGGAGTGAAAAAATGAATCAGCAGTGGCGTTATTATTATCAGCATTACCCTTATACACAAAACCATTTGCCAGGATATACTTCTTATCCCAGTCCTTACAAACAGATGGATCAACCATTGGCACGTCCAGAATATGAAGAACAATGTGATAAAAAGCAAGTAGAGCAACCATATTATCCACCATTAGGCATTACAGAGCACATAGAAAAGTTGTATGAAAAGCTTATTGAAATGGAGAATGAGACAAAAGAAATTAAAGAGGAAATTGAAAATATAAAACCTATTACTATTGAAAATATTAACTATAAAATTCAAGATCTGAATGTGGAAGATTTGTCTGGGACATTGTTAGTTGGCTTAACGGCTTTAAGTGACGCTGAGAATTTAAAGGAGCTTCTTTCAGAAAATGGATCTGTGAAGTTCAATGATCAGGAAACCGAAGATTTTGAAAATAATTTTATGAATAACCAAGAAGCAAACGAGCCTAATAATAACCAGGATAATAGTTAATTCAGCACCAACATTAATTGTTAAACTGCTGTGAATGTTGAATTTCTAATATACAAACTTTTGCTTATCTTTAAAGTGCTTAAACAATAATCGATGTGCTTCCTGCTCGTTTACTGGAAGAATCCGTAAGTAGTTCGGGTACCATTTTAAAAGTTCTGAAAATAATAGGGAGGTGCATGTTTGCTTTGCGGATATATGCCTCATTTACTAATAATCGCGTATCTCCCACTGCAAGTAGTTCCCCGTCTTTTAGCAGGACAACCATATCTGCCCAGGAGGCTGCAAAATTAACATCTTGAATAGATAGCAGATAGTTTTCCCGATATAATGCAAACCTTGTAACAACCCAGCAACCTCATCCTGACCTGCGGGATCCAGGAATGCCATAGGCTCATCCAATAAAACAATGTCGGGGCGCATGGCAAGTATACCTGCAATTGCAACTCGTTATTTTGCCCATAGCTTAAATGATATGGTGCTCTATTTCTTTGCTCCAGCATACCAACATTTCCTAATGCGGCCCGACAGACCCCTTCAGTCTCTTCTTCTGACATATTTAAATTTCGTGGACCAAACGAAACATCTTCCCAGACAGTGCCAGAGAATACTTGATCATCAGGATCCTGAAATACTAAGCCCACTTGGTGACGAATGGAGGGAGCAGTTTTTTTGTTAAGGAGCTTCCTATTATTTTTACTGAACCTTCATTTGGAATCTTTAATCCATTTAAATGATGTAATAAGGTAGATTTACCTGCTACGTTAGGTCCTAAAAGAGCAACTTTCGAGCCAATTGGTACTTCTAGAGATAAGTTTTTTAGAGCTTCCATATTGTTATTATATCGGTAACTTACAGAATTTAAAGCGAGAAAGCCCACTTCTTCAGATGTGTGATGAATCGCTTTTGTTTGAAATTAAAAAGAAATTTCAAGA